>NZ_DBDF01000155.1 GCF_002293435.1 Bacteroides sp. UBA939 | reverse complement strand
GGAGGAGAATAGAGATACTCTTACTAATCCTTATCACTAAGCACTTATCACTAAGCACTTATCACTAAACACTTATCACTTATCACTAATCACTAATCACTAAATTAACCATCAATATTCCTGCCAGCTCTTTATCCGGATATCTTCCAGCTTCAGTTCACAAAATGCTTCGATAAAGGCGCTTGCCAGACGAGCATTCGTAATCAGCGGAATATTATGGTCGATAGCGCCGCGACGGATACGATAACCGTTCGTCAACTCACGCTTGGTGTGGTTCTTCGGAATATTCACAATCAGGTCGAACTTATGTTCGGCAATCATCTTCATCACATTGTTCTCGGCATCGGAACGTTCATCGGGCCAGTAAACCGCTTCGGCTGATACGCCATTAGAGTTAAGGAATGCCGCAGTACCTGCCGTCGCATAAATCTTATAACCCTTATCAGAAAGCATACGGCTGGACTCCAACAAATCGACTTTCGACTTCATAGCGCCGGAAGAGAACATCACGCCCTTCTCAGGAAGTTGGAAACCGGTAGCAATCATCGCACTCAGCAATGCCTCGGAGAAGTCGTCGCCGATACAGCCTACCTCACCCGTGGAAGACATATCCACGCCCAATACCGGGTCTGCCTTGTGCAGGCGAGAGAAAGAGAACTGAGAAGCTTTCACTCCAATCCAGTCGATATCGAATGCCGACTTGTCGGGACGTGTATAAGGAGCATCGAGCATGATGCGGGTAGCCGTCTCAATAAAATTACGTTTCAGGACTTTGGACACAAACGGGAAACTGCGGGATGCACGGAGATTACATTCGATAACTTTCACTTCATTGTTACGCGCCAGGAACTGGATATTGAACGGGCCGGAGATATTCAGTTCTTTTGCAATCTGCCTGCCAATCTTCTTGATGCGGCGTGCCGTAGCAAAGTAAATTTTCTGCGCCGGGAATACCAACGTAGCGTCACCGGAGTGTACGCCGGCAAACTCCACATGCTCGGAGATAGCATATTCCACTACTTCACCATTCTGCGCCACAGCGTCCAACTCTATTTCTTTCGTGTTCTGCAAGAACTGGGATATTACCACCGGATACTCTTTGGATACCTCGGCAGCCATTTGCAGGAAATTCTCCAGCTCTTCTTCATCATAGCACACATTCATTGCAGCGCCCGAAAGCACATACGACGGGCGAACCAGTACGGGATAACCTACTTTCTCTACAAAGCCTTTCACATCTTCCAGACTGGTAAGCTCTTGCCAAGCCGGCTGGTCAATTCCCAGTTGGTCGAGCATGGCAGAGAATTTGTTACGGTTTTCGGCACGGTCGATGGAGATGGGGGAAGTTCCCAGGATGGGCACTGACTGGCGGTGAAGTTTCATTGCCAGGTTATTCGGTATCTGTCCGCCTACGGACACGATTACGCCGCGGGGCTGTTCCAGGTCGATAACATCGAGTACACGTTCAAAGGAAAGCTCATCGAAGTAAAGACGGTCGCACATATCATAGTCGGTAGATACGGTTTCGGGGTTGTAGTTAATCATGATGGACTTGTAACCCAGCTTGCGTGCAGTCTGCACTGCATTCACCGAGCACCAGTCGAACTCTACGGAAGAACCGATACGGTAAGCGCCTGAACCCAGTACAACTACCGACTTCTCATTCTTATAATAGTTCACGTCATAACCCTCCACGGCATACGTCATGTACAGGTAGTTAGTCAGTTCGGGATGCTCGGAAGCTACAGTATTGATGCGTTTCACGGCGGGCAAGATGCCCAGTTCCTTGCGGCGTGCACGCACTTGCAGGTTTTCCTTCTCCATATTACCCGACGGGGTCAGAACGAAACGTGCAATCTGGAAGTCTGAGAAACCAAGCACTTTGGCTTCGCGCAATACATCGGCAGGAATATCTTCCACCTTATTATATTGGGAAAGTTTCTGCTTATAGTCCACAATATTCTTCAATTTGCCAAGGAACCAGGGGTCAATCTTTGTCAAGTCGAAGATGCGGTCAATGCTATACCCATTCTCCAAAGCCTCGGCAATGGCGAAGACGCGCAAGTCGGTGGGACGCGAAAGTTCACGATCCAGGTCGTCGAAGTGCAGGTCGTTACCCACAAACCCGTGCATACCCTGGCCTATCATACGCAAACCTTTCTGAATGATTTCCTCAAAGGAGCGCCCGATGGACATGATTTCACCTACGGACTTCATGCTGGAACCTATTTCGCGGCTGACGCCTACGAACTTCGTCAAGTCCCAACGAGGAATCTTACAAATCAGATAATCCAGTTGCGGAGCTACGTAAGCAGAGTTGGAAGTACCCATTTCTCCAATCTGGTTGAGCGTATAGCCCAGCGCTATCTTGGCGGCAACGAATGCCAACGGATAACCCGTGGCCTTGGATGCCAAAGCGGAAGAACGGGACAGGCGGGCATTCACCTCGATAACGCGATAGTCATTCGTTTCGGCATTGAACGCATACTGGATGTTACATTCGCCTACGATGCCCAGGTGGCGGATACACTTCGTAGAGAGGTCTTGCAGCATTTTCACCTGATAGTCAGTCAGCGAACAAGTGGGTGCAACTACGATAGACTCACCCGTATGGATGCCCAGCGGGTCGAAGTTTTCCATGCTTGCCACGGTAAAACAGTGGTCGTTGGCATCGCGGATTACTTCAAACTCTATTTCTTTCCATCCTTTGAGAGACTCTTCTACAAGAATTTGCTTAGAGAAGGCGAAAGAGCTTTCAGCCAGTTTCAAGAATTCTTCCTTATCCTGACAGATGCCGCTACCCAGGCCGCCCAATGCGTAAGCAGACCGAACCATAATCGGGAAGCCGATGCGTTCGGCCGCTGCAATCGCATCTTCCATAGTCTCCACAGCCTGGCTGACGGGAGTCTTCATCTCAATTTCATTCAGTTTCTTCACAAAGAGGTCACGGTCTTCGGTGTACATAATGGCTTCTACCGAAGTACCCAGCACGCGTACGCCATACTTATCCAGAATACCACTTGTGTACAACTCGGCGCCGCAGTTCAGCGCAGTTTGTCCGCCAAAAGCCAACAGGATACCGTCAGGGCTTTCTTTCTTAATAATCTCTTCCACAAAGTGAGTCGTAACCGGCAGGAAGTAAACTTTATCGGCAATACCTTCCGAAGTCTGAATGGTGGCAATATTGGGATTTACCAATACAGAACTGATACCTTCTTCACGCAACGCCTTCAACGCCTGCGAACCGGAATAGTCGAACTCCCCGGCCTGACCAATCTTGAGTGCACCTGAACCCAAGACTAACACTTTTTTCAAATTCTTTTCCATATATTTCTCTTGTTGTCTATTAAGTTTCTTCCTGTTACATTTTAGTTTCCTGCTATCACATTGGGACATAAAAAAAAATGCGTTACCCAACAAGGACTAACGCATTACCCAAAAGCTAATAATATTTTTCTCAGAGAAAGAAAAATCATCGGCTAACGAATGACAGGCATTCGAACACAGATAATATTTACTTCCTTTCCCGTATGATCGCATTGCTACTCTAAAATTTGCGCAAAGTAACTACTAATTTCAGTAATAAGCAAATTATCGTTTAAGTAATCAGGGCAGACGCATCAAATTAGTTCTATATTAATGATGTATTGAAGCCAAACTTGTTTCACTGTAACTGAACACTTACAAGCAAACCGGACGCCATTAGTTACAAAGTCGCCTCCCCTACTACAAAACTACAATAAACCTATTACCAAACTTTTCTCAACCAGGCTCTAAAGTTCATCTTCACTCTGGAGATGTATATCTCCAGCCTAAAGATGCACATCTTCAACTTGGAGATGTGCATCTCCAGACTGGAGATGAACTTTTCTACGAGCCTCAACCATTTTCATCCCTAAGGAGAGAGTTCCTCAAGGTTAGGGAGAAACTATTTTATCATTAGCTGTAATCACGAACATCATTACTATCATAAGAAAACAATATTAATTTCATAAGAAAACAATGGCTGATTATGAGAAGAAGGGTTCTGGTATCATTCATGAGAGTAAGTTTCTCACATTTTAAATCTGAGGATGCAAAATAAAGAAAAAAACTATTTTCTTTATTTAACCGGTATAAAACATAAAAAAAATTATGTAAGTTTGCAAGTATTAAACACATCACAAGTATGAGAACACGATTAACCACATTATTTATCTTCATTTGTGCGCTGGATACATATCCCTCGCATGTGAATTTCTATAGCATTAATGCCAAATACGGCATTTCGATGAGAGAAATGGCTTCTGTTTGTAAAGATGAGAATGGCTTCATCTGGGCATCTTCAAAAACCGGAGTCTTGAGAATAACAGAAAGTAACTATCGAATCTATCAATTACCCTACAAAACAGCCAATGTAATAACCGTCAGACTGGCATATAATGATTCGATTCTAATAGCTTATACCAATAACGGGCAATTTTTTCGCTATAATGAACT
The DNA here is from genome assembly GCF_002293435.1 of Bacteroides sp. UBA939. GTDB lineage: Bacteria > Bacteroidota > Bacteroidia > Bacteroidales > Bacteroidaceae > Bacteroides. Next base: position 14,597 of record NZ_DBDF01000155.1, on the reverse strand, counting down.
ATACGATAGTTTTGATTTTCTTTTTGACCTTAGAGTTACGTTGGATCATAACTTTCTGAGTATCGGTAAAATTGTTATTGATAATCAGCATACCTTGTGGATACCTACATCCGGCGGTTTATGCAGATACAAAGATGGAACAATTAAGCGAATAGATAAAGAAGAGAGCTATATGCAGTCTATATACTTTAATAATGAAAATCATCTTTTTATCGCAACCCAGGATTATATTGATTTGTTAGATACCAAAACATTGGAACGTAAGTCTTTGTACAAGATTAACGGCGCTATCCGGACAAGTAATATTCTTTACGACAAAAGTATGAATACCTTGTGGATAGGTACTTCTACCGACGGGCTGTTTTGTTATGATATAAAGAAGGGGCAGTTGTCACCATTTCCTATAAAGAACTGTCCCAAACAGCCTATCGAAGTCATAGAGCAAGGCTCCGATTCAACACTCTTTATTGGGTTTGACGGGCAAGGAGTATGGGAATTGGATAAGTACAGGGAGGATGTTTTGAATATCTTTAAAGAGGATGTTGATAACCCGTTGTCTCTTCGAGGTGACGGAGTTTATGATATATTTTGTGATGGCGATAAGAGGGTTTGGATCACTACATATACAGGCGGGCTATCCTTTTTCAACCGTAAGTCTCCTTCAATCAACCAGATTATTCATCAGGTAAATAATGCCAATTCTTTAGGAAACAACAATGTAAATAAGATATTAGAAGATAGCAAGGGAGATATATGGTTCGCCACCAATAACGGTATAAGCAGATGGCGGGTAGCTGCCAATAAATGGGACGTTTATTATCGAAATAAGCAAGAAGAGGCTCAGGTGTTTCTTGCTTTGTGCGAAGATAACAAAGGCAATATCTGGGCCGGTACTTTTTCATCCGGATTCTATGTATTAGACCGGAACACGGGTAAGGAATTGGCACATTATCCTCAATATTCTGCCGATTTGAAGTCCGGCGGCAAGTTTATAATGAATATATATAAGGATAGTGAGGGTGATATCTGGATTGGTGGAATGCAGGATGTGATTTGTTATCTGGCAAAAGAAAACCGTTTCCGTTCATATACAGCGCAGCCTGTCCGTACATTTATGGAATTCTCTCCGGGTAAAATGCTATTGGCCTGTACATACGGGCTGCTTTTGTTGGATAAGGAAACAGAAGGGATCAGTTATTTGGGTGAATGTCTTGCACAAGATGTTTTGGTAGTAGGCAATAATATATGGGTGGGAACCTGTGGCGATGGTCTTTTGCACTGTAACTATAACACTGGCGAGATTCGGAAAATTACTACGGAATCAGGACTTCCTTCCAATTATATAAATAGTGTCATACACGATAATGACTATTTATGGTTAGGAACAGAGAACGGGCTATGCCGGTATAATCCGGATGATGGTACCGTATATACTTATTATTCCACATCAGTCCTTTCTACTGTTTCGTTCAATGTAAGTGCCGGTTGTAAATTAAGCAATGGCGAGTTGGTGTGGGGTACGAATAACGGGGCGGTAATGTTCGACCCCAATAAATTATATAGCTCTCTGGCTAACGGACGGATATTCTTTCAGAATATCAATATCTCCGGCCGTTCCATCAAAGAAAGCCCCGGCTTATTGCATGGAATACCGGTAAATGAACAAAAGGAACTTTCATTCAGGTACGACCAGAATACGTTGACACTTGAAATATTACCTATCGGTGTTTCCTCTAAAGAAATCAAGTTCTCCTGGAAGATGGAAGAATTCGATACAGACTGGTCTCATCCGTCCAATCAGCGGATAATAACCTATACTAACATTCCGAACGGGGACTTTAAACTGAAAATCAGGATGTATGACAATTCGCTCTCCCAGGTGGTTGACGAACGTACGCTGGATATACACGTGATTCCTCTGTATTGGCAAACATGGTGGTTCCGCCTGGTTCTGTCCATCATCATTCTGAGTATCATAACTTTTTTCCTGAAGTTCTATATCAATCGGTTGAAACAGCGCCATACAGAGGATAAGATCCGCTTTTTTACGAATACGGCGCATGACCTCCGTACGTCGATTACATTGATAAACGCACCTATTCATGAGTTGAATAAGGAAAAAGAATTATCGGAGAAAGGGCATTATTATCTGCACCTGGCTACGGAGCAGTCCGAGCGTTTATCTAATGTTGCAACTCAGTTGCTGGACTTTCAGAAGGTTGATATGGGCAAGGGACAACTGTTTTTGGTAATGACGGACATCGTCGATTTGGTATATCGCCGGAAAACAATGTTCAGATCGACAGCCGGGAAAAGGAATATTACGTTAGAGTTTTCTTCCAACAGAAAGTCTTACATGTCGGCGGTTGACGAGTTGAAAATAGAAAAGGTGGTTGATAATCTGATGTCCAATGCCATTAAGTATTCTCATGCTAATAGCATAGTAGAGCTTATGCTGGACTGCGGCGAAGAATACTGGAGCTTGGAGGTGAAGGATTATGGATTGGGTATTTCGGATAACGCCCAGAAGAAACTGTTTAAGGAGTTTTACAGAGGAGATAACAAAATTAATTCCCGCATGGTGGGGTCCGGCATCGGCTTGTTGTTGGTAAAAAGCTATGTTATGATGCACGACGGAAAAGTTTCTTTCAACAGTAAAGAGAATGAAGGGGCTTCGTTTAAAATAACCATTCCTTATAAAAAAGAGGAGGCAGAAACGAAACCTGCCAGATATGAGAATATGGAAAGGGCAGTGTCAGAGGGGAGGGCATGTAATCAGTCTGATAGCAGCGAAAAAGAAGATGAACAGGATGAAAGGAAGAAATCCATATTGATAGTTGATGATAACAAGGACCTGCGGAACTTCCTGAAGTGTTTTTTTGAGGAACAATACACTGTGTTGGAATCCAATGATGGAGATGAAGCGTGGGAGTTGCTGCAAGAGAAATCTCCGGAGTTAATTATTTCGGATGTAATGATGCCCGGCATGGATGGCTTTGAGTTATGCAGGCTGATTAAATCGACTTTTGAGACTTCGCATATTCCGGTAATCTTGTTGACTTCACAATGTGATAAGAGCGACCAATTGGAAGGTTTGGGGCTGGGAGCAGAAGATTATATCACAAAGCCTTTTGATATGTCGCTTCTGGAACAACGGATAAAGTCGCTCATAAGGAACAGGGGGATTGTCAGAGAAAAGGTCTTGAAATTGGTTGAGGAGGAAAAAGATTCTAAACAAGTTATCCTATCCAATGATTTCAATGATGTTTTTATTAAAAAAGCAGTTGAAGTTATTTATAACAATATGCAGGACATTGATTTTGGAAAAGATAGCTTTGCAATGGAAATGCATGTGAGTCCTTCTCTCTTATATAAGAAGATAAAGGCGTTGACAGGCCAGTCGCCTAACGACTTTATTAAAACGATTCGCTTAAACCGTGCGATGGAATTACTCCAATCCCGGCAATATACTATTATGGAAGTTAGCGAACTTTGTGGTTATGTCAGAGGGTATTTCAGTACAGTATTTAAAAAGCATTTTGGGAAGTCTCCTACAGAGGTATAAGAAGAACTTGCACCTCTGAGTTTACTCTACCAAAGTTTTAACCTGCATTATTCATACTTCAGGAGAAGCAAGTTACTCCTGCTTATAGCCTACAGTATGAATAATGCAGGTTATATCTTGTACTTGAGTTCCGCCTTTCAGGGAAAACAATAATTAGTTTGGCAGCTTAAGTAGCTGTTCATAATTAGTTTATACTAATTATGAACAGCTACTTAACACAATGACTTTTCTTCTTTTTCCTCCTTTTTTATATGTTAAATATCCAATTTTAGAAAATAAATATCTAAAATCAATAAGTGCCTGATATACACAGCTTCAGCCCTTTGTTAAATATCTAATTTTAGAAAATAAATATCTAAAATCAATAAGTGTTTAATATACACTTCTATACATTTGTGTGCCGGTTTACGGAAAGTAAATCGGTACACAAAGTTATTGCCATATTAAAATCTAATTCAGTTTGATCTTATGAAACGAAGGTATGATGATGACAGTTAAAGTAACCACGCTGAACTGCAAAACCAAAAATCGTTTTTTAGTAGTCTTGACATTTAAAGGGGACTGGTGCCAATTGCTACTATTATTCAATGAGAAACACAGAACCCCACTATTAGAATATTATGAAAAGTAACAAACTTTATTTTGTTTTTCTTTTCTTAAGCTTACTATTCGCAGGTTGTAATGGCGAAGAAGTAATTGAGAAATGGCCTGAAATAGGTAATTACTATAATTCGGGCAAACCTATCGCATTTGAATCCATGTCACCTGACTGGGGAAGAATCAACGAGTCTTTCATTATCAGAGGAAACTTTCCGGTTGACACCGCACAGGTTAAGGTCTATTTCGCCGACAAAGAGGCTGTTATAGTAAACAATAACGGGCGCGAGCTGTATGGACTGGTTCCAAAACAGGCGCCCGGTATCAACGAAGTGTCAGTAGAAGTAGCCGGCCAGAAGTACACATCTGCAAATGCTCAATTCAAGTACTATCAAACCCAATCAATCACAACCGTATTGGGTAAGTTTAATACGGGTGATACTTGGATAGAAGGACCGCTGGATGAGGCGCGCATTGGTAAAGCTACAGGTATAGTGACCGTGGCAGGGGCAAAAAGTGATAACTTTATCATTACTGCAGGCCAATGGAATGACAGAACCTTGTTTGTGTCACTGGAAGACATGGTGATGACCAGACTTATTAACATTGGTTACATGGGCACCATTGCAGTAGATAACTCAAGAACAAAAGTAGCCCTTGTATCCTGGTGGAACGGAGATATATATACGGCTTCTCGCGAAGATGGCTGGACTATCAATTCTTTAGGTCTCACAGTTCCTTCCGTTAATGATAATATAGGGAATTTAGCTTATGCTGAAGATAACCGTTACCTGTATATGTTGTCGGGAAACGGTCTTTTTGAGATTGATTTGGAGGGAAAAAGTTCCGTCAAATTATTTAATGCAGATGCAAAGATATATCCGGCTTATGAAGGAATAAATACGGGTCAGGGTGTGCGTTTCCTGACTTACAGCAAATTCGATAAATGTTTTTTTGCTTCCTATCCCGAAAACAATGGTATACTTAAATTCTGGAAAGACACCTCAGGAGCATGGCAGGTAGAACGTTATGCAGGCTTCCGGTTTGATAATAAGACCGCCTTTGGAGATAGACTGAATGATGCGATGCTCAGGGCGCCTTGGGGAATGGCTGTTAATAGTGCAGGTGAATTATATGTATGTTGCAAAGGTGGACATTGCATTGTGAAAATCAAAGGAAGACTCGTTTCCCTGGTGGCAGGACATCCTGATGAAAGAGGAATGGTGAACGGATATCCTACCGATGCATATCTGGACAGTCCGGCATGTATTGCTCTCGATTCGGATGAAAACTTTTACATAGGTGAAGATGGTAATTCGAGAGTAGTCAGAAAAATGACTATTGAGTGATGGAAATAGTAAAAAGAATAATATAAAAAGAATCAAAAATGAAGATAAAATATATACTACTGTTTCTTGTGGCATGGGTGACTTCTATGAATTCAGCTTATGCACAGCAGACTGTGATAGCTTCGGGTTCGATTATGGACGAGAAAGGTGAAACCTTAATCGGAGTATCGGTTTCTGTAAAGGAAGTACCCTCTATGGGTACCATCACGGATATTGACGGTCGTTTCAGAATGTCAGGAATAAAGGCCGGAAACACGTTGGTTGTATCCTACGTAGGATATGATCCGCTGGAAATCCGGATGACTAAAAGCGACGAGCGCATGCGTGTGGTACTGAAAGAGAGTTCTAACATGACGGATGAAGTTGTGATTACGGCATCGGGTAAGGTGCAGAAAAAGATCAATGTAACAGGCGCCATTACCGGAGTCGAAGTAGCTACACTGAAGACGCCTGCTTCATCGGTAACCAATATGCTTGGAGGACGTGTTCCGGGTATCATCTCCGTTACTCGTAGCGGTGAGCCGGGCAACGACTTCTCTGAATTCTGGGTACGTGGTATCAGTACATTTGGCGCCGGACAGGGTGCGTTGGTACTGATTGACGGTATTGAGGGAAACCTGAACACACTTGACCCTGAAGACATCGAAAGCTTTTCTATTTTGAAAGATGCCTCTTCTACAGCCGTTTACGGTGTGCGTGGTGCCAATGGTGTGGTATTGGTAACTACCAAGAAGGGTAAAGCCGGAAAGCTGAACCTGCAGGTAAAGGCGAACACCGGTCTTTCTTATTCTCCGCATATGCCTGAATATGTACGTGCGGCAGAATATGCGGCACTTGCCAACGAAGCATCTGTAACGCGCGGAGGTATTCCTGTTTACACAGATGTGGATTTAGGCTTGTTTGCCAATCACATGGATCCAGATCTTCATCCGGATGTGGACTGGCGGGATGTGATCCTGAAAGACTATACCTGGAATCAACAATATTTTATGAGCGCATCGGGTGGTGGAGAGGTCGCCCGCTATTACATCAGTACCGGTTTTACAACAAAGGACGCCATTTTTAAGCAAGATAAAGGCGTAAACAGATATAACACAAACGTAAATTACAATAAATTCAATTTCCGTGCCAATGTAGATGTGAATGTCACTCCTACTACTACTCTTTCGCTAAATGAAGAAACTGTTATCGTTACCCAGAATTATCCGGGATATGGAAACGATAGTGGGGTGTTGTGGGAAGCGCAAGCTTATCTCACACCCGTTACAGTTCCGTTGATGTACACCACCGGGCAGGCTCCGGGTTACGGGGTGGGTCATTCTGAAATCAGTCCTTATGTATTATTGAATTCGACGGGGTATAGACAACTCTTTGCCAACAACAATAAAATAACAATGCAGCTCAACCAGGATTTGAAAGCGATTACTCCCGGGCTTAGTATTGCAGGATTGGTTAACATCGACGTCAATAGCTCATTGACACAAATTCGTCAAAAATCGCCGGCTATTTATTATGCCCATGGCCGTAAACGCGATGGGACACTTGATATGGAAAAGATGTCTGATGCTACAGACCCTTCTTTCATCAATGAAAGGGAAAACGATCGTAAAATTTACTTCGAATTCCGCCTTAACTACGACCGCGTGTTTAATGAAGTTCATCGTGTGGGTGGTTTGATTAAGGCCGATTGGAGCGATTACGAGGCATCCAAATTCAGGCGGTTGCTAACTGCTATTCCTAAACGTTACAATAGCTATTCAAGTCGTTTTTCTTATTCGTATGATGATATCTATATGGCTGAATTTAATGTGGGATACACCGGTTCGGAAGCTTTCGAGAAAGGCAAGAAGTTCGGTTGGTTCCCGGCTGTTTCCGTTGGATGGTCTCCTACGCAGTATAGATCTATCCGCGATAAGAACAATTTCATCAACTACTTCAAAATCAGAGCTTCGTATGGTGTGGTAGGTAACGACCGCATTACTCGGGACGATTCGGTACGTTTCCCGTATTTGACTTTGATAGGTTATACAGGATCCGGCATTTGGAATAACGGTTCTGGCGTAACGGAGACACAAGTGGGATCCAACAACTTGCGATGGGAGAAAGCTATAAAATCGAATATAGGTATTGATATGCGTTTCTTCCACGAACGGTTTGATATGACTGTCGATTTCTTTAAGGATAAACGTTCGGGTATTTATCAGCAACGTCAGAGTGTGCCTGAGGAAATGGGGCTTGTATCGTTGCCTTGGGCGAATGTGGGCGAAATGAAGAGCTGGGGTATGGATGGTACTATCGCTTACACACAGCCTTTGGGTACCGATGATAAATACCTGGTGGTGCGTGCCAACTACACACAGTCCATGAACGAAATTACCAATTTTGAAGAAGACCTCAAGAGATATCCTTACCAAACGGCTGTAGGATATCAAAATGAAATCAGAAGAGGATTGGTAGCCTTGGGCTTGTTTAAAGACCAAGTAGATGTAGACAACAGTCCCCGTCAGGAATTTGGCAGCTACCTGCCGGGCGATATCAAGTATAAAGATATCAATGGCGACGGAGTTGTGAACGATGACGACGTGGTACCGTTGAAGTATTCTAACGTGCCTCAAATACAGTATGGATTTGCCACGGAATTCAACTGGAAGAACCTGAATGTGAGCATTTTGTTTGAAGGAACAAGCCGCGTTACTTATTTCAAGGGTGGTTATATGTATCAACCGTTTGCCGCAGGTAATGCAGGTAATGTGATTACGGATTTTGCCAATCCGGCAAATCGCTGGATTTCCCGTGAAATTTCCGGTAATCCGGCTACGGAGAATCCGAATGCCAAGTATCCCCGACTTTACTATGGAGGTAGCGGCAATAACAGTCGAGAGTCTAGTTTCTGGCTGTCTGATGGTAGTTATCTCCGGTTGAAGAATGTACAAATTTCTTATACAGCAAAGAGTAAAATGCTCCAGAAGTTTGGTCTTCAGAAAGCAGTGATCAGTGTGATTGGCGATAATCTGGCTCTATGGTCTAAAGAGAAAATCCTGGATCCTTCACAGGCTTATAGAAATGGGACAGTTTATCCTATCCAACGGGTCTATACCTTGCAACTTAATCTTTCATTCTAATGAAATATGTCAATTATGATAAAACTTGGAAATTATAAAAGAAAATTTGGGCTTCTTGGCAAAATTGCCATAATAGCCGTTGTTTTTGGCTCAAGTTTCGTATTCGGTTCATGCGAAGAATACTTGGACATTGAAAAATATGTATATGATCAGACTACGCTCGACTCCATTTTCCTCTCCCGCGCCAGAACAGAAGAATACATCAATGGAGCAGCTGCTCTGCTTCCTAATGAATCGAGACTTACGGGTAATGATTGGGGAGAAAGTCCGACATTGCCCACTGGGCTGGGAACGGATGAAGCAATCGTTCCGTATATATGGAATGGGAATGCGATACTTTATGATGAAGTAACGGAAACAAATACGAGATACAATCCGTGGCCAACTTGTTATAAAGGAATACGTAAAACCAACATCGTTTTAGAAAACATATCGAAAAACAGAGAACTTACAGAAATGGAAATGCGCGATTTCAAGGGAAGAGCTTATTTCCTGCGGGCTTACTTCTATTTCTATTTAGTAAGATTGTACGGACCGGTGGTGATACTTCCCGATCGTGCTTTTGATACGGATGAAGGTGTGGCAAGCGCTTCTTTTGAACGTTCCACTTACGATGAATGCATGGAAAAAGTGTGTGCCGACTTTGAGATGGCGGCAAGCTTGTTGCCTATTGACAGAATAGAAGCATTGCAATACCTGCCTACCAAGGGCGCTGCCCTGGCATTCAAAGCGCGTATGCAGCTTTATGCCGCCAGTCCTCTCTTTAACGGAAACAGCTATTATGCCGACTGGAAGGATACCCAGGGAAGAAACTTCATTTCCCAAACTGAAGATAAAGTAAAGTGGGGGAAAGCTGCCGCTACGTTCAAGCGGATTATTGATATGAGGAAATATGCCATTCATACGGTGAGCAAACTAAATAACGACAGAGGTACGGGAACATGGCCTCTTCCCGCCACTGTGTCCGATGCTAATTTCCCTGATGGATCCGGGGATATAGATGCTTATAAGTCATACAAAACACTGTTTGACGGTACTCTTCAGCCTTATGTCGTAAAAGAGTATATCTCTTATATTCCGAACAGTATGGTCGTTGGAAACGGATATGGAGATTATCGCCTTGTCATGCCTTCCAAGGTATATGGAAATGCCATGTTTAGTGTAACTTTGGATTTGATTGACGAGTATCGTATGGCAGATGGAAGGGCGTTCAGTGAAGCTACTCCGGAAGAAAAGTCTGGGGATGCAGTGGGACAGGATGCAACGTTCTCTCAGGATTACCAGCTTTCCGGATTAAGAGCGCATCGGGATAACGGTCGCGAGCCGCGTTTTTATGCCACTATTGGTTTTAATGCCTGTATCTGGCCTTCAACGTCTCACCGTAGCGGTCTGTCGGCAGGTACCAGAAATTATGTGGCCGATTACTATTTTGGAGGCAGTGGCTCCAATCTGAATAACAATAATGAAAGAAACAGAACTGGCTATACCAATCGTAAGTATGTACATCAGGATGATTGCATTGTATGGGAAGGAGTGGTAAAAGCAAAAACTTATCCGTTGTTCCGTTATGCTGAAGCTTTATTGGGTTATGTGGAGGCGATGAATGAAATGGATGGTTCCTACACCGACGAAGAAGCGCAGGTAACGGTTACGAGGGATGTTGACCAAATGGTAAGCTATTTCAATCAGATTCGGTATCGTGCCGGCCAGCCGGGAATCACTGCTGCGGATGCGGCAGACCAATCAAGGATGAGAGAATTGATTAAGCATGAAAGGCTGATTGAATTTGCTTTCGAAGGTCAGCGTTATTGGGATTTGCGCCGCTGGAAAGATGCGTATGATGCCTACAACAAGCCTATCAGAGGATTGGATGTAAGTGCCAGAGAATCACAACGTGCCCAATTCTATACGGAAAGAATCTGGAATACCGAACAAACCATGAAGCGCATGTTCTCTAACAAAATGTACTTATGGCCTCTCGACAGAAATGTATTGAGAAAGAATGGTAAACTGGTACAAAATCCGGGATGGTAAACGGTAACATATTAAAAACTTAGTAACTTAAAATGATATGAGAAAAATAGCATTTTTATTGCTTGCCTTACTTACCATCTGTATGGTGGGCTGCGATAGTAGGATACCTATGAATGAGGATTTATATCCTGAGTCGGTTTATCTTGTTGGCGCAAGAAACAGGATTATAAATAAGAATCTGAATCTCGGTTATGCATGGGATACCATATATGCGTCGGTGGCTATCAGTGGCTCGCAGCCAACAAAAATGGATGTGACAGTCAAAGTGAAAGAGTCCCCTTCCAGCATTGAGAACTACAACCAAAGAGAACGGGTGTCAGACGATATCATGTACCGTACGTTGGCAAATGGTGTCTATAGCTTTCCGCAAGAAAATGCGGTGGTAAAGAAAGGTGAAACATACGGTTTGTATCCTATTAACATTGATCCGGCCTCTTTACATATAGATTCACTCTATATGCTTGCGTTTAAGTTGGAAGAAACCTCTCACTTCGAACTGGCGAAGGAAGATACGGTGGTTCTGATTCGTTTGAATCTGATGAATGATTATTCGGGTCTTTATTACATGGATGGTGTGATTAAGCCTGCCGACAATCCGAAAGATTCTATCATCTATAAGACGCCTCGCACCTTGCAGGCGGTGGTAGATGGTAATACAGTGCGCATGTATCATCAGAAGAACGAATGGGTGAAAGGAACAACCGATTACAGACCGGACTTTTGTTTTAATATCACTGTCAACCCGGACAATTCGGTAACCCTGAATCCTTGGGACAAATTTAAACTGGTCAGTGGCGGTGGTAAATACTATCCGGAAATGGAAGTGTACGATTTGTGGTACACTTTCGAAGAAGACGGTATCCTGAAGAAGACCAGAGGGTTTGTGTACAGGGAGCGTAAGAATAATGATGAAGTACGTATAATAAACGACTGGATGGAAGAAAATCGGAAATATGACTATTAAGAGATTAATAGTTTAAGGAAATAACGTTAAGTGAAAGTTTAAAAGCTAGAATTACATTTTTTATTACCACTAGCTTAAGAAAGTGGTGCTTCGTGAGAAGCGCCACTTTTTGCAAAATCATAGAATGTGTTTATAATGCATAAAACATAAACAATTAAGCAAAAAGATTATGGGAACTATTTCAAATGGCTTTAGTAAATTGATTGTTGCGTTATGCTGCCTGACGGCATCTTTGGATCTTTGGGCTGTTTCGCATGGCGATAGCATTCGTACCCAACAAATAGTATCAGATACTATTGAAAATCTGTTCTGGGAAGAGTTGTCGCATTTCCCGCAGGAGAAGATTTATCTTCAGACGGACCGTGGCATCTATATGTCCGGTGAAACCCTTTGGTTCAGAGCGCACTTGGTGGATGCTCTTATGCTGAAGCAAGCCAATGCCAGCCGGTATGTATATGTGGAATTAGTGAATCCGCTGGGCAACCTGGTGGAGAGAGTAAAAATAAGACCGGACTCTTTGGGTGGTTTCTATGGACATATCCCATTGGGCGAAGACCTGCCGGAGGGAAATTACTCCCTTAGAGCCTATACCCGGTTTATGCAGAATATGGACGAAGCGTATTTCTCCCATAAATTGATTTATGTATCAGACCCCGTGTCCGAAGCCATTTCTCCGGAAATCAGTTTCTCTGCCGATAAAAACGACATTCATGCGGAAATCAATTTCCTCAGCAAGCCGGACAACCGGTCCGTCATCCCTACACAGGTTCTTCTTTTTCCCGATGGAGACAGGGACAAGAAAGGAAGAGTCTTAACCTTTGAAGGAGAAAAAGCTCATTATACTTTCAAGGGAAAAGAGATTCCCGCCTCGCGCACCTTCTTGCTGCAAACAGTGTACGACAGCAAGATTTCCAACCGCTACTTCAGAATCCCCGAATTAAGCAAAACCTTTGACGTGGCTTTCTTCCCCGAAGGAGGCCATGCAGCCCAGGCTACCACAACTAAAATGGCATTCAAGGCGATTGACGCCGATGGCTTGTCTACAGAAATAGAAGGTCAGGTACTTGACGACGAAGGTCAGGTATGTGCTGACTTTAAAAGTCTCCATTTGGGTATGGGGAGTTTCCGGATGTATTACGCTCCCGGGAAAAAGTATCATGCCGTTTGCACTGACGGAACAGGTATTTCCAAGCAATTTGAGTTGCCCGCCCCCTCTCCGGATGCTATCTCTCTGAACACGCTTTGGGCTAAAAACCATTTGCGGGTGAGCCTTTCCAAATCACCTGATACTGCGTTGGGGACTTCGTTGATGTTGGTAGCTCATTTGCGTGGCATCGTTCTGTATGCGCAGCCCTGGGATGGCAGGCAACCTTATGTTGATTTTGAAAAAGACTTCTTTCCTGCAGGAATCGTACACTTCCTGCTGATTGATGAAGGAAGAAACATTCTGAGCGAGCGCCTCGTTTTTTCCATGCAAGAGGGTGCGCTGGCGCAGACTGAAGTCAGGCTCGACCGCGAAAACTACCTGGCAAGAGAGAAGGTAGAGATGGATATATACGTCAAGGATATAAACGGGAGTCCCATGCCGGGCAACTTCTCGCTGGCTGTTGTCGATAAAACAGATGTGAAACCGGACACTGTTTCCAACATCGTTTCTACTTTATTGCTCACTTCTGATCTTAAAGGATACATTGAATCGCCATTGAGCTACCTGCACGATAACCGCAGTTCTTCTTACGCCCTGGATTTGTTGATGATGACACAAGGCTGGCGAAAATACAACATTCCGGAGGTGCTGAAAGGCAACGTGACGCATACCCTGGCCTACAGCCCGGAGTTGGGCGATGAGGTATCCGGCAAAGTAGAAGGCTTTTTCTCTGTACTGAAAGATGGGAACATTTCTTTACTTGCCGTCAAAGACTCACTCATTGGGACAGAGCTGACAAAGCCCGGCCGGGATGGGAGGTTCGTGTTCAGTGGGCTGGAATACCCCAATGGCACTCAGTATATAGTTCAGGCTCTTAGCAAAAAAGGGTCTTCAAAAGTCTTTATAGAGCTGGAACCTTATAAATCATTTCCTGCTCCCCGGTTCGGATTTATTCCCCGCTTTAAGAAACCGCATATAGAAGAATACTTTATGGCAAAGATGGACCAGAAGTACACGATAGAAAATGGAATGAGAGTCTATAATCTGGCAGAAGTAATAGTGACAGCCAGGAGAGGGCAGGTTCGGAAGACGGAATCTCCCTTTTATTCGGTTGCCACTTCCAAGGTACTGACGGAGGAGGATGTAAAAAAAGGGAATTTCCTCTCTGTCTTCGACCTGTTGCGGCGCTTGCCGGGCATCACTGTCCGTAATGAGGAGGTATTTTATCGAAATGCTCCGCTCATGGTACTGTTGGATAATATACCCGAAGAAAACTTTGACTTTAACATGTTGAATGTGGACGACATTAAAGATGTTTTCTACTCTCCTGCCACCTCTGTCGGCGCTCTTTACGGGGCGGCTGCGATGAATGGCGCCATCGTAGTCACTACGAAAAACGGATTTGTGCAGAAAAACAAAATGAACAGCAACATACAGACTGTTGCAAGTGTAGGCTATCAGCAGACGGTAGAGTTTTATTCACCGGCGTATGACACAAAGGCGAAGAAAGAATCTACCACGCCCGACTTGCGCTCTACGATATACTGGAATCCGAATGTGCAGGTTGACGAATCGGGAATGGCTCATGTCAGTTTCTATACAGCCGATTCTGCTGCCGATTATGGGGTAGTGATAGAAGGTGTCTGCACCTCGGGCAACCTTATTTATTCGGGAGAGAAGGTAATATCGCGGCACAGTGGTTCTTATTGACTTTATCTATATAAGACATTCAAATGTTAATTCTTTAAAAGATATTACTATAAACCAAAGAAGCAATCTTTCTATTAACTATATTCGCATAAGTAGCTGTTCATAATTA
>NZ_DBDF01000234.1 GCF_002293435.1 Bacteroides sp. UBA939 | reverse complement strand
GTATTTGTGGGGGAATGCATAAAGATACGAAAATCCCAACTGATTGACAAACAATTAGTTGGGATTGATTTTTACGTTAGAGAATAAGCCTGCAAAACGAAGTAGGGTATCGGCAGAAGCCTTTTTCAGCAAATAATAGACAAAGTAACTCTTTCAATAAGCCGAAAACCCACACTCTCCCAACACCATTTTTGCCGACCCCGTCCGCAACCATTCATAAAGCTTGTAAGCCATTGAATTGCGATCCAGGTCGGAGCGGATTACTGCGTAAACCTCCGTTATGAAAGGATAAGTCCGGTTGTCGATAGTTGTTTTATCGGGGAAGATACCGTCGATGGCAATCTTGGCGGCGATGCCCTCAGGGATTTGCGCGAGCACATCCTTGTAATTATTGAACGTATAACAAATGCCGTTTACCGACGTTTGGATTTCCGGAAAAACCGCTCCCATACCCTGTACCTGGTCTGATTCCGGAAAATCGGCAGGCTCCAAACCTCCCATCACCAATGCTCGCAGAGTCTCCTCACTGCCTGAGTTGCGCGGGCGTGTAAAGACCTTCATCTCCGAATCGGTGCCGCCAACCTGCGACCAGTTAGTAATCTGTTTCGTGTAAATCTTGCGAATCTGCTCCGTGGTAAGCGACTTGACAGGATTGGCTTCGTTCACAATAAACACAAAAGCATCAAGGGCGATGGGTGTCTCTATCAGCGTCACGCCTTTCTCGTTGGCGTGCGCCTTTTCGGAAGGCGAGGGATGGCTCGATACGACTATGATGTCGGCATTACCGTCTATCAGGTTCGTGAACGCACCGTGCGTCTGCGAATTTTTAACGCGCTCATTCAGAAAGTTCGAAAAGGCATGGCTCTCGTCCCAATTCTCGAATTGCTCATATACCGGTACGATACCGCGTTCCCCGCCTCCAATGGCTCTGCTCCACGTGTACTCTACTCCCAACAGTTTACAGGCAATCATCCGGTTCAGCGCCCACGTCGCAGTGGCGCCGTCTACCTTCGGATAGTTCTCCATCGAAATGTTGTCGATACTGGTAAAACCCTCTTCTTCCGGTGTTTCTTTTTGGCAGGATATGAAAACAGTCGTTGCTAACAGGGCGACGACGACAAGTCTAATTCTATTATTCATAATATGGTGATAAAGATTTATTCTGTCGCCAAAAGTACGAAATGTTTGTGGAACAGCCATGTGTATATCCGGCATTATTCATACTCTAACTCCTAAAGCATGAATTATACAGGTTAGGATAAATATAATTTTGATACACTTGCCTTGAAGCTCGAATTATGCAGGATATATTATTCCCCGAAATATAACGGGCTTTGCACACGAGAGTTGAGTACATATCTTAACATCACGCAAATAAATTTGCTTCTCTTTTCGGTTTGCACTACCTTTGCCCGACTTAAAAAGAAATGAATGATAGTTTGTATTGCCGAAAAGCCCTCTGTGGCGCGTGACATAGCCGATGTACTGGGAGCGAGAGACAGGAGAGACGGGTACATCGAAGGAAACGGATACCAGGTAACCTGGACTTTCGGGCACCTTTGCACACTGAAAGAACCGCACGAGTACACACCCACATGGAAATCGTGGAGCTTGGGAAGCCTCCCCATGATACCTCCACGCTTCGGGATAAAACTCATCAGCAACCCCACTTACGAAAAGCAATTCCGCACCATAGAAACCCTCATGCAGAAAGCCGACATGATTATAAACTGTGGTGATGCCGGGCAAGAAGGAGAACTGATTCAGCGTTGGGTGATGCAGAAAGCCGGCGTACGCTGTCCGGTGAAGCGGCTGTGGATTTCGTCGCTGACGGAAGAAGCTATCCGCGAAGGTTTTGCCAAACTGAAGGACGCTTCGGACTTTCAGCCTTTGTACGAAGCCGGACTGTCCCGCGCCATCGGCGACTGGCTGCTGGGAATGAACGCCACGCGCCTCTATACCATCAAGTACGGGCAGAACAGGCAGGTACTTTCCATCGGTCGCGTGCAGACGCCCACGCTGGCGCTCATCGTGAACCGCCAGTTGGAGATACAGAACTTCGTCCCCAAGCAATATTGGGAATTGAAGACCGTGTACAGAGATACCACCTTTGCCGCCATAATCAGGAAAAGCGAAGAAGAGCTTGTACTGGAAGCGGAAAAGAACAAGGAAGCCATCGCCGCCGGAAAGAAACCCAAAAAGGAAGAAGATAACCGGGGAATAGACCCTATCTCCAGCTGCGAACAGGGCACGGCATTGCTGGAACAAATCCGGAATTCGCCTTTCACTATCGCCGACGTTAGCCGGAAAGAAGGCAGGGAAGCCCCGCTGCGCTTGTTTGACTTGACTTCCTTGCAGGTGGAATGTAACAGGAAATTCGGTTATTCTGCGGACGATACGTTGAAGATTATCCAGTCGCTGTACGAGAAGAAAGTCGCCACCTATCCGCGTGTAGATACTACTTTCCTGAGTGATGATATCTATCCCAAATGTCCGGGCATCCTGAAAGGGCTGCGTGATTATGAGACGTTTACAAAGCCTTTGGAAGGAACCACTTTGTTGAAGTCGAAGAAAGTGTTCGATAACTCCAAGGTCACCGACCACCATGCCATTATCCCTACCGGGCAGCATCCGCAGAATCTCACGGATATGGAACGCAGCGTGTTCGACTTGATTGCGCGCCGGTTCATCGCAGTGTTCTATCCTGATTGCAAGTTTGCTACTACCACCGTGCTGGGTGTGGTGGAAGAAATTGAATTCAAGACTACCGGCAAGCAGATACTGGAACCGGGGTGGCGGGTTATTTTCGGAACTCCGGGAGTGCAGTTGCAGGAGGAGAAGGAAGAGAAAGCGGGCGATGAAGAGAATGTGTTGCCTGCATTTGTGAAAGGTGAAAGCGGTCCTCATGTGCCCGATTTGTACGAGAAGTGGACACAACCGCCCCGTCCTTATACCGAGGCTACGTTGTTGCGTGCGATGGAAACCGCCGGTAAGCTGGTGGATAATGATGAATTGCGGGATGCGCTGAAGGAGAATGGCATTGGGCGTCCGTCCACGCGTGCGGCGATTATCGAGACGTTGTTCAAGCGTAATTATATCCGTAAGGAAAAGAAGAATCTGATTGCTACGCCTACGGGTGTGGAGCTTATTCAGATAATTCATGAGGAACTCTTGAAATCTGCCGAACTGACGGGTATCTGGGAGAAGAAGCTGCGGGAGATTGAAAAGAGAACGTACAATGCTGCGCAGTTTCTGGAGGAGTTGAAGCAAATGGTGTCTGAAATCGTTATGAGTGTGCTCTCTGATACGGGTAGCCGGCGGATAACGATTGAAGAGTCTGCACGGAATATTTCTTCCAATGTAAAGGGTCAAACCGGAGGGGGTAAGGGGGAGGATGCGGCTAAGGCTAAGGCGCAAAGCAGGCCTCGTAAGAAGGCAGATGAAACGAAAGTTGCTGATGTTCCTCCGTCCGGTACGCCGATGCCGTCATCATCTGATGCACCGTCACGGTTTAATGTATCGTCTGATTTAAAGGCAGTCAATCCTCAATCGCAATCTGTTGAGGGGCAGGCTTGTCCTTTGTGCGGCAAGGGTATCGTTATTAAAGGTAAAACGGCTTATGGGTGCTCGGAGTGGAGGAATGGCTGCACGTTTCGTAAGGCTTTTGATTGAATAAAGGGGGTGCAGATGTACAGAGTTTTCTTTGCTGAACGCAGAGACACAGAGGTCTTTTCTTTATTCAAGTTTTGCATATTGATAATCAGTAGTATCTCTATTAGCTTCGCTG
>NZ_DBDF01000068.1:48409-57607 GCF_002293435.1 Bacteroides sp. UBA939 | reverse complement strand
GCGTTATCCGCGTCTAAAGAATTGCTTCTTAACCTGCATTATTTAAAACCGAATCTGCGGATGAAGAATATCTTTTTGATAGTGTCTTTACTTTTAACACAGCCTCTTTTTCTATATTTATACAACGCCTTTATTCTTCTTCAAGCAAATCCGGGCGAAGTTTTCTTGTCCGTTCCAAAGACTGCTGCAACTCCCATTCCTTTATCCTGGCTTCATGCCCGGACAATAAAATTTCCGGAACCTTCCATCCTTTATAATCAGCAGGCCGGGTATAGACAGGTGCCGCTAAAAGATTATCCTGAAATGAATCGGATAATGCCGATTGCTCATCAGAAATTACTCCCGGGATAATGCGGACAATAGCATCCGTCATCACGGCTGCCGCTAACTCCCCGCCCGTCAGCACATAATCTCCAATACTGATTTCTTTAGTAATGAAATGCTCCCGGATACGATAATCGATACCTTTAAAATGGCCGCAAAGAATAATAAGATTTTGTGCAAGGGACAATGTGTTAGCCATTGGTTGGTTGAACTGTTCACCATCCGGAGTAGTAAAAATGACTTCATCGTAATCACGTTCCGCCTTCAAGGCATTAATGCAACGTTCTATAGGTTCTATTTTCATCACCATTCCGGCAAAGCCGCCAAATGGATAATCGTCTACCCGACGGTATTTGTCTTCGGTATAATCGCGTAAGTTATGGGTATATATTTCTACAAGCCCTTTAGTTTGAGCACGTTTCATAATGGAGCAATTGAAAAAACCTTCAATCATTTCCGGCAAAACTGTTATGATATCAATGCGCATCTGAATTATAATTTTCTGCAAAAGTACAAATATTAGAGGAGAAACCTGTATTTTTGCGTTCAAACAATCTGAAATAGCTATGGGCATAAAAGAAAAAATAGATCAACTCCGTGCTGAACTACATCGGCATAACTATAATTACTATGTGTTGAACGTCCCTGAAATTTCCGACAGAGAATTTGATGATATGATGCGTGAATTGCAAAACTTGGAGCAAGAGCATCCTGAATATCAAGATGATAGTTCTCCGACAATGCGCGTAGGAAGTGACCTGAATAAGAACTTCATTCAGGTACCTCATAAATATCCCATGCTTTCATTGGGCAATACATACTCAGAGGGCGAAGTGGCAGACTTTTACGAGCGCGTGAAGAAGGCTCTGAATGAAGAATTTGAAGTTTGTGCGGAACTGAAATACGACGGTACTTCCATTTCATTGACTTATGAAAACGGTAAACTATTGCGGGCTGTAACCCGTGGCGACGGTGAAAAAGGTGATGATGTGACAGATAATGTGAAGACAATCCGTACTATTCCGCTTGTCTTAAGCGGTGATTATCCTCAATTATTTGAAATCAGAGGTGAAATACTGATGCCCTGGATTGTCTTTGAAGAACTAAACCGTGAAAAAGAAGCTCGCGAAGAACAGCTTTTTGCGAATCCACGCAATGCTGCTTCGGGAACTTTAAAGTTACAGAATTCAGCAATCGTAGCTTCCCGGAAACTGGATGCATACCTCTATTATTTGTTAGGTGAAGAGTTGCCTTGCGAAGGTCATTATGAAAATCTACAGAAAGCCACACAGTGGGGGTTCAAGATTGCGACGAAGTACATGAAGAAGTGCCAAAGCCTGCAAGATATATTCGACTATATTCACTATTGGGATACCGAACGCAAAAATCTGCCTGTAGCTACAGATGGTATCGTATTGAAAGTCAACAGTCTGAAACAGCAGAAAAACCTCGGATTCACCGCAAAATCTCCTCGTTGGGCTATTGCATACAAGTTTCAGGCGGAGCGTGCATTGACCCGTTTGAACAAAGTTACTTATCAGGTGGGACGAACCGGAGCGGTGACACCGGTTGCTAATCTGGATCCGGTACAACTCTCCGGAACAATCGTGAAACGTGCTTCTTTGCATAATGCAGATATTATTGAAGGGTTGGATTTACACGTCGGAGACATGGTTTATGTAGAAAAGGGCGGTGAAATCATACCTAAGATTACCGGTGTGGATACCAATGCCCGAGGCATGATGATCGGTGAAAAGGTGAAATTCATCACGCATTGTCCTGAATGTGGCAGCAAATTAACACGCTATGAAGGAGAAGCCGCACACTATTGCCCGAACGAAACAGCATGTCCGCCCCAGATAAAAGGAAAAATAGAACACTTCATCAGCCGTAAAGCCATGAATATTGATGGTTTGGGGCCGGAAACAGTAGATATGTTCTATCGGTTAGGGTTGATTAAAGATACATCAGGCTTATATCAGTTAACCACAGACGATATTAAGAATCTGGATCGCATGGGAGAAAAATCTGCCGAAAATATCATCAAGGGTATCGCGCAGAGTAAAGAAGTACCTTTTGAAAGGGTATTGTTTGCCTTGGGCATTCGTTTTGTCGGTGAAACGGTTGCAAAGAAAATAGCCAAGTCCTTCACCGATATAGAAGAACTGGAAAATGCAGACCTTGAGAGATTGATAAATATCGATGAAATCGGAGAAAAAATAGCGCAAAGCATTATTTCGTACTTCTCAAACCCTTTGAACAGAGAGTTAATAGAGCGCTTGAAAGTTGCGGGACTGCAACTCAACCGGAAAGAAGAAGACTTGAGCGGTTATACAGACAAACTTAATGGGCAGTCCATTGTTATCAGCGGTGTATTCACACATCACTCCAGAGACGAATATAAAGATTTGATAGAGAAGAACGGAGGGAAAAACGTTGGCAGTATTTCCGCTAAAACCAGTTTTATCCTGGCAGGAGAGAACATGGGACCGGCAAAATTAGAGAAAGCTCAAAAATTAGGTGTACAGATTATGAACGAAGATGAGTTTTTAGCGCTCATTATGTAGCATTTTTCCAGGGAAATCTTTTTTCTATATTATATTTGCTATAGAAATCGAAAATATTCGTACTTTTGCGAGTCAGTTAATTAGAGATTATTAAATTTCACTCATGATACAAACTAAATTGAAAGGAATGGGGGTAGCGCTGATTACTCCATTTAAAGAGGATGAAAGCGTTGATTATGATGCATTGATGCGTTTGGTGGATTATCAACTTCAAAACAATACCGATTTCTTATGTGTGTTGGGAACCACTGCGGAGACTCCCACGCTTATGGAAGATGAAAAAAAGAAAATCAAAAATATGGTCATCGAACGTGTAAATGGTAAAATACCTATTTTACTCGGCGTTGGAGGAAATAATACCCGTGCTATTGTAGATACTCTTAAAAACGACGATTTTACCGGAGTAGATGCCATCTTGTCGGTTGTTCCGTACTATAATAAGCCATCTCAAGAAGGAATTTATCAACATTATAAAGCTATTGCCGAAGCTACGGAACTTCCAATTGTATTATATAATGTTCCGGGACGTACCGGGGTAAACATGAAAGCTGAAACCACTTTGCGTATAGCCTGTGACTTCAAAAATATAATTGCTATCAAAGAAGCCTCCGGTGATATCACCCAGATGGATGACATTATTAAGAATAAACCCGCTAATTTCGACGTCATTTCGGGTGATGATGGAATTACGTTTCCTTTGATTACCTTGGGGGCTGTTGGCATTATATCAGTTATAGGTAATGCTTTTCCACGCGAATTTAGCCGCATGGTGCGCCTGGCGCTTCAGGGAGATTATGCTAATGCGCTCACAATTCATCACAAGTTTGCCGAGCTATTCAAACTTCTTTTCGTAGACGGTAATCCGGCTGGTGTAAAAGCGATATTGAATGTAATGGGAATGATTGAGAATAAACTTCGCCTTCCGTTGGTTCCAACCCGTATTACGACTTTTGAAGCCATGCGGAAGATTCTGAATGAGCTTAATATCAAGTGCTGAAACAGTAAAACTTCATATATTCGTCCCATGAGATAAAAATATTCGTCTCATGGGACGATTTTTTTTGCCTCGTGAGACGGATTTTTTCGTCTCGTGGGATGATTTTTTTCGTCTCGTGGGATGAATTATATTGCTTCGTAGGATGTTTAGTGAAAATTCAAATACTATTTGAATTTACTACATATAGCGTCTAAACTACTACATAGTAATAATCCGCTGACCCGTAATTAATCAAATACTATCAGACAATGATCAGATTCTTCCGGAAGGAGAAAAAGTTGTGTTCTCCTTATACAAAAAGGCTCTGCAAAACCTTGCAGAGCCTTCCGTGATCGCGACAGGATTCAAACCTGTAACCGGCTGATCCGTAGTCAGCTACTCTATTCAGTTGAGCTACGCGACCTTGTTAATCAAAAAGAGTGACCGCGACAGGATTCAAACCTGTAACCGGCTGATCCGTAGTCAGCTACTCTATTCAGTTGAGCTACGCGGCCTTTTTATTTAACGGGTGCAAAGATACGGACTTTTTCCGAACTAACAAACGAAGCGCAAACTTTTTAAGGAGATTTTAAAAGAGAATTACTCGACGCAACAAGAGAACTACTCAATAAAACGGTAATTAAACAGTTGCCAGCCGATGCTCAACCCCACATTCCACTCTCTCTTCGGCAGGCTATAATGATTTACATACGCAGAGATGGCGCCAAACGGTAATTGACATATAATTGACATTTCTCCCATATATCTGACTTCGGAAAATGCTTTTCCATAAAACGCCTTGTTCTGCGCACCCTTTTGTATCGGAAAGATTGGCATAAAGCCAAAGAATTCTCCCCGTACATGAAACATATCACTAAGTATAAAAATAGGTTTGATGCCGGTAGCTATAAATTGATTGGCACGAAATGCTTCATTATACATCAGTTTACTATGAGGAGTTGGTGAAAACTCTCCTGCTTGCATCATAGTTGCTGTATAGTTCCCCGAAAAATTCTTCGATGAATACAATGCTTCGGCCATCCACCCAAGTACAAATTTATTAGCCATACGATGGTATGCTTCTTTCATATAAGATATCTGCAACCATGATTGGCCACGTCCTTGCGTAGTAGCCTGTGCAACAGGATTTCCGGGTTTATAACGTTCTTTCCCCGTATAGATTTGGGCTATCAATCTTTCATCATACCCTTTAGTTGCATATTGGCGTGCATTCAATGTATTCCCATAGAAACCGATAGAACCTCCCACAAGTTTATAAATACTTTTGTCCGAACGGTCTTCTTCAAAGTTTATCACATTAGACTGAAAATAATTATCTTCCAGCTTTCCTATGCCAAATCCAAATTCTGCCCGCTTATTCGCCAAAAAGGGTAATGCGATAATCAATTTCAGAAAACGTTCGTCCTTAGAGTTAAAGGAAGGATTATCGTTTTTGGAGAACAACTTGTCTTTTCTATAATAATCAAAAGTACTGATAGAAGCGATGAAACGGTAAGAAGTTGGAATATGTGTGGGTAAATCTATACGCCCCATAAGCTGGACATTATTATAAATCTTACCCAGTTGACTGTCAAACATGAGTTCTTTGGAATAATAATTCAGGTTTTGATATCCCAATCCTATATATATCTGATTGGAACTTGTCGTAGACACATTGCCACCTATACGGATAGAAAAGTTATCCTCCATCTTTACTTTCAGATACAAATCGTACATACCTACTTCCTTATTGAATACGGCATGCGGCATAATTTCAGAAATCATGTTGTCCGCCAGCAACCGGAAATATCCTCTTTTTAAATCTTCATAAGTGAATGATTCGCCCTCTTCATCACGAAATTCATTCCTGATATAGGCTTGTTGCTGTGGATTAGCACCCTCAATGTAGATATTCCGAAAATAAAGTTGCGGCAAACTACTACGGTATATCAAACGGCGTAAACGTACATTGTCGGCATTCACCCTACGGTGGATTCGGCCTTTTATGGAGTCCATCATGCTGATAGTCTGGTTGTAGCCTATGTCATGAAGTTCCTGAAGCCGGTTAAAATCAAGCAAATTCACGTCGTCATATTTGAAAGTCATGACAATTCCGGCAGAATCCGGTATGGAGTAATCCGTCCTTTGCATTACCATGTTCTCAATCTGGCTCATAAGATTGTTCTTGTCAGGCTTGGAAGGATTGGCTGCAACAACACTACCGATGATAATCTCCGGATGGAAATCATTTCGCATCACATCGGTTGGGAAGTTATTATAAATTCCTCCGTCATAAGCCAGTACACTATCTATTTCAATCGGTTTAAAAACAAACGGGAAACTCATCGAAGCGCGTACCGCATCACCCAAATCGCCTTTCCTTAAAACAATTTCCCTCTTATTATATACATCGGAAGCTATGCACCTGAAAGGGACAAACAGTTTGTCAAAGTCACCATCACATGCGGCTGTAGCGCGGGCAAACAGTTCTACAAATACCAGATTCATCTGAATGGGATTGACCACACTGGTGGGTAATATCTGTGGCTTAATACTCAAAGAGTCCTTAAAAGAAAAACGGATATTGAAAAATTCCGGTGTAGGAAGATTCTGCTTGAAGTAATAAGCATATTCAGATTCCACTTTTCCGGAATACCAACGTTTGAAATCTTCCGAACGCAACAAGGCTTCCATATCATCAGCAGAATATCCCATAGCATAAAGCGAACCGATAATAGCCCCCATAGATGTACCGGTGATATAATCTATAGGAATATTATTCTCTTCCAAGGCTCGGATGATGCCGATATGCGTCATTCCTTTGGCACCTCCACCACTCAGGACAAGCCCTACTTTCTGGGCTTGCAGCATGGGTAACAGCAGGAAACAAAATGACAAAATCAGAAGAATTCTTTTCATACTCCAAAGGTTAGAGTCCAAAAACATGATATAATTAAGTACTATCGTTTATATTTAAGGTTCAAATATATACAATTGTTTCGAATTTGAGCGTATCCAACGAAAAAAACGAGTATAGCTATGCAAATAATATGAAAAAAGAGGCTGTGTTTTACTATTGACACAGCCTCTTGATGGTATAGGTGGTGAATAAAAAGGCGTTTTTAAATCAATTCGATGCTTCTTTTCACAAAGTTATTTAATGCTTCGCCTCTCAGCATTCCATTTTGCAATAAAGCCAGGTCTATCAATTGGCGAACAACCTTATTCTTAACCGCATATCCGGCAAACACTTCGTTTTTCTTTGCTTTCAGTTCATCCCACTTCTTATCAAGTTCGTTCACTTCGTCTTTTTCCGCAGTAGGAATTTCTTCATCTTTTTTATCCTTCTGCTTATCTTTCAGTTTATTACGACGCTTGTCAACGTCAGTCATTTCCTGTTGGATAGGCGCCAGAACCGAATCACATTCTTTTTCTTCGTCGGCAAGAACTTCTTTCACCAGTTTATGATCGGAATTCAGTACCAGGTTGAACATATCGGGCATCTCGCCATAGAAGCTCATACCGGATTGGATATTAGCCATTTCTTTCATACGGCGCATGTACTCGCTTTGAGTAATCATCACAGGAGAAGCGTTTTCTCCCATAGCCTCTGTAGTGATATTGAATTCAACCTTGTCCATTTTAGGCAACTGGCTCTTGAAGACTGCGGAAAGCGCTTCTTGCTTACCTGCTTCCAAGGCTTCGCCTTTCTTATCTTCTTTAACAATCAGGTTATCAATAATATCGCTGTCCACACGGGTAAAGCGTGATTTTTCGAACTTCTGTTCCAGCATGCTTACTACGGCAATATCCAGTTGGCCATCCATCAGCAGTACGCTATATCCTTTATTCTTAGCAGCTTCAATATAGCTGAATTGTTCATCCTTGTGGTTAGTATAAAGATAAATCAGACTGCCATCCTTATCGGTCTGGTCGCCTTTTATGAGCTTCTGATACTCATCAAACGTATAATATTTGCCGTCGGTATCGGTGAAAAGGGCAAAATCTTTAGCTCTGTCATAGAAATCTTCCTGAGTGAGCATTCCGTAGTTGATAAAGATTTTCAGGTCATTCCACTTTTCTTCGAACTGTTTGCGGTCGTTTTTGAAAATGGATTGCAGGCGGTCGGATACTTTCTTCGTAATGTAAGTGGAGATTTTCTTCACGTTGGCATCACTCTGAAGATAGGAACGGGATACGTTCAGCGGAATATCCGGAGAATCGAGCACACCATGCAATAACGTAAGGAAATCAGGAACAATGCCTTCTACAGAGTCCGTTACATAAACCTGATTACTGTAGAGTTGTATCTTGTTCTTGTTCAATTCAATATTGCTTTTTACTTTCGGGAAGTAGAGGATACCGGTCAGATGGAACGGATAATCAACATTCAGATGAATCCAGAACAGCGGTTCGTCGGACATCGGATAAAGGTCACGATAGAATTTCTTGTAGTCTTCATCCTTTAAATCGCTGGGTTTCAGTGTCCACAACGGATTGCTGTCATTGATGATATTATCTTCGTCAGTTTCTACTTGTTTGCCGTCTTTCCATTCTTTCTTCTTTCCGAAGGCTACGGGAACGGGGAGGAAGCTACAATATTTTTTCAACAGAGAAGAGATACGCGATTCTTCAAGGAATTCTTTGCTTTCATCGTCGATATAAAGCACGATATCCGTACCACGATCAACTTTGTCGGTGTCTTCGATAGTGAATTCAGGACTTCCGTCACAGCTCCATTTCACTGCCTGGGCACCTTCTTTATGTGATTTCGTAATGATTTCCACTTTCTTGGATACCATAAAGGCGGAGTAGAAACCTAAACCGAAATGGCCGATAATGGCATTTGCATCATCTTTGTATTTCTCCAGGAAGTCGTTAGCTCCTGAGAAGGCGATTTGGTTGATATACTTGTCGATTTCTTCGGCAGTCAGACCGATACCGCGGTCGGAAACTGTTATGGTGTCTTTTCCTAAAGACACATGTACGGTTAAATCACCAACTTCACCTTTGAACTCGCCGATAGACGCCAATGTTTTCAACTTCTGCGTAGCGTCTACGGCATTAGAGATTAACTCGCGGAGAAAGATTTCATGATCGCTGTACAAGAACTTTTTGATAACGGGGAAGATGTTCTCGGTAGTTACCCCAATATTTCCTTTTTGCATACTATTATTATTTATGTTTCAGGTTTATATTTTAAATCGTTTGGCAAGTAAAGTGCAAAAAAAATGCCAGTCATATCAGACTGACATTTTGACTGTTTATTAAGGTGGTACAAAAGCTTAGAAGCTGTGATGTTCATAAATAGTTTATACGATGAATGATAAT
>NZ_DBDF01000068.1:0-48365 GCF_002293435.1 Bacteroides sp. UBA939 | reverse complement strand
AAATGCTGCGCTACGTTAGCCTGCCCGGAAAACAAAAAGAGATCCGTGTCATCCGCGTTATCTGCGTCTAAAAAATATAGTATAAACTAATTATGAACATTTACTTACGCTTACTAAGAGTTGTTTTTGAGGATATTTTTCAGTCTTTTCATCCGCAGATGACACAGATTACGCCGATTTATCTAAAACCCTAATCCGTGTTATCTGCACTATCTGCGGATGAACAACTCACAGTTTCTTAATATCCAGTTCCTCTTTTTCTTCATTCAGAGAAACGGAAACTGTATCGCCGGATTGTAATTCGGAAGTAACTATAAGTTCCGACAGCCCATCTTCCAGATAGGTTTGAATGGCGCGTTTCAACGGACGGGCGCCAAACTGTATGTCGTAACCTTTTGTTGCCATAAATGATTTGGCTTTATCATCTATGACAAGTTTATATCCAAGCGCTTCCATACGTCCATACAGGCCTTTAAGCTCGATATCAATAATTTCCTTAATGGCATCTAACGAGAGTTGGTCGAAAGTTATAATTTCGTCAATACGGTTCAGGAACTCCGGAGCGAATGATTTATTCAGCGCCTTTTGTATCACACTGCGTGAATATTCTTTATGGTCCGTACGGTTCTGAGCAGTAAAGCCAACACCGCGTTCGAACTCCTTCAACTGTCGTGTACCAATATTAGAGGTCATGATAACGACCGTATTTTTAAAGTCCACTGTTCTGCCATAACTGTCAGTCAAACGTCCTTCGTCCATTAGCTGCAACAGGATATTGAACACATCCGGATGCGCTTTTTCAATCTCGTCCAACAGTACGATGGAGTATGGTCTGCGACGCACTTTTTCTGTCAACTGTCCGCCTTCTTCATAGCCGACGTATCCCGGAGGGGCACCAACCAAACGGGAAACAGTGAATTTTTCCATATATTCGCTCATGTCAATACGGATTAACGCATCGGCAGAACCAAACATATATTTAGCCAACTGTTTAGCCAAGTGGGTTTTACCTACACCCGTAGGCCCTAAGAACAGGAATGTTCCTATCGGATGATTCGGGTCTTTCAAGCCTACACGGCTACGCAGGATGGCTTTCGTTACTTTCTCGATGGCTGCATCCTGAGCTATTACCTTGGCTTGCAGGTCATTTTTCATGCCTGCAAGTTTTATGCCTTCTGCCTGGGCCATACGCTGTACGGGTACACCGGATATCATGGATACGACATTGGCAATTTCTTCTTCATTAACCGTTTGGCGGTCGTCTTTCAAGCGGGCTTCCCATTCCACTTTTATTTCTTCCAGATGAATGGAAAGGTCTTTTTCGCGGTCACGATAACTGGCGGCAAGTTCAAAATTCTGCGATTTCACCGCATCCGCCTTTTGTTGACGGGCTTCTTCTATCAGTTTTTCCTGTTCTTCAACTTCTTTCGGAACGGTTATATTCGTGAGATGAACCCGTGATCCGGCTTCGTCCAAAGCATCAATAGCTTTATCGGGGAAGTTGCGGTCGGTAATGTAACGGCCTGTCAACTTGACACATGCTTCGAGCGCTTCGTCCGTATAAATCACATTGTGATGGTCTTCGTATTTCTCCTTGATATTCTTCAATATCTGGAGAGTTTCCTCGGCTGTGGTTGGTGCTACAATCACTTTCTGGAAACGACGTTCCAAAGCGCCGTCTTTTTCAATGTTTTTTCTATATTCGTTGAGGGTAGTGGCGCCGATACATTGTATCTCGCCACGCGCCAAAGCCGGTTTCAGCATATTAGCGGCATCCATAGAACCGGCTGCGGCTCCGGCGCCTACAATGGTATGTATTTCGTCGATGAACAAAATAACATTCGGATTCTTCTGAAGCTCATTGATAATAGAACGGATACGTTCTTCAAACTGCCCCCGGTATTTGGTTCCTGCCACTACGGAGGACATGTCAAGCATAACCACACGCTTATCAAACAGTATCCTGGACACCTTTCTCTGAACGATACGTAATGCCAACCCTTCTACAATGGCCGATTTACCTACACCAGGCTCGCCAATCAAAACGGGATTGTTTTTCTTGCGACGACTCAATACCTGCGCCAAGCGTTCTATCTCACGTTCACGGCCTACTACCGGATCCAAGCGACCTTCTTCGGCAGCCCGCGTCATGTCCATGCCAAAGTTGTCCAGTACCGGAGTATCATTGGACGGTTTCTTGGATGCAGTCTGCGTAGACGACCGTTGACCGGCGCTTTGCGAAGAACGTGAAGCCATGTTTATTTCCTCTTCCTCTTCTTCATCATCCTCCGTGAAACCCATACCCGCATTTGGGCTGGCTTTCATGGAAAGCTGTTCAAATATAGACTTATAATCCACGTTGCTTTCTTCTAAAACCGTAGCGGCCAAATTGTTACCGTCTTTTAAGATAGCCAGCAGTACATGTTCCGTATCGGCAGTGGCGCTCTTCAGCAGACGAGCCTCGAGTATGCACATTTTCATGATTTTGGCTGCCATCGGAGACAATGAAATGTCAGCATCAGGCAGCAAATTATCATCTTCAATCTCTTTTAAGAAGCCTTCCAGACGTTTTTTTACTCTGAACAGGTCTATATCCAGTTTCAGCAATATTTCTATAGCTTTCCCTCCACCATCTCGCAACATGCCAAGTAAGAGATGCTCCGGGCCGATATATCTATTCTTCAGCCGGTTAGCTTCTTCTTTGCTATAGGTTATAACGTCTGAAACTCTTTGTGAAAACTGATTATTCATATTTTATTCTCCTTCCTTAATTCTAAGGCATTATTTAGCGGTACAAAGATACCTAAATTAATAATTTCCGGAATGCAATACATTCATTTATCTATTAGAACACAAATCTTGTGCCATAGTTTAACCTACATATAAAATACTCAGTCTTATTAATAAAGTTGCCACCTTTATTTATATATAAAAAACATTAGCCTGCATTGTTTTTATTCAGGTTCTCGAGCCTGCATCATTCACAGGACAGGAGTTAGATAACTATGTTAACTCCTGACTCGCATTAATTACTAATTGTTGATTCATTAAGATTTAGTTCTCTGTTCGCTAAAAACTAATATCTGTTTTGCATAAATCTTTTCGTTCGACGGTTGTCGAATATGCGTTCGACAGCTGTCGAATAATTATTCGACAGATATCGCATAATCATTCGACAGCCGTCGAACGAAAAGATTTATGCAATCGCAGAGATAGATTTATTATAAATCAATACTAAATGACAGGCTAAGCAGAATCAGTTCATAGCAATACCGGCAGGAATAAACCTTTCGGTACGGTTGCTCTGATTTTAATGCTACTCCCATGGTCACGAAACAAAGTTTAATAAAGAAAGCTTTTGTATATCACAAAAAAGCAGTACTTTAGCGTGGTTTTTCACAAACCAAAGAATGTATAATTAATAATCTTTTTAAATGCTTGAACAAGACAGAATTATAAAGATAAACATCGAGGAGGAAATGAAGTCATCATACATTGACTATTCCATGTCAGTCATTGTTTCACGTGCCCTTCCGGATGTTAGAGATGGTTTTAAGCCTGTCCACCGTAGAATTCTTTTCGGGATGATGGGATTAGGAAATACGTCTGATAAACCTTATAAAAAATCAGCCAGAGTAGTAGGTGAAGTATTAGGTAAATATCACCCCCACGGTGACTCTTCCGTTTATGGCGCATTGGTTCGCATGGCACAGCCTTGGGCAATGCGTTATATGTTGGTAGACGGCCAGGGTAACTACGGTTCGGTAGACGGTGATAGTGCAGCAGCTATGCGCTACACCGAATGTCGCCTGCGAAAGATTGGTGAAGAAACCATGCAGGATCTCGATAAAGAAACCGTTGACATGCAAAGCAATTTTGACGACTCTTTGTCAGAACCCACCGTAATGCCGACCCGCATCCCGAACCTTCTGGTAAATGGAGCTTCCGGTATCGCAGTAGGTATGGCCACAAATATGCCGACACATAATCTGGCGGAAGTTATTGATGCCTGCGTCGCATACATAGAAAATAACGATATCGAAATAGAGGAGCTGATGAACTACGTAAAAGCTCCCGATTTCCCTACAGGAGGATATATATATGGTATGAGCGGTGTGCGTGAAGCATATCTCACCGGTCGCGGCCGTGTAATAATGCGTGCTAAAGCAGAAATAGAAACCGGCTCCACACATGACAAAATAGTCATTACCGAAATCCCGTATGGCGTTAACAAAGCTGAGTTAATAAAATACATCGCTGATTTGGCAAATGATAAAAAGATTGAAGGCATTTCAAATGCCAATGATGAATCCGACCGTCAAGGTATGCGTATCGTCGTTGACATTAAGCGTGATGCCAATGCAAGCGTAGTGCTGAACAAACTCTACAAAATGACACAATTGCAAACCTCCTTTAGTGTCAACAACGTAGCGTTAGTGCATGGACGTCCCCGTCTGCTAAATCTGAAAGATCTGATTAAATACTTTATAGAACACCGTCACGAAGTAGTGATTCGCCGTACGCAATACGACCTGCGTAAAGCCAAAGAACGTGCCCACATCCTGGAAGGTTTAATCATCGCATCCGATAATATTGATGAAGTAATCCGTATCATCCGTGCCGCCAAAACACCGAATGAAGCTATTGCCGGTTTGATGGAACGTTTCCAGTTAACCGAAATCCAGTCTCGCGCCATCGTTGAAATGCGTTTGCGCCAACTTACCGGACTGATGCAGGACCAGCTTCATGCCGAATACGAAGAAGTGATGAAGCAAATCGCTTATTACGAAGAAATTCTTTCAAACGAAGTACTTTGCCGTAAAGTTATCACCGATGAGTTGCTTGAAGTAAAAGCCAAATATGGAGACGGACGTCGTTCGGAAATCGTTTATGCATCCGAAGAATTCAACCCGGAAGATTTCTATGCAGACGACGAAATGATTATTACCATATCGCACATGGGATACATTAAGCGTACTCCGCTAAGCGAATTCCGTGCCCAAAACCGTGGTGGAGTAGGTTCAAAAGGTACAGATACCCGCGATGAAGACTTCATCGAACATATATACCCGGCAACCATGCATAACACCATGATGTTCTTTACCCAGAAAGGTAAATGCTACTGGCTTAAGGTATATGAAATTCCCGAAGGCAGCAAAAATTCAAAAGGCCGCGCTATTCAGAATCTGCTGAATATCGACTCTGACGATGCAGTAAACGCATATCTGAGAGTGAAAAGCCTTGCCGATGAAGAATATATAAACAGTCATTATGTCGTATTCTGCACCAAGAACGGTATCATCAAGAAAACATTGCTTGAACAGTACTCGCGTCCTCGTCAAAACGGTGTAAACGCTATTACAATCCGTGAAGACGACCGTGTTATTGAAGTACGTATGACCAATGGTGACAACGAAATCATTATCGCCAACTGTAATGGTCGTGCCATCCGCTTCCATGAAAGCGCCGTGCGTGTTATGGGACGTATTGCAACCGGCGTACGCGGTATGACTCTTGATGAAGACGGGCAAGATGAAGTTATCGGAATGATTTGCATTAAAGATCTTGAAACAGAAACCATTATGGTTGTTTCCGAACAAGGTTACGGCAAACGTTCGGATATTGAAGATTATCGTAAGACCAACCGTGGCGGTAAAGGTGTAAAGACAATGAATATCACGGATAAAACCGGTAAACTGGTAGCCATCAAATCTGTAACCGATGATAATGATTTGATGATTATAAATAAATCCGGTATCACTATTCGACTAAAAGTAGCAAACGTTCGCATCATGGGTCGCGCTACGCAAGGTGTCCGACTGATTAACTTAGAGAAGAGAAACGATGAAATCGGTTCGGTATGTAAGGTCACATCAGAGAATATGGCAGATGAAATTCCGGTTGATACAGATGGTGATAATTCTCCAATATCTCCCGTTCTGATAAATGATACCGAAGGAGGAGAGGAGAACTACAACTTTGGTAATGAGGCAAATAATGAAAATGAAGAATAGACATAATATTAATTTAAATTTAACAGTTATCATGAAAAGTGTATTATTTTCAGTGATTTTATTGCTTGTTGCAAGCTTCACTTTTGCTCAGGAGAAGAGCGTGAAAGAAGCTAAAAGCATTGCAAGTGAAACGAACCCGGATTTTAATAAAGCCGAGCAACTCATTAATCAAGCTTTGACTAACTCCGAAACAAAGGACGATGCCAATACTTGGGATGTTGCAGGTTTTATTCAAAAGAGAATTAATGAAAAGCAAATGGAAAATGCCTATTTAAGAAAACCTTACGATACGCTTAAGGTATATAGTAGCGCATTAAACATGTGCAAATATTATCTCAAATGTGACGAGCTTGCACAGCTTCCCAACGAAAAGGGTAAAGTCAAAAACAAGTACAGAAAGGCCAATAGTGCTGCTATTTTGACAGAACGTCCCAACTTGATTAATGGCGGTATCCAGTTCTATAACATGAATAATAACAAGGAGGCATTAGATTATTTCGGAACTTATATTGAAGTTGCTCAAAATCCGATGTTCGAAAATGAAAATTTCTTGGAAACTGATACTGTATTGCCTCAGGTTGCATATTACGCAAGCTTAGCAGCCGCTAAAATGGAAGATTATCCCAATATTTTGAAGTATGCTCCGTTGGCACAAAACGATAAGGAAGTTGGTCAATATGCTATGGAATACATTTCTTCAGCTTATAAAGCACAAGGTGATACTGTTAAGTGGATTGCTTCTTTGAAAAATGGTATAGAAAAATACCCGAATCACGCATTCTTTTTTGGTCATTTGATTGATTATTATAGCAATAACAATAAATATGATGAAGCTATGAAGTTTGCCGATGACATGTTGGCTAAAGATCCGAATAATACATTCTATCTATATGTAAAAGGGTATCTCTATCATAATACAAAAGAATATGATAAGGCTATTGAATTCTACAAAAAAACAATAGAAACTGATCCTACTTATGCAGAAGCATATTCTAATCTGGGATTAATTTACTGTCTGCAAGCTCAGGATTTCTCTGAACAAGCAACTGCTGATGTCAACGATCCGAAATACAAAGAAGATCAGGTTACATTGAAGAATTTCTATGAAAAAGCAAAACCTTGCTACGAAAAGGCAAGAGAACTAAAACCTGACCAAAGAGATTTATGGTTGAATGGCCTTTATAGAGTCTACTACAATTTGGATATGGGGCCAGAGTTTGAAGAAATAGAAAAGCTGATGTAAGCAAGCTGCATATCTTTAACGCTTTCTACGATAAAAGCCTAACCAAATATTTTGGTTAGGCTTTATTTGTTAATCATGGATAGCATGATTATGCCATTGAAGGATATGAATAATAAATGATCCGATTATATATTAAACATAATCGCGATATTAACATGAGAATGCGTGCCTTAGTTATTTGTTTAGTTTGACTGTTGTCCATAAATAACCAATAATGGCGTGTCAGAGTGGAAAATCATTTTTCTGGCAATACCGGGATTAAATAACCGAGAAAAAATATTCCGTTTATATGTTGTTAATGTCATAATATCAATGTGATTAGTTTTGATATAGTTTTCTAAACTATTTAAGAAATCATCATTCTCCACGACATCATAATGTATTTCTAAATCCGGATACTGTTTCTGAAAATACTCTTTAATACCACCTAATCTAATTTCATCCCATGTGTCTTTCACATCTGATAAGTGAATAAAAGATATCGTGAAATGAAACGATTTCAAGGAAGTAATCAATGAGTCAAATGCAATTAAATCTCTTTGATCAAAATTGGTAATAAACGCAATTCGTTTAGCTTCTGCTAATTGCTTAAATGGAGTATTTTCCGGAATAGCAAGAACCGGTATGCGGCTTCGTTCAATAACTTCAGCAGTTACGCTACCAATTAAATCAATATCTTTTTGATTTTTACCTCGGGTACCCATGATAACAACACGTGGCCGATAGTCTTTTGAATAACGAAGAATCTCTTCTTCCGGAATACCTTCACGTAATACACAACTATATTTAATGTTTGGGAATTCTCCGGAGTCTACTTTATCCTTTACTTTATCGGATAAAGCATTCAAATCCGCATGTACTTTTTGTAATATGTTTTTCGTGTTTTCATCATCAGTAATCTGATAGTTGAAAACATCTCCATAAGGTAATGAGGTTGTATAAATCGGTGTGAAATAGACATGTAATAAAACAACTTCCGCACCCATGTTCTGTGCAAAATTAAAGCCAAATTCACATGCTTTCATCGAATAATTTGAAAAATCAACAGGAATTAAAACTTTGTTACTCAGTTCCTCTACCTTAGGAGACTTCCCTCCCACTACTTCTTCCGAAAGCCATGCAGAACTTTCAGTAATCTTTAACGCATGTGGCAAATCACTTTCCTTTATGCGCAGACGCACACCGGAAGATACAACAGGCTGTATTTGATTTACGTTATGAATATAGGTCTCAATACCTTCATTTTCAAGTACATTCTTCAATATCTGTGCTTTAGCATAAGTCAGAATAGCTAAAGTTACTAACTTGTCTTCCATAATTGATAGTTGTTTATAATAGACTTCTTGTAGATTTGTTTTTGTATATGCGCACACGCATGTACGTTGAGTAATAAATTTCCGTAAACTTTAATATGAAACAAATAATAAATCCCAATTGTTTGTTTATCAATTGGGACTCATTTATACTCTTTCTTCTTAAACTCGAACAGGTTCGGTATTCATATCATCTAAAATCCTCAAAGCTCTATCCAGAACAGTAGTATCATCTAACATAACTAAGCCACCATCCGGTCCGGGTTCCAAGTGTATTCCAACACTTTTACCTTCCTTAAAATTATGTCCTCCAAAAAAATTTCTTACTGTATCAACGTTCATTCCAAGCTCATCGGCTATTCTATGCATACTACCACTGGGTAATGAATCTTTGATTCTACGAAGTTCATTGAATGTTATTGTTCTCATGTTCATAAATTTAATAGTTAATAACTCTATGAGTTTCATTTATCACGCTATAAATTTAAAGAAAAAAAAAGATAAAACAAATTATTTCGCTATCTTTTTTAAGAAATAAGAGAAACCTGCCTAAAGAATAGATTTCTTGTAGAACTTATATAATCTCTATGGATGATGCAGGCACCCACCCTACTTTACCATCTTCCAAGTGAATTTCTTTCCATTCGCGCATAGAGTTATCTTCAATTTTAACTTTCCGCCCTTCATGTAATATGAATAAACTTGTGCCACTTTCGCTGGGAGTACTACGCACTGTTACGCTTGGAGTTAATATGATGGCGTTCTTACGATTCAGTAATTCGTTTTTCTGCTGGAAAGCAAAAACATTTGCCAATATAACTAATACCAGAGACACACACCCCGTGATAAATCCCGCCTTTTTCCATACAATCTGTTTAGAAAAGAAAAAGAAATAAAGAGATGTCAGCAACAATAAGAAGCAGACAATACCTATCTTTGCCCAAGCATCTATACTCAAACTGTTAATCAATGATTTAGTCCAAGACACAAAGAATATTTCCGGTATTGGGATTACTTTATCAACAGTTTTTGCACGAGCTATTTCCAAATTAGCACGAATATCGGCATTGCCAGGTTGCAACAACAATGCACGTTCGTAATTCAAAATGGCCCTTGCTATATCACCAGCCTTATAATAACTGTTTCCCAAATTATAATATATTTCAGCAGCCTCTCCTTCTTTCAATAGAGTTTCATAAATCTGAATGGCAGAAGTATAGTCATTTTTCATATACGCACTATCTCCTTCTGCTTTTGTCATACCTTCCGGTTGCTTTACCGCAGAGAACTCCGTATGAGAACCTATTGATACTGAATCATTTGTATTTCGCAACGTATCCGATGCTACCTGCCCCCAAGAGGTCATTGCCATAAATAAGCCAAGAGCAAAAAACAATATCTTTTTCATTATATAACCTCCTTAAATTAATGTCTTATAGAATTTTCCATTTTGCTAATCACTGCCAATGAAGCCGAGTAGATTTTATCCATTGCTTGATTATCGTCACCAGGGGCAAAACGCACAAATTCACAATCATTCAAAGCTGCCAGGAATTCTCTAATCAAATCATCCTCTACTCCATGCTTACGAAGTTTTTCCTCAATATTATCTTTCGAAAGTTTCGAAACCGGAATGTTCAGTTTATCGCTGATATATCCCCAAAGAGCTCTTAATACTTCGTCATAGAAAACATCCTTTTTATTCTCAGCCAATAACTTACCAGCCTGTTTCATACGTTTAACAGCTACTTTATTGGCTTTTTTGGTACGCATTTTCGCAACGTTGGCATTGGCGGCTATCTGTTTGCGATAAATAATAAAGAAGATAATAAACGCAATGCCGGGTATTAAATAAAGTAACCAATATACCATAGAATCAAAGAAGAAGTCACCCTTTTGAGAAAGTGTTACATCATTCTGCTTGATAAAACGAATATCCTCATTCAGGATTCTCAGGTCTTCTTTATTTGTGAAGTTTGCAATACTTTGAGTCGCATTACCTTCACCTTTCTCTACATGCAGTTCATATTCCTCGGTCGTCAACGTTTTGTAAGAGCGAGACTTTATATCGAAGTAACTAAACGTCACAGCTGGTATTTTGAACGTTCCCGCATTACGCGGAATAGCCAAGTATTCAATCACGTTACTGCCTGAAAGTCCTGCATTCGTCAAGCGGAATTTATTATCCACTTTTGGATCATATACTTCGAAATCATCCGGAAACTTAACTTTGGGTTCACCTATCAACTTCAGATTACCCGTACCGGATATAACAAGTTTAATAGTAACGGCATCGTTTGTCTTCACATTGGTGCTATTAATAGAAGAGGAAATGCTAAAGTCTCCTACTCCACCTGAAAAATCGGCAGGCTTACCTTCCGGCAAAGGCTTAACATCAATTGTAACTTTTGGTGTCATCAGCGTTTTTTTGATTTCTACATAATTGTTGCCACCATTAAAAAACGCATCAAACGGATCAGTTACATGAGTAGCTTTAGCTATGGAAGCATCGAAACGTGCCGGTTCAATAGCTAATTTGCCGGATTGCTGAGGAAAGAGTACAAACTGCCGGTAAACAGTAGTCTGGTAATTTCTTCCTTTGTAATGTTCCAAACCCCATTTTCGATCATTTGAAAGTTCAACTTCCTGTGAATGAAATCCTTTAAAATCAGGTAGTTTCACATTATCAAAGCCACGTAAATCAACTAACGTATAAATTTTGTAGGTCAACAAAAAAGCTTCTTGCTCGTACACATTCGCCTTACTTGCCGTAGCCGTAATAAACAAGTCCTGATTGGAAACCGAAGTCCCTGATGAAGCACGACTCGTATTACCTTGCTGCTGACCGCCACTGTTTGAAGATGCTGCCGCTCCTGCCTGATCAGCCGGAAGTACTTTTACATGCACTGAATTAGAAACCAACTGATTACCATCCGCCATAATCGTGGCTCCCGGAATAGTGAAGTCTCCTTCAACAGTAGCCATTAATATATAAGTAAAGGTAATACTGGTGGTTGAAGTTGACACACCTTGAGCAATCTGCATGCTGGTTTGCTGTGAGCGACTGGGTCCCATCAACACCTCAAACCCTTTGATGGTAGGAACACGGAAATCCCTAATCTTCTGTGTGGTCACTGTATATGCCAGTCTAAACTGGTCACCTACCGCTACAGCATCAGGAGCAGATGCTGTAAACGATACCTTATCGTCTGCATAAACCTGCAAACAGACTGTTACCAATGCTATCCATAAGAAAATCAATTTTCTCATATATTTATCGTATCTTTTATTATTTACCAATCCTTTTCCAAGCGTCCCCCTTGGATAACCTGCTGCTTTTTAACTTTATCCTGAACTTCTTTCTCATCCTGCATAACCGACTTCAGAAGCTGTTCCGCATTTTCCTTCGACATTTGATTATCTTGCTGTTGAGGTGGTTGCTGATTCTGCTGCTGTTGATCTTGCTGTTTTTGTTCCTGTTCATCCTGTTTTTGTTCCTGATCTTTCTGATCTTGGTTCTGGTTCTGATTCTGATTTTGTTGATTCTGCTGATCTTTCCGCATTTTCTGAGCCAAAGCCAGATTATAACGGGTCTCATCATCTTTCGGGTTATTACGCAATGACTCCTTATATGCTTCTATTGCCTTTTCATAATCTTTACCGGCATGGAATATGACTCCCATATTATGATAAATCTGGGCAAGCTTATTCTTGTCCTTTTCCATTTTGGTTGCAGTTACAAACTGTTCCATAGCTTCCTGCAACTTATTTTGTTGCATAAGCGTATTCCCCAGGTTGTACATAGCCACAGCTGATGCCGGATTTGCATCAATAGCCTTACGATAGTTTACCTCAGCATT
This sequence comes from Bacteroides sp. UBA939, assembly GCF_002293435.1. Taxonomy (GTDB): domain Bacteria; phylum Bacteroidota; class Bacteroidia; order Bacteroidales; family Bacteroidaceae; genus Bacteroides. The sequence continues at coordinate 35,935 of NZ_DBDF01000068.1, read as the reverse complement.
TACATACGTGCTATCTTTGTAAGCACGGTTTCCTTTACGAATATAATTGCGTTCTGCCTTTTGAGCAGAAACCGAAAGAGCCGTCAATAACAGCAAGATACTTCCGACAATTCTATTTCTCATCATACCTTCTTACTTTTTAAACAAATGGATATTACGGAATAGCGGGTTCTTGCGTTCCAGTATTAGCATTTCAACCAATAACAATAACAGAATAATCCAGGCAATAGATTGAAACTGTTCATTAAACTCTGTATATACCTGCGTTTCCACATCCGCTTTCGCCATTTTATCAATTTCCTGGGTAATCGCCTTTTGCGCAGCATTCGAATTATCGACCCGCACATATATCCCATTTCCTGCTTGAGCTATTTCTTGGCACATCTGCTCATTCAGGCGAGTGACAATTACATTTCCCTCACGGTCACGGCGAAAATCATTCGTATTTCCTACCGGAATGGGCGCACCATCGGGTGTACCTACCCCTAAAACACTAACTTGAATACCCTTCTCCGTAGCTGTTTTGGCAGCTTCCACCGCACCATCTTCATGATTTTCACCATCAGTAATGACAATAACAGTACGTCCTACTCCTTCCTGAGGTGTGAAGCTACGTGTAGCCAGATTGACAGCCGCTCCTATTGCCGTTCCTTGCTTTGATATCAACGACGGATTAATAGATTCCAAAAACATCTTGGCAGAAATATAATCACTCGTGATAGGTAATTGTGTAAAAGCATCACCGGCAAATACAATCATACCTACCTTATCATTTTCCATCTTATCTACCAGTTGAGCTACCAGCCTTTTGGCTTTTTCCAAACGGCTGGGTTGTATGTCTTTTGCCAGCATTGAGTTGGAGATATCTAATGCTATTATTACTTCTACTCCCTGACGCTTCACAGTCTCCAGTTTAGAACCAAACTGAGGACGCGCCAGCAACACTGCAAATAAACCAATTGCAGCAAATGCCAACCAGAATTTTATGTCCGGACGATATTTGGATACATCCGGCATCAGTTGCGCCATCAGCACCGGGTCACCGAACTTTCGGATTGCTTTCCGTCTCCGGTAATTGGAGTACAGATAGAAAGCTACCAGGAAAGGCAACAGGAGCAACAGGTATAAATATATAGGTTCTTCAAATCGAAACATCGTTTTATGTACAATTTAATGATTTACTTATAATACTTTGTTTTTAAGGTATCTTCTTTAAGATAGAGTTTCGGAGCAATATTTCCAGTAATACGCACAAGAATGCAGCCAAAGCAAACCAGCGGTATTCCTCCTGACGTTTGCTATATTCCTTCACATTCAGTTTTGTTCTCTCCAATTTGTCTATCTCCCCATACACTTCTTTCAGCTTGGAATTACTGGTAGCACGGAAATAATTACCTTCGGTAGTAGTGGCAATTTGCGTCAGTGTTTTTTCATCAATTTCCACCGGCATATTGACATACTGTATGGTGTTGCCTACCGGATAAGGATATGGCGCCATTCCATTCGTGCCTACCCCAATGGTATAAACACGGATACCAAAACTTTTGGCTATTTCTGCTGCTGTCAACGGAGAAATTTCTCCCCTATTATTCGTACCATCTGTCAAAAGGATGATTACTTTGGATTTTGCCTTACTATCTTTCAAACGGGTTACCGCATTGGCAATACCCATACCAACCGCCGTGCCATCCTCAATAATACCACTCTTGATACTTTGAAACAAGTTCAGTAATACTGCATGATCTACCGTCAATGGACATTGCGTGAAACTTTCACTTGCAAACAAAGTAAGACCGATATTATCATTGGGACGCCCATTGATAAACTCAGCAGCCACATCCTTTGCAGCTTCTAACCGGTTCGGCTTCAAGTCTTCTGCCAGCATACTGGTAGATACGTCAATAGCCAGCATAATATCAATACCTTCAATCTCACTATTTTGCCAGCTATCAGTTGTTTGAGGGCGCGCCAGCACTACAATAATCAGCGCTAATGCAACAATCCGCAGCATGAAAGGCATGTGCAACAAATAGTTCTTATAACTTTTCGGCGTATGTGCATACACACGAGCATCCGAAATCTGAAGTGTGGCTTCATTATTCTTCCGCTTCATGATATACCATATTATATAAGGTATAAGCAACAGCAACAAAAACAAATATTCAATATTGGCAAAAACCATTGTATTTACTATTTAACAATTTACAATTCACGATTAAGCGTAACTACTCATTCTGCTATCAGGCAAAATTGTTGTATAACTGCATTGCGATATAAAAGAGTGACCCCACCAGGATAACAGCCAAGACAGCAATACTAACACCCAGCAATATTTTGGTACGCAACGAACGCTTCTCAATAATAGTGATTTCGGTAGGTTGCGGTTTTGCATTTTCGTCTTCCTTTTCTTTGGTCTCGTTGATGAAATCAATGGCATTAATCAAGTTTGCGTCATTCTCGTTCATCAGTGGATTATGCTTGGCGAATTTCACCAAATCTGCTGTCTGGAAAAGAACACGCAAATCTGCAATTGCTTCTTTATCTTCCATATCAAGCAATCTTTCTATGATTTCCGAAGAAGTCATTTCCAATGCGTTGAAACCAAAACGATTTTTGATATAAGTACGCAAAGCATCTGTCAATTCCGTATAGTATTCCTTCGGTTGTCCCTTTTGCCATACTTTTTCGCTCTTGATGCGCTCAATCTCTTTCATCGCCTGTTGGTGTGGCGGTAACTTCGGTTCCACCTTCACCTTGCGAATTATAGGTTTATTATCACAAATACGCATTATCAGATAGATAAGCAACAAGCCTAACGGGATAAGCAATACAGCGCAAATGATAATTCCATACCAGTCTTCCCATACAAAAGGAGGTTGCATCACTGTTTTAGGGCCGAAGAACTGTTCCGGATTCTCCGGATCTATCGGTACATTCAAAGAGTAGACCTTCAATGCCAACGCATTAGATTGATATGCCTTATTCTCTATCGTCACTTCCATCGGAGGCAGATAATACAATGCCGAATCGAACGATGTAACTGTGTACTCCTGAGTTATCAGCATCCGTTTATCGTTATTTATATACTGCGTATCGGGCTTGGCAATATCAATAATCTCCACGCCCCGTATCAATGTGTCAACATAAACCGGGAAAATGGCTCGTTTATCGGCATCCAATGCTACTTGAAGCTTTATTTTCGCTTGTTCGCCTATATATATTTGCAGGGAGTCAATAGTAGCATCCACTGTCACCGACTGCGCCACAGCCTTGCCGGCCAGGAATCCCAATAGGGTTATCAGAAATAGATATTTTTTCATTTTTCCGATTAATTTCGTTTCGCAAACAAATTCATCAATGCCTTGACATAATCCTGATCAGTACGCACCGATACATTATCAACATTACTCTTAGTGAAGGTTTCGTTCAATTCCTCCTGCTTGTTCACCCACCAATTATGATGGGCGCGGCGAACGGCACGCGACGAAGTATCAATCCATTGTTCATGTCCTGTCTCAGCATCTTTAATTTTCATCAAACCAATAGCCGGCAACTGCTCTACCCTCCGGTCATATACCTGGATAGCGACTACATCATGTTTCCGGTTGGCAATAGTCATTGCACTTCTGAAGTTTCCCTGATCAATGAAATCGGATAAAAGAAAAGCTGTACAACGGCGCTTCATTACATTCGTCAGATATTCTAATCCCAAACGGATGTCTGTACGCCGGCTTTCCGCTTCAAAGTCAATCAACTCACGGATGATATACAAGATATGTTTCCGTCCTTTCTTAGGCGGAATAAACTTTTCTATCCGGTCGGAGAAAAAGATAACACCGATTTTATCGTTATTCTGTATGGCTGAAAATGCCAGCGTAGCTGCTATTTCCGTCACCATATCCTTTTTCATCTGCTTCACCGTACCGAACTCCAAACTACCGGAAACATCCACCAACAACATTACGGTCAGTTCGCGCTCCTCTTCGAATACCTTTATATAAGGTTTATTGAAGCGAGCGGTCACATTCCAATCAATGTCACGTATATCATCACCAAACTGATATTCACGCACTTCGGAGAATGCCATACCTCTACCCTTGAAAGCCGAATGATACTGCCCGGCAAAGATATTACTGGATAATCCGTGCGTCTTTATTTCAATCTGACGTACCTTTTTTAACAATTCACTTGTTTCCATTTATATAGTAGAAAATCCTGTTAATAAATAACCCCAACGTTCTTAAAAAACGCCGGTAACATTTATTAAAAACGTTACCCACATTTATTAATAGCTTTCAGAAGCTATTCGAAATTCTTATATCAAGGAACTTCAACCTTATTCAGTATCTTGCTGATGATTTCATCGGAAGTCAAATTGCTGGCTTCCGCTTCGTACGTCAGGCCAATACGATGGCGCAATACATCATGGGCCACTGCGCGTACATCTTCAGGAATAACATAACCACGGCGTTTGATGAACGCATACGTGCGGGCAGCCAGAGCCAGGTTGATAGAAGCACGGGGAGAACCGCCAAAACCTATCATGTCTTTCAGTTCCTTCAAATCGTATTTCTCCGGATAACGGGTGGCAAATACAATATCAACAATATAGCGTTCAATCTTTTCATCCAGATATACCTGACGAACTACTTTGCGGGCTTCAATAATCTCTTCCGCTTTCAGAACCGGTTTCACATTGAATTTCTCGCCATTGATATTCTGGCGGATAATCAGTTTTTCTTCTTCCAGTTTCGGATAATCAATAACCACCTTCAACATGAAACGGTCTACCTGCGCCTCAGGCAACGGATACGTACCTTCTTGTTCAATAGGATTTTGGGTGGCAAGTACAAGGAAAGGCTCGGGCAATGGGAATGTCTGCTTGCCAATAGTTACCTGGCGTTCCTGCATAGCTTCCAGCAAAGCACTCTGTACTTTAGCCGGAGCACGGTTGATTTCATCAGCCAGTACGAAGTTAGCAAAAACAGGACCTTTTTTTACTTGAAAAGTTTCGTCTTTCTGACTGTAAACCATTGTACCGATAACATCGGCGGGCAATAAGTCAGGAGTAAACTGTATGCGACTGTATTGCGCATCAATCAACGAAGCTAAAGTCTTAATTGCCAATGTTTTTGCCAGACCGGGCACACCTTCCAACAGTACGTGTCCATCAGACAACAAGCCTATTAACAATGACTCTACAAGATGTTTTTGTCCTACGATAATCTGGTCCATGCCAGTAGTAAGATTGGTAACGAAAGCACTCTGCCTTTCAATCCGCTCATTCAGTTCGCGGATATCAATTGTTTCAGTCATAAATTTTATTATTTTTATTATTTAATTTCTTCTGGTTTATCCGGTATTTTACCGGTAAGTTTTTTTTCGATTCCAAAAGTACAGGAATAATTTAACCATACCAACTAATTTTCATAAAAAAATGATTAGTTTAAGCTACTTTCATAGAGTTTAGTAGTTTGCAATAGTTCTAAAAAAGATTTTCATTTTCTCAGATAGGGTAAATAATTATTCACCCTTGCAAGAATATCATTATATACTTGCAAGGGTGCAACATTTTAAATCCAGTTATTTCTTAACCAATTCCGGGATTTTGATTACAGTTCCGTATGGAACGTTATCCGGATTTTTAATAACGCCGGGATTATGTTTCGCAATATACGGCCAAAGCGTTTTAGTCCCATAGAAGCGAAGCGCCACTCTCGTCAATGTTTCTCCTTCTTTTATTGTATATGTTGCTTTTGTCCCAACAATTTTATAGTTAACTGAATCAGGCTCAAATGGCGTCGGTTTCTTTTTTTGCGTTGCAACAGGTTTCGTGGTTGCTACTTCTGCTACCGTATCTTCTTTCATCGCCGTTGCGGTATCTTTTTTAATACTACTATCCGTCAGAGCCACAGTAGACTCCGGGTTCTCGTCTTTTGCATCGGCAACTGTTTCCGTCTGCCGGTTGGAATTGAAAAATAGCCCGTCAAACCAATCCGGATAATACATGAATAGCACTGCGCCTATACACAGGGATGTTATCAAAACTACAATTCCTATATAATATTTCACGGCGGAACTATCATCCGTTTTTTTATGTATCGGAGGTGTAACGGGAGAACCGGATGGCTTTGTCTCTTGAACAACAGGTTCGGGAGTGATATCCGAATCTGCCGGTAAATCGGCAGATTCTGTTAGATAAACAGGTGTTTTTTCATCCGGAATGGAGGATTCCGGGTCAATGACCTCTTCTGGTTTTTCAGCGATTTCGATTGTTTCGGCAGTGTTTTCCGGAATTATAACCGGTATTTCGCCGGATTGCTCACCGGTAGTCTCCCTTTCCTTTTCTTCTTCAATTTCTTCTTTTTCAACCGGAGTATCGTCAAATACCGTTTCATCGTTCAGCACCACTGTTTCAAAGTAAGAAAAAGGCTTGTTTATCAAGTCTTTTAAAGTAGGCTCGGGAGTAAAGGAAACCTTTGTATGCCCTTGTATTTCAAAACGCTCTCCCGTATTGACATTTACGCTTTCACGACTTTCTACATCAATGAGTTTGAATGTCCCCAACCCTTTGATCTTTACATAATTGTCATTTTCCAGCGATTCTTCAATCAGCAAGAAAAATTCTTTCACGAAATTATCGGCGTTTTTTCTATCCATGCCGTGCTTTTCGGCAAGTAACTCTATCAAATTCTGTATGTTCAGTTTTTCATTCATATTAATTCAGCAACAGACAAATTAAGTATAGATAGGGATTATTTGAATTTATCTTTCAGCGCCGTACTGGGCTTGTAATTCAACACCAATTTGGGCGGAACCAGCATACGCGACTTTGTTGTAGGATTAATAGTGATGCGTTCTGCTTTCTTCTTCACCTCAAAAGTACCGAAACCTTGTACGTAAATCGTATTTCCATCCTGCAACTGTTGCGTCATATCCGATAGCAAAGATGCAATCAGTTCGGATGTATCCTTCATGGTATATCCTAACCTCCGTGACAGCTCCGAAGTAAACTCTTTATTATTCAAAATTCAAGCATTTTATAAAATACGGTGCTATATTAGCAAATTTTATGCATATATACAAATTCTTTGGAATAAATATTCAAATAATTCGACCAAAAAGATCGAAATCATCGGAATCTATGATTTCCACCTGATAAAAGTTACCAATATGCAACGTTTTTCCGTCTGATTCTATTAAAACTTCAGGATCCACTTCGGGCGAGTCAAATTCAGTGCGCCCTATATAATAGTTCGCTTCCATACGATCTATGATAACTTTCATACATTGTCCTACTTTCGCCGCACTTAACCCGGCAGAAATGCCTTGTTGGATAGACATTATTTCATCTAAACGCGCCTGTTTCACTTCCTGGGGTATCTCATCCGTGTAATGTGTGGCGGCATAAGTGCCTTCTTCTTCCGAATATGCAAAAGCTCCCATTCTATCGAAACGAACCTTACGGACGAATTCTTTCAGTTGCTCAAAATCAGCTTCGGTTTCTCCGGGATGCCCCACCATCAGCGTGGTACGCAAATGGATGCCCGGTACTTCCTTACGGAAATCTTCCAGCAAGCGATAGGTTTCTTCCTTAGTTACCTGGCGGCGCATTTTCTTCAACACCGGGTCGCTGATATGCTGAAGAGCGATATCCATATATTTGCATACGTTGGGGCGCTCACGCATCACCCGGAACAATTCTGTGGGAAAGTGTGCCGGATAGGCATAATGCAATCGTATCCATTCCACGCCGGGAATCTCGGAAATGCGTTCAATCAGTTCAGGGAGCATTTGTTTCTTGTATAAATCAATGCCATAATATGTCAATTCCTGGGCAATGACCTGAAATTCTTTCGTTCCTTTTTCTACCAGATAACGGACTTCATCCAGGATTTCTTCCATCGGACGCGATACGTGCCCGCCGGTTATAATGGGAATGGCGCAATACGAGCATTTCCGGTCACAACCCTCGGAGATTTTCAGATACGCATAATGCCTTGGAGTGGTCAAAGTGCGCTCTATATGCAGTTCTTCGTGATAAACCTTACCAAGCTCCTGCAACAATTCCATCCAGTTGAATTTACCATAGAACTTATCTACCTGCGGAATTTCAATGGCTAAATCTTTCAAATAGCGTTCCGAGAGGCAGCCCATTACGTACAATTTCTCCAGTTTTCCTTCTTCCTTTGCCTGTGCAAATTCCAAAATCATATTAATGGATTCTTCCTTTGCATCTCCGATGAAACCGCATGTATTGATAACTGCAATTTCACCTTGAAGCTTTTCACTGTCGTGGGTCACGTGATAGCCTACTTCCTCCAGTTGGCGAATCAGACGCTCTGAATCCACTAAATTTTTAGAACAACCTAATGTAATGAGATCAATGGTTTTCCGTTTCATGCGTTATCTCCGAACAATGAGTCAACAAATTCTTTCTTACGGAATACCTGCAAGTCTTCCATGCCCTCACCCAGTCCGATGTATTTAACAGGTATCTTGAACTGGTCGGAAATCCCGATGACTACGCCACCTTTAGCCGTACCGTCTAATTTCGTGATAGCCATTGCCGTTACTTCTGTCGCCAGGGTAAATTGCCTGGCTTGTTCAAAGGCATTTTGCCCGGTGGAACCGTCCAATACCAGCAATACTTCATTGGGGGCATCGGGTACTACTTTCTTCATTACATTCTTGATTTTCGTGAGTTCGTTCATCAACCCCGCTTTGTTATGAAGACGTCCCGCCGTATCAATAATTACTACATCTGCATTGTTGGCCACAGCAGAGCTTAAGGTATCAAAGGCTACGGAAGCCGGGTCGGCACCCATTTTTTGTTTAATAACGGGAACGTTTACCCGTTCGCCCCAAATACACAATTGTTCTACAGCCGCTGCACGGAAAGTATCTGCGGCGCCCAGATAAACGGTTTTACCCGCTTTCTTGAATTGATAAGCCAACTTGCCGATGGTGGTTGTTTTTCCTACGCCGTTCACTCCTACTACCATAATGACATAGGGTTTCGTTTCAATCGGGGTTTCAAAGTCATCTACATCGTCCGAATTGTTTTCTGTCAGCAAAGCTGCAATTTCATCGCGCAGAATGGTATTGAGTTCCTGTACATTCATATACTTCTCTGCCGCAGCGCGTTTTTCTATCCGTTGAATTATATTCAATGTGGTCTCTACGCCCACATCCGATGTTATCAACACTTCTTCCAGATTGTCAAGCACTTCATCGTCCACTTTCGACTTTCCTGCCACAGCGCGGGCAATCTTTCCGAACACACTTTCTTTCGTCTTAGACAATCCCTTATCTAATGTTTCCTTCTTCTCTTTAGAGAAAAAACTTAAAAGTCCCATATCTTATCTATTAATACAACACATTATTGCACAAAGATATAACAAAGTAATGAAAGTACGGGGAATATGACATAAAAAAATCCCCTTACCGTATTCCGATAAGGGGATTTTATAAATAAATGCCTTTCGACAGTCAATCTTACTTTTTGAAAAAGTCTTGTACTTTTTCGTTTTGTACCATCTGTTCGTCAAAGGTGTAAGCGCCGGTTTTCGGAGACTTAACCATTTTGATAACTTTTGTATAAGCACGACCTTCTTTAGAACCTTCGTGCAAACTTGCTACTGTTTTCTTTGCCATGGATTATACTTATTATTTAATTTCTTTATGTACTGTTACTCTTTTCAAGATAGGATTGTATTTTTTCAACTCCAATCTCTCGGTAGTATTCTTTCTGTTCTTGGTAGTGATATAACGAGAGGTTCCCGGCATACCGCTATTTTTGTGTTCTGTACATTCCAGAATCACTTGTACTCTATTACCTTTTGCTTTCTTTGCCATAATCAGTATCTCCTCTTCTCTCTTTAGCCAATTACTTTAATGCTTTTCCAATCACAATAACCTTTAGCTACCGCATCATTCAAAGCTGCGTTCAATCCTTTTTTATTAATAATACGCAGGCCGTTAGCGCAAAGGCTAAGGCTAATCCAGCAGTCTTGCTCTACATAATAGAACTTTTTATTAAACAAGTTCAAATCAAAGGTTCTCTTTGTTCTTCTCTTTGAATGTGAAACATTGTTGCCAATCATGGCTTTCTTTCCTGTAATTTGACAAATTTTCGACATTTCTATCTTAGTTTTATAGTTTTTATCTATACTTATTTTAAACAGAGTGCAAAGTAAGTACTTTTATCGTTACCAAACAAGTATTTCCTAAAATAATTCGCTGTCTGATAGCATTTTTTGTTCATTTTAAAACTCTATAAAGCATCATGATAGCATTTTGAACAGCGTTTTGTATGTTTCCGGTTCTTCCGTTATCGCCTTCTTGTTTAAATGTAATAATTTCATTTTTATAGGCAGCAGCAATCCATACAGTACCAACCGGCTTCTCCGGTGTTCCCCCTCCGGGGCCTGCAATCCCTGATGTGGCGACGGCGCAATCGGTATTCATCGCTTTCATCGCACCTTTCACCATTTCAATCACAGTTTCACGGCTGACAGCCCCATGATTGTCCAGAGTACCGGCCGAAACGCCGAGCAAGGACATTTTCACTTCATTAGAATACGCTACAATCCCACCATTGAAGTATTCCGAGCTTCCCGGAACAGAAGTTATCAGAGCAGCGATGTTTCCTCCCGTGCAACTTTCGGCGGTGGAAAGGGATAAATTCTTCAACTTCAGTACATATCCAATCTCTTCTTCAATTTTCATACATCCTCGATTATGGATTCTTTCATTTATTGTTCTATTTCTCCTGCCTCCAACCACCCGAAACGTACCAAATCCTTGTTTTCTCCTTGTCTATACAAGAGGAGCAGGTATGGACTTGGTAAGGAGCGGATAGGGTGTTGGTACGGTGGGGGTACGATCTGGCTATAAAAGTGTTCTGAAATTCTTTTTATGACAAGGTCGTACGCGAGTAAGCCGGTGCATCAATTGAACAAAAGTTCTTATCCAGATATTTAAAATAACCGGTGATTGCAATCATGGCGGCATTATCCGTTGTATAACTGAATTTAGGGATAAATATCTTCCATCCATACTTCCCGGCATGTTCACGGAAAGCATTGCGCAGGCCGTTATTAGCCGACACGCCTCCAGCCACAGCTATTTCTTTAATTTTATACTCCTTGGCTGCCTTGCGCAGTTTATCCATCAGAATCTCGACAACAGTAGCTTCAAGGGAGGCTGCCAAATCAACCTTATGATGCTCGATGAAATCAGGATCTTCTTTCATCCAGTCGCGCAACGAATAAAGAAACGACGTTTTTAATCCGCTGAAACTGTAATCAAATCCGGGAATATGGGGTTTACTGAAAGTATACGCTTTGGGGTTGCCCTGCCGGGCAAGCTTGTCAATAATCGGTCCACCGGGGTAACCCAACCCCATGACCTTGGAACATTTATCAATGGCTTCTCCGGCGGCATCATCTATTGTCTGCCCTATAATCTCCATATCATTGTATGCTTTCACCCGTATTATCTGCGAATTTCCACCTGACACAAGCAGGCAAAGGAAAGGAAAATCCGGCTGAGTGTTTTCTTCATTCTCTTCTTTAATGAAATGGGCTAACACATGACCTGTCAGGTGATTAACATCTATCATCGGGATTCCCAGAGACCGAGCGAAACCTTTTGCGAACGAGACGCCCACCAACAAAGAACCCATCAATCCGGGGCCTCTTGTGAATGCCACCGCACTCAATTCTTCTTTGGTCACTCCGGCGCGTTTCAACGCTTCGTGAACCACCGGAACTATATTTTGTTGATGCGCACGCGAAGCCAATTCGGGCACCACACCACCGTAGGCTTCGTGCACTGCCTGGCCGGCAACTACATTGGACAACAGGTATCCATCCTTGATAACAGCAGCAGAAGTGTCGTCGCACGAACTTTCTATCCCCAAAATTATGATACTCATATCGTTTATTTATGGTTAAACGGTGCAAAAGTAGCGATAAAAATAGCATTGATAACGTATTATTTTATATTTTTGTTGGCTCATTCAAACAAAACGCTTATCAGAAAGTTAAAAAAGACGGTACGCTGGGTACTCGGTATCATATTAGGGTTGTATATCGGGATTATGTTATTGTTGAACATTCCTTACGTTCAGCAGCAACTTTCCGTATTGGTGGCCAACGAACTGTCCACGGTTTTAGGCGCAAAACTAACCATTGGGCGGATAGACATAGGACTGTTGAACCGCATTATTGTTGACGATTTGTTATTGGACGACCAGTCCGGCAAAGAGATGCTGAAAGTCACCCGGCTATCGGCAAGATTCGACATATTTCCCCTGTTCAGGAAAAAGATATCTATCAGCAATGTTCAAATGTTTGGTTTCAACGCTGTTCTGGAAAAGAAAACACCGGAAGACATACCTAACTTTCAATTCGTGCTCGACGCTTTTTCCTCAAAAGATACCGTAAAGAAACAGACTAATCTGGATTTGCGCATCAATTCCTTACTGATGCGTCGCGGCAAGGTATCCTACGATGTACTTTCGGCAGAAGAAACGCCCGGAAAGTTCAATGCGCAACATATACAGCTACGCGATATTATCGCCAATATTTCATTGAAGGCATTACAGAAGGACTCCATCAATGCGGCCATAAAGCGATTAAGCGTCGAAGAAGAACATTCCGGTTTCGAACTAAAGAAATTAAGCCTCAAAGTTGTGGGCAATGATAAGAAGATGAGCATTGAGAATTTTGCCATCGACTTGCCAAATACTTCGCTGACTACGGACACCATACACATGGATTATGACAATTTTGAAGCCTTTGGCAATTTCGGCAATGACGTACGCTTTTCGTGTCATATACTACCGTCGAACATTACACCTTATGATTTGGCAGCCTTTCTACCTCCTTTTTCTTCTTTCAAAGAGAAACTGCAGGTCGAAATAAAAGCCGACGGGACGTTCAACCAGTTGAATTGCCCCTATTTATCGATTACGGGTAACGAGCATTTCCGGTTGAGAGGAGAAGTTTCCTTCCAGGATTTAAACCGTCCTCAGGATGCCTTTGTATTCGGTAACCTCTCCAATTTGTATGCCAACCCGGAAGGAGTCGCTTTTCTGATCCGTAATCTAAGCAAGAACTATGAAGGAGTTCCGCCAATCTTGCAACGGTTAGGAACCATCTCGTTTAACGGAGAAATATCGGGGTATTTCACCGACCTTGTAACATACGGTATGGTGCGCACTGACGTAGGTTTCCTCAAAACAGACGTAAAACTGAGTTCAAATAAAGAGACGAAGCATTTTGCCTATTCGGGAGCTGTTAAAACAGAGGGTTTTGACTTCGGTAAAATGCTGGCGAATGAAAAATTGGGGAAAGTTACGTTCAACCTTAATATTACAGGTAATCACAATGAGAATCAATATCCATCCGTCACGATGAAAGGGCTGGTTGCATCCATTGATTACAGTGATTATAACTATGAAAACATTACCTTGGACGGAGAGTATAAACAGGGCGGTTTCAACGGAAAAGTAGCATTGAACGATGAGAACGGTTCTGTTTTCCTGAATGGTAGCATAAACACTACCAGTCGCATACCGACATTCAACTTCCACGCCGACATACGCAAGGTGCGCCCTCACAATCTACTCTTGACACCCAAGTACGAAGATGCGGAGGTTTCCGTTCAACTGACAGCCGATTTCACCGGTGGTTCCATTGACGAAATGAATGGAGAAATCAATATTGACAGTTTACACTTCATTGCTCCGGAAAAGGAATATTCGCTGGATAACCTGAAAATAGCCGCCACCCGGCAGAACGACCACCATAAACGGCTGACTGTAACATCTAATTTCCTTAACGCAAGCATTGAAGGAGACTACTCCTATCGCACACTACCGGTCGGTGTACTAAACATTATGCGAAGGTATATCCCCGCACTGATATTGCCGGATAAGAAGCCGACAGATACTCAAAACAACTTCCATTTTGATGTGAACATCCTCAATACGGACTTCTTCGCTACAATATTCGATATACCTGTAAGAGTATACACCCATTCTACCGTCAAGGGCTATTTCAATGATAAAGCGCAGCGGTTGCGGGTAGAAGGATATTTCCCCCGTCTACGCTACGGAAACAACTTCATAGAATCGGGCATGGTGTTATGCGAAAATCCCGGTGACAACTTCCATGCACGGGTTCGGCTCACCAACCGGAAACCGGAAGGGGCGGTAAATGTATCGTTGGAAGCGCAGGCAAAAGATAACCGCATCCAGACTATGCTGAACTGGGGAAACAACGGTACTGTAACCTATAGCGGCAAACTTGACGCTTTGGCACACTTCATGCGCGAACAGCCTGCCAAACAGAATAAACCTTCCTACGCGAAGAAAGCGATTCCGGCCTTAAAAACAGTGGTTGATGTCCGGCAAACCGATATCATACTCAATGATACTTTGTGGAAAATACACCCATCGCAAGTAGTGATGGATTCCGGCAAAATACATATTAATGACTTTTACTTCAGTCACGAAGACCGGTATCTGCGCATCAACGGAGTGATGTCGGATCAGCCTGAAGACACCGTACGCATGGATTTGAAAGATATCAATATCGGATACGTATTCGACATAGTCAATCTGAATGTCAATTTCCAAGGTGAAGCCACCGGGCCTGCATTTGCAAGCGGAGTGCTGAAAAACCCTGTTATGCACACCGACCTTTTTATCCGGAATCTCGGTTTAAACAGTGGTTTATTGGGAGACGCCAACATTCATGGCGAATGGCACAATGAAGTGGAAGGCATCTACCTGGATGCGCATATCCGCGAAAAAGACATAGCCAAGAGCCATGTATCCGGGTATATCTATCCGCTAAAGTCTAAAAGCGCGCTCGACCTGCAGATTGAAGCGGACAATACCAACCTGAAATTCATAGAATATTTCATAAACACGATTACTCCCGAATTCAACGGACGGGCAAGCGGGCACGTACATTTTTACGGTGGTTTCAAGGAACTCACGATGCAAGGAAACGTACTTGCCGATGCCTCCATGAAAGTAGATGTGCTGAATACCACTTACTCTGTAAAGGATAGTGTCCGTATAGAACCTGACGGGCTGACTTTTGCAAACAACCGCGTCCTCGACACGCAAGGCAACCAAGGTCGCGTTAACGGGTACCTGCATTATACGCACTTTAAGAATCCGGAATACCGTTTCCGGTTTGAAGTGAACAACATGCTGGTGATGAACACGAAAGAGTCATTGGATTTTCCTTTCTACGGAACTGTATACGGCACAGGTAATGCGCAGATTGCCGGTAATGCACAGGATGGGGTGAACATTGATGTAGCAATCACCACCAACCGCAATACGAACTTCGTCTATATAAAAGATAATGTATCTTCGGCAGCCAGCAATCAGTTTATCAAGTTTGTAGACATGACCCCGCGACGTGCCATATTGGATTCCATACAATTGGTATCGGATTATGAACTGGCACAACGGGAAATACGTCAGGAAGAAGAAAGTAACGACACGGATATCCGTCTGAACCTGCTTGTTGAAGCTACTCCGGATGCTACCATGAAAATGGTTATGGATCCCATAACCGACGACCACATCAGTGGACGGGGGACGGGAAATATCCGTGCCGAGTTCTATAATAAAGCAGGCGATGTGAGGATGTTCGGTAATTACCGTATCAGTCAGGGAGTGTATAAATTCAGCTTGCAGGAAGTTATCCGCAAGGATTTTACCATTAAGGATGGAAGTACAATCACCTTCAACGGCAACCCGTTGGACGCTACGTTAGATATCCGGGCAGGTTATACGGTAAACTCAGCTTCATTGAACGACCTTATGCCGAACGCCAACGACTATATGAACCAGACCAATATCAAAGTAAACTGTACGATGAACCTGACCGGACAGCTTACCTCTCCGGATATCAAGCTGGGATTGGAAGTGCCCAGTGAGCGGGACGAAGTGCAGGCGCTTATCCGCAATTACATTCCTACGGACGAGCAGATGAATATGCAGATACTTTATCTGCTGAGTATCGGTAAATTCTATGCTACGGATTATGTGGACAGGGCGCAAAACTCCAACATGATGTCTTCCGTACTTTCGTCAACACTTTCCGGACAGCTAAACAATGCGCTGTCGCACATCATCAATAGCAATAACTGGAATTTCGGTACAAACTTCAGTACCGGCGAAAAAGGATGGACGGACATGGAATTTGAGGGTATGCTTTCGGGGCAGTTGTTGAATAATCGCTTGCTTATTAACGGTAACTTCGGCTATCGTGAAAATCCGATGGCAAACACGAACTTTGTAGGTGACTTTGAAGCGGAATGGCTCGTAAACCGAAGTGGGGACATTCGTCTGAAAGCATATAATGAAACCAACGACCGCTATTATACAAAAACCAACCTGACAACACAAGGCATAGGCATCATCTTCAAAAAGGACTTCGACCACTGGAAAGAATTGATATTCTGGAACAAATGGAAGTTGAAGAGGTTGCAGCAGAAGATGGAGAAGAAAGAAGCCGAAGCTAACTCAACTAATTAATGCCTCATTTCTTTTTCTTCATATAAGCTGCCTATTATACCATCAGCCAATCCTATAACCGGTACACATATGTATTCCGAACGAACTACTTTCGCAATTGCCAGAAAGATTTCGGAAGCAGGTACAATTACATCTGCACGGTCTGCTTTCAAGTTGAATGCTTCCATGCGCTGCTTGGGTGTCAAAGGCAATAGTTCCTCGTACAAGGTTTGTAATGAAGTTACCGGTAATCGTAAATTCTTCCTGTCTTTCTTTTCGGCCAGTCGATAGAGTTTATTGATGTTACCGCCGGAACCTATAATATTCACTTCCCCCAGACCTTCCGTCAGCCGTGCCAGGTCTTCGTGCATCTGCGACCATACATTTTCGCATACCGCACCGTTAAGCATACGAATTGTACCGATATTATACGAAAGAGAATGCTGCAATTCACCATCAACCAACAAATTGATTTCCGTACTGCCACCGCCAACATCCACATAGATATAGTTACCGGTACGGTCAACCATACATTCAATATGGTTATTATAAATCATGTGGGCTTCTTCCTGTCCGTCAATAACTTCAATAGTGATACCCGTATCTTTCTGTATCTTTTTGATAATGGACTTGCCGTTACGGGCATCGCGCATGGCAGAAGTGGCGCAGGCACGATAATCCGTAACATCATAAATCTTCATCAATTGCCGGAAAGCCTTCATGAGACGTTGTAACTTCACTGTCTTTTCATCAGATACTTCTCCTAAGGAAAACACATCAAAACCAAGTCGCAACGGTACACGTAGCATCAACGCCTTCGATAGTTTCTTGTTTACCAACGTTTCGTCATCCTTCACCTTTTTTATTAATAGTCTCACCGCATTAGAACCAATATCTATAGCGGCATAGCATGTATTCGGCATAATTCTATTTATCATTTAAAGCAATATAATGTTTATACAATTCTTCCTGCGACCGGAAGGGCTTATCATCATTGTCCACCCAGGGACGATTCTCTCCCGTTCCGTCAACAATACTCCCCTGGCGCGTATCACGCAGTCCGAAATCAATGACTTTCCACAAATCTTCCTTTATCCGGACATCATATACAGGGGTTATTACCTCTATACGATTATCAAGATTACGCGGCATCCAGTCTGCCGAACCGATAAAAGTCTTGTTTTCACCGTTCGCTGCAAAAATGAATATACGCGAATGCTCCAGATAGCGATCAATAATACCATTAATGTGAATGGTATCACTCAATCCGGGAATTCCTGTTACTAATGAGCAGTTTCCGCGCACCAACATATTTATAGGAACTCCGGCTGCCGAAGCCTCATACAGTTTCTTGATAATATCAGGGTCTGTAATGTGGTTCACCTTCACCCGGATATATGCCGGACGACCCGACTTCCGATTTTTGATTTCCTCATTAATCAGGCGGATGAAACACGATTTCATCTCATTAGGAGATATCAACAATTCCTTGAAATGTACAGGCGAGTATGGCTTTTCTATAAAAGAGAATACGGAATCAACATCACGCACTATCGAAGACAACGTAGTCATCAACATATAATCAGTGTACATACGCGCATTTCCTTCGTGGAAATTTCCTGTACTGATGCAAGCTATATCATTGCCTGATTTCATTCCAATATGGACAATCTTTGAATGAACTTTCAATCCTTCTACCCCAAATATGACATGAATACCTGCATCTTGCATTTTCTTGGACCAGTCTATGTTGGATACTTCATCAAAACGCGCCAGCAGTTCAATGACAACTGTCACCTTTTTGCCGTTATGGGCTGCGCAAATCAATGCTTTCACCACTTTGGAGTCTTTCGCCAGGCGGTAAAGGGTAGTCTTTATGCTTTTTACATTCTTACTGATAGCAGCTTCCTGAAGAACACGGATATAATAATCAAAACTGTGGTAAGGAACGTGGATATAGCGGTCTTGCTTCTGAATGAGTCGCAACAGGCTTACGTTTTCCTCCAGTTCCGGTTTCAGGATAGGAAACCAAGAAGGGTATTTTAAGTCGGAACGCCCGCAATCAGGAAAGGCCATCAAATCCTTATGATTATGATAACGCCCGCCACCGAGCACAGTGTCCAGTTTGTCTAAATGCAAATGACCAACTACCCGTTTGAGTAAATCACGTGGCATATCAATATCGTAGATTACTCGTAAGGCATTCCCCTTCTTACGGCTCCTCACACCTTTGGAAATCTTCTGAAGTATATTATGATTCAAGTCATTGTCAATTTCCATTTCGGCATCTTTCGTAAACTTGAAAGCATAAGCCTGAAATAAATTATATTTCATTCCGGAGAATATCACGGGCAGACAGAAACGGATAACATCATCCAGATACATCAAATAGCTACATTCCTTACGGTCGGGCAAGCGAATGAAGCGTCCGCACATGGGGACGGGAAGTTCTATCAGTGCATAATCCGGGCGAGGGCACTTTTTCTTTGCACCGCAAGTTATCTCATCTGCTGATATTTCCATTTTTACAGCCAGATAAATGCTTTCGTCTGTGGCGTCCGTCAATCGTTTTACGGCTGAGAACCAGACCGGACTAACAAAGCCACTGAGCTTTCTACGAAAAAAGTCATTGATGAATCTCTGTTGTTCTTCGTCCAGTTCATCTTCCTTTAAGATAAAGATATTCTCTTTACGCAGGCAATCAGTTACTTCACTAATGGTATATTCATACTCTTTGGCATATTGGCTATTCAGCTTATTGATGCACTTAATAAGCTGTTTGGCATGTTCACGTTCGGCATGGAGAACTTTACCCTCACTCTCAGCTATACGGCTAAGCGTTGCCATACGGACACGAAAGAATTCATCCAGATTATTGGAATAAATACCAAGAAAGGAAAGCCGTTCAAGTAAGGGTACATCCGGCTTCATGGCTTCCTGCAGGATGCGGCGGTTGAAATACATCCAGCTTAGATCACGTTCTATATGTGGGGTAACTAAACCTGTTTTTTTATTCATACGCCAGTCTATAATCATTTACCAAGCCTATTCCTTCCACAGCTTCTATGCTATTCAATATCTTCCGTTCACAACTGCGTACCCATCTGCGGAAGTCATCCTCGGGTTGATAATCCTTTTGGGCGAAATCAAGCAAACGATCCACATCAAAAACATCTGAGACAATGCCTGCGCCATTACGTGACGCATCGTAAGCATTACAATCCTGCTCAATATGTACCGGTACCATCAGTAAGGGTTTTTTGAGAAGCATGGCTTCACATACAGACTCGAAACCGGCTGTAGTGGCATACGCCCGGCATCCTGCCATGTAACGAAGAAACTTTTCATCATCCAATTGGTGAAATGATAACGTGTCATCGGGTTGATATACATCCTCTTCATCGGGTTTATCCCAAAAGAAATGCATCGGAATCTCAGGATGCTGTTTATGCCACTGCACGATACTGTCACCAAAGCCTGTATTAACCATATATCCATGCACATAATCCCCATCAGTCGGTTCACAACACAGAACTTCCCGGCGGAGTAAGGGGGGAATTACAGAAATATGAGCATCGTTATCTTCTTCCATCGGACGAAATGAGAGGGCTAACTTTTCTTTAGCTCCAATACAGGTAAGCCGCGTAAAGAAACGAAGCATTAACAAGCTAAATGAATCCTTATCGGGAAAATCAAAATCACGATGCAGAAAGAGATATTGATGTCCGACACTGATTTGTGGCACGGAGGGACGAAACAGGAAATAAGTCAATCCGGTCAGTAGTTCGTAGAAATTGATAACCAGGTCTGCTTCACTTTCCCGGATACGCCGGCGAATATAGCACACACTACGGAAGTAAACAGGAAGCTGCATCAGATTATATATTATGCTACGAGACAAGCTTACCCGCTTATTGGCAGGAGTCGGCAGAAAATTCGGACTGAGGAAACGCTTCACCGGTGCCTGTATGCTACGATTGAAGAAGCCCGGTAAACGGCGGTTATTGCTTTTCCCTACCAATACCTCTACTACTTCATGCCCGTTTCTCCGTAAGATTTCTTCCAGCGTAATAGCTTGCGTCAGATGGCCACGACCCTCTCCTTGAACAATAAACAGAACTTTCATCTTGTACACTCAATTTATTTATATATATATTGTTATGCTCCACACGACAGATAGTCTTTTTCATTCACCGCCATATCTTCATATCGTAATATTTCCCATTTGCCCTCTTCATCTTCTACGAGCGCCGAAAGCGTTTCCACCCAGTCACCGGAGTTAAGATAATGTATATCATTATAGTAAACATTCGCCGGATGATGGATATGTCCGCAGATGATACCGTCACATTTACGTAAGCGGGCAAACCCCACCAGTTCCTTTTCAAAATCGGATATATATGAAACAGCAGATTTTACTTTTTGTTTAATCACTTGTGATAATGAGTAATAAGGTTGTCCCCTGCGGGCGCGATAAGTATTGTAAACGCGATTCAACCACAGCAGAAATGTATAGCCTATGTCACCCAACTGAGCCAGCCATTTCATTTTTGTAGTCACTGTATCAAAAATATCCCCGTGTGTCACATAATAACGCCTGCCGTGACTCTCATGGATAAAATCTCTTACTATTTTTATATTATAGAACTCTATCGGAACCAGTCCGTCCAGGAAATCATCATGATTCCCCCGGACATAAATCACTTCGGTTCCCTGTTTTTCCATCATTTTCATAATGACTTTAAAAAACCCCGTATGCTTTACCTGCCATTTACGCGTACCGCCTTTGTGTAGCGCCCAGCCATCAATTATATCTCCATTAAGTATCAACCGGCTACAATTTACGGATTTTAAGAAGTTGCTTACTTCCACAGTTTTAGAATGGGATGTGCCCAAATGAATATCGGACAATACAATTGTAGGGTAAAAAGTACGTAATCGCATAGTAACTATATTTTCAACGCGAGCAAAGTTCAGGCTTTTATATTACGGTAATATGTAGGAAACATGACATATATCTTTCACTTTTCCGATGAACTTCTTATCTTTGACCAATAATTATAAATTCCCGTATGAAAAAAGTTGGAAGTATTCTTATTATCGACGATAACCGTGGCGTACTTACCGCAGTACAATTGCTGCTGAAACCCTATTTTGAACAGATTCTCACACTCGCTTCTCCGGTAACGTTACCCACAGTACTGCGTGAGAATACTCCATCCGTAATATTGCTCGATATGAACTTTACTTCGGGTATCAATACCGGAAATGAAGGATTATTCTGGTTACGGGAAATCAAACGGCTACACCCTTCACTGCCGGTTGTTCTCTTCACTGCATACGCCGATATAGATCTTGCGGTGCGCGGCATTAAGGAGGGTGCGGCAGATTTTATCGTCAAGCCGTGGGATAATCAGAAATTAGTAGAAACACTGCTGAATGCTGCAAAAGCAACAAGCGGAAAGAAACAAAACAAAAGTGTTTCTTCCGGAACTTCTTCCATGTATTGGGGAGAAAGCGCTATCATGCAGCAACTTCGTTCGCTCGTAGAAAAAATCTCCGTTACAGAGGCCAATGTCTTAATAACCGGAGAAAACGGTACGGGAAAAGAGATGCTGGCACGTGAAATACATGCCCTCTCTCCTCGCCGCCCGAAAGAAATGATTGCCGTAGATATGGGAGCTATCACTGAAAGTTTATTCGAAAGCGAATTGTTCGGGCATGTGAAAGGTTCTTTTACGGATGCGTATTCCGACCGTCCAGGTAAATTCGAAGCTGCCGTTCAAAGTACTCTCTTTCTCGATGAAATCGGTAATTTGCCTTATCACCTGCAAGCCAAACTTCTGACGGTATTACAACGCCGTTGCATTGTCCGTGTAGGAAGCAACCTGCCAATCCCCGTTGATATCCGCCTGATCTGCGCCACCAACCGCAACCTGAACGAAATGGTACAGCGTAATGAGTTTCGCGAAGACCTGCTTTACCGTATCAACACGATACATCTTGAGATACCTCCTTTGCGTAGGCGACCGGAAGATATTCTCCCCCTTGCCGAACGCTTTATCACACGATTCTGCAAACAATACGATAAGGGGATTCTTCACCTGTCCGGTGCCGCACGCCTAAAACTAACCTCATACCCTTGGTATGGAAATATCCGCGAACTGGAACATGCTATCGAAAAAGCAGTTATCATCTGCGATGGTAATGAACTGCCTGCTGAGTTGTTTCAATTGCACAAGCGTACCAGCACCTCTCACTCTGAGAGCCAGGATAACGGAGCAATATCTACCCTCGAAGAAATGGAACAGAAAATGATACAGAAAACTCTGGACGCCTGTAACGGAAACCTTTCTGCTGTTGCTGCCCAATTAGGCATTACCCGGCAGACGCTCTATAATAAAATGAAGAAGTTCGGACTATGAAACATTTCTACCGCCATATTACCGATCGTTATCTTTTCCGTGCCATCATCTCATGCTCGATGGCGATGGGTGTCACTCTATCTGTTTTAAACGGAAATATCCTGTGGATTATCATCTCTTCTCTTTTATTGTTAATATGCCTGTACTGGCAATGGAAACTCTACCGCCGGCATACGAAAAAAGTTCTGTTCTTACTCGATGCCATTGAGAATGACGATACCTCCATACACTTCTCTGAAAAAGAAGATATTGCGGACGACCAACTCATAAATCAGGCTCTTAATCGCGTTGCATCTATATTATATAATGTAAAGAACGAAACGATACAGCAAGAAAAATATTACGAACTCATTCTGGATTGTATCAGTACCGGTATTTTAGTACTGAATGATACCGGCGCTGTATATCAGAAAAATAACGAAGCGCTCCGCTTGTTGGGATTGGATGTTTTCACCCATATCAAACAGCTTGCCGCAATTGATACCCGGCTCATGGAGATCCTTACCCAGTGCCGTTCCGGAGATAAACTGCAAACCCGCTTGTCAAACGAACGCGGAACCCTTAATTTGTCCATTCGTGTATCCAACATAACCGTTCGTCGGGAACACCTGCGTATCCTCGCCCTGAACGACATCAACAATGAGCTTGATGAAAAAGAAATCGACTCATGGATTCGTCTAATCCGTGTACTGACACACGAAATTATGAACTCTGTCACTCCCATTACTTCGCTTAGTGACACATTACTGACATTGATTCAGGATAGTGAAGAACAGAATATCAAAGGAGAACACATATCTTCGGAGAAAGAAACCGCTGAAGAAATCCGTAACGGTCTGCATACTATCAGCGCCACCGGTAAAGGGCTTCTCTCCTTCGTAGAAAATTATCGCCGCTTCACCCGTATTCCTACTCCGGAACCATCTTTATTCTATGTCAAAGGCTTCATCGACCGAATGGTAGAATTGGCACGGTATCAATATCCCGATTCTCACATCACTTTCCGCATTAATATCACACCGGACGACTTGATTCTTTATGCTGATGCAAACCTGATATCGCAGGTGCTCATTAATATATTAAAGAATGCCATCCAAGCCATTGAAGCCGGTAAAGTCCACGAAGGTATCATTACCCTGCGTGCCTACTGTAATGAAAGTGAGGCTGTACTTATTGAAGTTTCTAATAACGGTCCTGCCATTCCGGAGGAAATAGCTGAGCACATCTTTATTCCTTTCTTTACAACAAAAGAAGGCGGTAGCGGCGTAGGATTAAGTATTTCCAGGCAAATCATGAGATTATCAGGAGGAAGCTTATCTCTGCATCCGGGCAAAGAAACAATGTTCGTGTTGAAATTTAATTAGTGACCACAGCTTTGGTGGGTCAAGCTATAATTTACGTACAAATCCTTAGAAACATCATATAAAAAAGATGCGTTGATAACATGTACCAACGCATCTTTTATAAAATTGATGTTAATTTCGCTCTTATACCAATTTAACAAACAGTTCGCCTTCTACTTCTTCGGTAGCGATCTTGTCTTCTCTCAACAACCAGCCAAGACCTAAGAATAAATCTTTGTCTACCAATTTAGTTGCTTTCTTGATTTGTTTAGCAGTTAAACCTTCAGTCTCATTCAGAGCAGTCCAAATTTGTCCCGCAGTTTCACCAGCTTTTTTCTTTAACATTTTCTTTCTTTTTATAGTTAGACATAGTTTAATCTAAATTCTTTCATATAAGATTTCAGATTTTATATCAGCGGCAAAGGTAGCTATTTTTATGTTATATAACACGTTAATTCTCGTTTTTTATATCTTATGTCATAAAAAGAGGCAAATCTTTCGTAAATATCGTATCTTTCTTAATCAATCTGTAATATCCAACAACATGGGGCAATGGTCAGAATGTATGGCATCATTCAATATACAAGCCTTATTCAACATCGGACGGACAGCTTCGGTTACCATACAATAGTCAATACGCCAACCTTTATTCTTTGCACGAGAGTTAAAACGATAACTCCACCATGTATATTCTTGTTTGTCGGGATGCAAGAGACGGAATGTATCAATAAAACCAGCATTCAGAAAGCGAGTCATCCACTCTCTTTCTTCCGGCAGAAATCCGCTATTGGTTGCATTACGTACAGGGTCATGTATATCTATTTCTTCATGGCAAATGTTATAATCACCGCAAAGAATAAGCTTCGGACGCGATTTGCGTAATTCCATTACATATTCCTGAAATTTCTCCAACCACACCATTTTAAATGCTTGTCTTTCATCACCGCTTGTTCCGGACGGATGATATACACTTACAACAGACACATCTCCATAATCAGCACGGATAAATCGGCCTTCATTGTCATAGATCTCCATACCCATTCCATATTCTACATGGTCAGGTTCCCGCTTAGTAAGAATGGCTACCCCGCTATAACCTTTCTTCTGCGCCGAACACAAATAATGTTTATACCCTAACGCAGCCAAAGCTTCCTCCGGATACTGGTCAGGTTGCAACTTTGTTTCCTGAATGCATACCACATCGGCTTGTTCTTCCTTCAACCACTCAGGTAACCCTTTGTTTACCGCAGCACGTAATCCATTAACATTGTACGTAATAATCCTCATATATTTATTTATTTATATTATAAGACTCTTTATTCTTATTTCATAGTCCTACTACCTGACTTATAAAAACTCAGATACCAGCAACATAATATTTAATACCGTCACAATACCGGCAATGGCATAAAGTACAAAACTATTCCATCTACTGTTTACGTATTGTCCCATGACCTTACGGGAGGAAGTTAATCCTACTTGCAGAAAAACAGTAAACGGTAACTGAATACTTAGCACCATCTGGGAGATTAATAATCCCTTGAAAGGGTTACCGATGAAGAATATCAATAGCAGTGCCATACCCAACGAAAGAAGCACTCCTACTTGCGAATGAGTATCTTTAATATGGTAAGACTCTCCGAAAATACCGGCAAATATCGAACCGGCTGCCATGCCACTGGTAATTGTAGACGAAATACCTGCCATCAGCAATGCCAAAGCAAATACCACAACAGCATTATTTCCAAGTAGAGGTTCCAGCAAAGACTTTGCCTGTTGCAGTTCTTCAACCAGAATACCACTCTTAAAAAAAGTAGCAGCAGCCAATAATATCATTGCACTATTAATGGCCCACCCCACAATCATAGAAAAGAGTGTGTCAAATAATTCATATTTCAAGACTTTCCGGACAGAGGCATCATCTTTCTTGTTATACTCATGACTCTGAATTACTTCCGAATGCAGAAACAGGTTATGCGGCATTATCACCGCCCCCAATACACTCATAATAATCAGCATACTTCCCTCAGGAAAAGAAGGTTTCACCCAACCTTCTACAGCCAAAGGCCAATTGATTTCCACTAAAAATAACTCATAAATAAAGGACAGCCCGATAACAGATACAAACGCAATGATGGAACGTTCTATTTTCCTATATGAATTTGTGAAAAGCATGATTATGACAAAAAGCGTC
Organism: Bacteroides sp. UBA939; assembly: GCF_002293435.1. GTDB lineage: Bacteria > Bacteroidota > Bacteroidia > Bacteroidales > Bacteroidaceae > Bacteroides. The sequence continues at coordinate 9,421 of NZ_DBDF01000068.1, read as the reverse complement.
GTCAATATTGCACCCCAGATGATTGGAATATTAAAAAGCATTTTCAATGCTATCGCTCCTCCCAGTATTTCCGCCAATGAAGTTGAAACAGATGCCAACACAGCAGTTCCCAATATAGGACGCGATACCCATTTAGGCGTATATTTCGTAGCCGCCTCCGACAAGCACAAACCGGTTACAATACCTAAGTGAGCCACATTATGTTGCAATATAATCAGCATAATCGTCGATAAGGTCACTACCCACAACAGAGAATAACCGAACTCTGAACCGGCAGCAAAGTTAGAAGCCCAGTTTCCCGGATCAATAAAACCTACTGTTACCAACAATCCGGGACCAATATATTTAAATACATCCAGACCACCTAAATAGCGCTTGTGGTCTTTACGCTTCAAATCCTTTAGAATATTTTTCATTGTTCGTTCCTCCGATGATGTAAAATTACGAAATAATAATAATCTTCCTATGCTTTTAGTTCAAAAAAACCCTCGGTATTTTTCAACACCGAGGGTTAACTCTTATATACTGAAAGAATGGGAATTATAGTCGATATCCCATTTCATCATTATTATTATTCCTCTTCCTCCGGTTTCATATTTGTATAAACCGTTTGCACATCGTCAAATTCTTCGAGACGTTCCACCATTTTATTGAGGATTTCACGTTGCTCGGATGTTACATCTTTCAGATCATTCGGAATATAGGTAAACTCACCACCGACATCTTCAAAGCCACTTTCCTCCAGATGTTTCTGGATAGCAGCATAACTCTTCGGGTCACCATAAATAGTGATTGTACCTTCTTCTTCATCTTCTTCAAACTCGTCGTCTACATCATAGTCAATCAGATCAAGAATTAATTCTTCCATATCCAGACCGTCTTTCTTCTTGAAAGTAAACATACACTTATGGTCGAACAGGAAAGCCAGAGAGCCCATAGTACCCATGTTACCACCAAATTTATTGAATATGGAACGTACATCGGCAACAGTACGGGTGGGATTATCCGTTAATGTATCAACGAATACGGCAATACCGTGAGGGCCATAGCCTTCATAAGTCATTCCTTTATATTCGCTTTGATCCTTACCCATTGCGTTCTTAATAGCGCGGTCGATGTTATCCTTCGGCATATTTTCACGCTTACAGGTAGCTATCACAGAACGTAATGTAGGGTTGTTTTCCGGCTCCGAGCCACCTGACTTTACAGCAATAGCGATCTGTTTACCCAGTCTTGTAAAGGTCTTAGCCATGTGACCCCATCTTTTCATTTTGGCAGCTTTTCTATATTCAAATGCTCTTCCCATTGGTTTTAACTATTTATATTTTTTATGATTTATGATTTATCACCTGATTTAGAAGCTGTTTTGATCTTAAAAGAAAACTGAATAAATTCAAAACAACTTCTAAATTGCTTTTATCTCAATTTAGCCCCCAGCGTGTCTTCCAGATTCTTCACTAACTTCGACATGATTTTATCAATCATCTTATCGTTCAGAGTTTGCGATTCATCCTGCAACAAGAAGCTGACAGCATAAGACTTCTTACCCGCTTCCAGATTCTTTCCTTCGTAAACGTCAAAGAGAGAAACTTCTTTCAGCAACTTTTTCTCTGTATCATAAGCTATCTTCTCTATTTCGGCAAACTGCACTTTTTTATCGAGCAATAAAGCCAAGTCACGTTTCACTGCCGGGAATTTAGGAACTTCCGTATATCTGATTTTCACCGACCGTATAGCCCTCATCAACTCTTTCCAATTCAAATCGGCAAAATACACTTCATTATCAATATCAAATGCTTTCAGAAGTTTCTTCGTTACAATACCGAATGTAGCAAGACGCTTTCCACCTTTCGTATTTACAGAAAGCGCAGCGGCATAAATATCATCCGTCAAATTACCTATGACCAGATTTCTCATGTTCAATCCCAGACGCAGAAATATATTCTCTACGTAAGCCTTCAATTCGTAGACTGAACTATTTTCATCAGGATGCGCCCATGAATTGGACACCTTCTTGCCTGTTACCCACAAACCAAGATGATAATCCTCAGAATAAGCAGCCAATGTCTTTTCCGGATTCTTTTTCTCCTTATCGAAATAATAACAATTACCGAATTCGAAGAACTTCAAGTCGGCATTCTTGCGGTTAGCATTGTGAGAGATACTTTCCAAACCACCGAACAATAAAGTTTGGCGCATAGCATTCAAGTCTGCGCTCAACGGATTCAGCAACATTACCGAATGCTTGGAAGGATATGATTCCAGTCCTTCATAATAAGCGGCACGGGTCAGTGAGTTGTTCAGTATCTCGTTGAAACCGCAACCTACCAATTGTTCAGCTACCAGATTTTGCAGTTTGTTTGATTTATCTTCTTCTCCCTTTGTAGTCAGGCTTGATTTCAATGTAGACGGAATCTCCACATTATTATATCCGTAAATCCGAAGGATATCTTCAATAACGTCACAGTCGCGCTGTACGTCTACCCTGTAAGGAGGTACCGCCAACGTCAGACCTTCTGCCGTCTCATTGGTTATTTTCATTTCCAGACTGGTAACAATACTCTTGACTGTCTCTACCGGAATTACTTTACCCACTAATGAATTAACTTTTTCGTAAGCTAACTCCACAACAAAATCCTTGATAGGAGTAGCACAAACATCTTTAATCTCGGACGAGATAGTACCACCTGCCAACTCTTTCACCATCATGGCGGCGAGTTTCAGACAGTAAATAGTGATGTTGGGGTCGATACCTCTTTCAAAACGGAAAGAAGCATCTGTATTCAGTCCATGACGACGAGCGGTCTTACGTACCCACGTCGGATGGAAATAAGCGCTTTCCAGGAAGATATCCTTGGTAGTTTCCGTAGAACCGGAATCCAGACCGCCGAATACACCGGCAATACACATCGCTTCTTCTTTGTTGCATATCATCAGGTCACGGTCAGACAGCTTACGTTCTACTCCATCCAGGGTCACGAATGGAGTACCTTCGGGCATCGTTTTCACGATAACTTCATTACCCTTAATTTTGTCCGCATCAAAACAGTGAAGTGGTTGAGCAAATGCGTGGACAATATAATTAGTGATATCCACTACATTATTAATAGGACGCAAACCTATTATGCGAAGTTTGTTCTGTAACCATTCAGGGCTTTCTTTCACCGTCACACCTTTCACCGTTACACCCGCATAACGGGGACATGCTTCATGGTTCTCAACCGCTACCTTGATGTCTAAGTCATGGTTTTCAACGGCAAATGCATCTACAGACGGCTTTTTCAAAGCAGACGTCTTGCCATTCTGCACCAAGTAAGCGTACAAATCACGGGCTACACCATAATGTGAACAAGCATCCGCACGATTCGGAGTTATATCTACCTCCAATACATAATCGCTCTTGATGTTATAATAATCCTTGGCCAAGGTTCCCGGTACAGCATCATCAGGCAATACGATTATACCAGCATGGTCTGTACCTATGCCGATTTCATCTTCAGCACAAATCATACCATTGGATTCAACCCCACGGAGTTTTGACTTCTTGATTGTGAAACAGTCATCGCCATCGTACAGTTTTGCACCTAAGGTAGCTATTACCACCTTCTGGCCGGCAGCCACATTCGGCGCACCGCATACAATCTGCACAGGCTCGCCTTGCCCCAGATTAACGGTTGTTACGTGCATGTGGTCTGAATTCGGGTGAGGGACACATGTCAGCACTTCACCGATTACAAGACCTTCCAGTCCGCCTTTGATTGTTTGCACTTCTTCCACACTTCCTGTTTCCAAGCCGATGGAAGTTAATGCAGCTGCAACTTCCTCAGGTGTCAAATCGAAATCGACATACTCTTTCAACCAATTATAAGAGATATTCATATTGTTATTTTATTATTGTTTCCAAGTTTCCAAAAGTGACCCGCAAAATTACAAAGAACTTTCTTTAAAACCGAAACTTGAATTGAGAAACTGTTTTGTATTTCTAAAAAATTGCTATATCAGAACGGTAATGGCGCATCCGAACCTACTCCACCAAACGGATTATCCGTTTGAGGCGGATAATTGCCCGGAGGTGGTATGCTACCGCTACTTGGCGTATTCATCCTTGAACCGAAAGTGGTTCTTCCTTCTTCTGTCGGATGTGGTATCATCATATCGTCTTCCGGATTCTGGAAACGGGTGTATTGACCGATAAAACGTAAACGAACATCACCCACAGCACCGTTACGATGCTTGGCGATAATGATTTCCGCCATACCGCGCAAATCGCTGCCATCCTGCGAAGTATAGATTTTATAATATTCCGGACGGTGAATGAAGCACACCATATCAGCATCCTGCTCAATAGCGCCCGACTCGCGCAAGTCACTCAACTGCGGTCGTTTACCTTCCTCGCCTTCACGGTTTTCCACACCACGGTTCAACTGCGACAGGGCAATAATAGGAATATTCAACTCCTTCGCCAAGCCTTTCAAAGAGCGTGAAATGGTACTTACCTCTTCCTGGCGGCTACCGAATGACATACCACTTGCGTTCATCAACTGAAGGTAGTCGATGATGATGATTTTTACTCCATGTTCACGTACCAACCGGCGGGCCTTTGTACGAAGTTCAAATACAGACAGGGAAGGTGTATCGTCTACAAACAGCGGCGCATCCAGAAGGTCACGCAGCTTATAGTCCAATTGTTGCCATTCGTAATCAGCCAACTGTCCACTCTTGATTTTCTCACTCGGGATTTCACATACATTGGAAATCAAACGATTCACCAACTGCACATTACTCATTTCAAGCGAGAACACAGCTACCGCATTGCGATAGTTTACCGCAATATTCTTTGCCATAGAAAGTACGAAAGCTGTTTTACCCATAGCAGGACGGGCGGCTATAATAATAAGGTCTGAGTTCTGCCAACCGGAAGTCATCTTATCAAGTTTGGTAAAACCACTCTCCAAACCGCTTAATCCATCGGCGCGGGCGGCGGCTTTGGCAATTAAATTACGGGCCTCTTCAATAACAGGATTAATCTGCGTATAATCCTTCTTCATGTTTTGCTGGGAAATCTCGAAGAGCTTTCCTTCGGCCTCCTGCATCAGGTCGTCTACGTCCAAGGTTTCATCGAAGGCTTTGCTTTGCACATTGCTGGTGAATGTAATCAACTCGCGCGCCAACGCCTTTTGTGCTATAATACGGGCATGGTATTCAATGTGTGCCGAAGAAGCAACTTTACTGCTCAACTGGGTAATGTAGAACGGTCCCCCTATTTCTTCCAGGTTTCCACGTTTGGCAAGCTGATCCTTTACGGTAAGTATATCCACCGGTTTTTGATTGATTGCCAGGTCGGTGATAGCGGAATAAATCAACTGGTGCCGGTGTTCGTAGAACGACTCCGGACGAAGAATTTCACTTACCAATGAATAAGCGTCTTTCTCAATCATCAACGCCCCCAATACAGCTTCTTCCAATTCCGTGGCTTGCGGCTGGATACGTCCGTAGTCATTTACGGGCTGTACTTTAGCCTTGCTATTGCTTCGGGGAGCTTTTCTTTGTTCTGCCATTTTTTTAGAATTCTATTTATAATCACTTACTACCTCAATTCTCTACTACTACTTTCCAGAAAAAGGGGATGGCAAAGATAACGCTTATTAATTAAAACTACCTCTACTCTATCGAACTATTTATGACAAGATACTTACCTTATTAAAAAAAGAAGTATATTTGTCTCCGAAAACAAAAACCTTAGGCTGGCAACCTTTATAATGCATAACTTATGATTTTTACAGCAGAAAACATTCTTTTAGTAGGTTCTATTTTACTTTTCATCAGTATCATTGCCGGTAAAACCGGTTATCGTTTTGGTGTTCCCGCCTTATTGTTATTCCTCGTTGTCGGTATGATTTTCGGTAGCGACGGGTTAGGATTACAGTTCCATAACACCAAAGAAGCCCAGTTCATCGGTATGGTTGCCCTCAGCGTCATTCTGTTTTCGGGCGGTATGGATACTAAATTCAGTGAAATAAAGCCGATACTTGCCCCGGGTATTGTCCTTTCAACTTTCGGAGTGCTGCTAACGGCTGTCTTCACAGGACTATTTATCTGGTGGCTATCCGACATGAGTTGGACTAATATTTATCTGCCAATCACGACTTCCCTGCTTCTTGCCTCTACCATGTCATCTACCGATTCTGCTTCCGTATTTGCTATACTGCGTTCGCAGAAAATGAACCTCAAGCACAATCTTCGCCCCATGCTGGAGTTGGAAAGCGGTAGTAATGACCCTATGGCTTACATGCTTACCATCGTACTGATACAGTTTGTACAATCCGACGGTATAGGCATTGCAAATATTCTCGGTTCGTTTACCATACAATTCATCGTAGGCGCAGCAGCCGGATATCTTTTAGGAAAGCTCGCCATCCTGGTGCTGAACAAACTTGATATTGATAACCAGGCGCTCTATCCCATCCTGTTGCTTTCGTTTGTATTCTTCACATTTGCCTTTACTGATTTGCTACGGGGAAACGGTTATCTGGCGGTGTACATCGCAGGTATTATGATAGGTAACAATAAAATCATGTACCGTAAAGAGATATACACCTTTATGGATGGACTGTCGTGGCTGTTCCAAATCATTATGTTCCTCTGTCTGGGTTTGTTGGTCAATCCTCACGAATTGCTCCAGACTTCTTTAGTAGCGATGCTTATTGGTGTGTTTATGATTGTAATCGGTCGCCCGTTGAGTGTATTCATTTGTCTTTTACCTTTCGGCAAGAAGATTACCAAACGTTCCCGGCTTTTCATCTCCTGGGTAGGATTACGCGGTGCCGTTCCTATTATCTTCGCCACTTATCCCGTGGTGGCGCAAGTACCCGGTGCACATGTAATTTTCAATATCGTATTCTTTATTACGATTGTATCTCTCGTTATACAAGGAACTACAGTCTCCCGGGCTGCACGCCTGCTGAAACTTTCTACTCCGTTGGAAAAAACAGGAAATGAATTCGGGGTGGAGTTACCGGAAGAGATAGACTCTGACCTGAACGATATGGCTGTCACTACGGAAATGCTGGAAGAAGGTGACACACTGAAAGATATTACCCTGCCCAACGGTGCGCTCGTAATGATAGTGAAACGAGGCACAGAGTTCTTAATACCCAATGGCTCACTGAAACTGCATCTTGGCGATAAGTTATTGTTAATCTCGGAAAAGAAGAATAACGAAACCAAATGAATGGTCTTTTTCCCCTCTTCCGAAGAAAGGTGTGTTAGGAAAAAGAGATTTTTGCTATCTTTTTGGTAGATTGGTTAATTTTTCCTTTTCTTTCGCCTTACGCTAAAGAAACAATATATATACTTGCACAGAATACCTCTAAGTTCTATATTTGCGCAGTTTTAACCAAAGTGTGCAATTTAACAAATGAAACAAGAACAACACTTCATTAATTACATTGAACAGAGCATCATCCATAACTGGAATTTGAATGCATTGACAGATTATAAAGGTATTACCCTTCAATACAAAGACGTAGCCCGCAAAATAGCGAAATTCCATATCGTACTGGAAAACGCCGGAATTGAGCCGGGTGATAAAATTGCAGTCTGCGGTCGTAACAGCGCCCACTGGGCGGTTGCTTTTCTGGCAAGCATGACTTACGGAGCCGTTATCGTACCTATCCTCCACGAATTCAAGGCAGACAACATACATAATATTGTAAACCACTCCGAGTCCAAATTACTCTTTGTTGGCGACCAGGTATGGGAAAACCTTAATGAAGAAGCTATGCCACAACTGTTGGGCGTTGTTCTAATGACCGATTTCACGCTTGTAGTTTGCCGCAACGAGAGACTGATGGAAGCTTTTGAACACCGCAATATCCTTTACGGACAACGGTATCCGAAGAATTTCCGTCCCGAACATATCCGTTACCGGAAAGATGAACCGGAGGAACTTGCCATTATCAACTATACTTCCGGTACAACCGGATATTCCAAAGGTGTTATGTTGCCTTATCGCAGCCTCTGGTCAAATGTAGATTACTGCCACGAAATGCTCCGGGTAAAACCCGGAGATAGCATGGTTGCCATGCTTCCTATGGGACATGTGTTCGGAATGGTTTACGATTTCCTTTATGGTTTTTCAGCCGGTGCGCACCTGTATTTCCTTACTCGTATGCCGACCCCCAAGATTATCGCACAATCATTCGCGGAAATAAAGCCGCGTATCATTTCATGCGTACCGCTGATTGTGGAGAAAATCATCAAGAAGAATATCCTGCCTCGCTTAGATAACAAAATAGGCAAACTATTATTGCATGTTCCTATTATTAATGATAGAATCAAGTCTCTTGCCCGTAAAGAAGCTATGGAAATATTCGGAGGGAACTTTGACGAAATTGTTGTTGGCGGCGCTCCATTCAATGCGGAGGTAGAACGTTTTCTGAAACAAATCGGATTCCCTTATACCATTGGTTACGGAATGACGGAGTGTGGCCCTATTATTTGTTCCAGCCGTTGGGAAACTCTGAAATTCGGTTCATGTGGCAGGGCAACCACCCGTATGGAAGTAAGTATCGATTCACCCGACCCTAAGAACATAGCAGGAGAAATTATTTGCCGGGGCGCCAATCTGATGCTGGGGTACTATAAGAACCCCGAAGCTACCGCACAAGTCATTGACGAAAAAGGCTGGCTTCATACAGGCGACCTTGCCACAATGGATACAGAGGGTAATGTCACCATACGCGGTCGCAGCAAAAACATGCTCCTGACGTCAAGCGGACAGAACGTTTATCCGGAAGAAATTGAAAGTAAGTTGAACAATTTGCCTTATGTTTCAGAGTCGCTCATTGTATTGCAGAAAGAAAAACTTGTCGCTCTCATCTATCCGGACTTTGATGATGCCTTTGCCAATGGATTACAACAGTTGGATATAGAACGTGTCATGGAAACTAACCGTAATGAACTCAATCAGCAGTTACCGCCATATAGCCAGATATCAAAGGTGAAGATCCATTTCGAAGAGTTTGAAAAAACAGCCAAGAAGTCAATTAAGCGGTTTATGTATCAAGAAGCTAAGGGATGATTTCACGGATTATCCCCCACTGTTTCGTTAACAAAAATAGAAATAGCCACAAAAATGCATAATTAATGTTATAAAACATACTATTTTTCTTGGATAATTTGCTAATTCACTAAATACTCGTATATTTGCATTGTGTTTTTCATAGTATTAGATTTAAGGTTAACAAAGGTTGGAGTACAGCGGTACTCCTTTTTTTATGTCTATACCTTATCTATCAATGAAATTTAAGTTCATCCGATAAATTATCTCATTTTTGCCCAGTAACGATTGGCTAATTACTTAGTAGTAGTTAGTCAACTACTACGTAGTAGTTGGTCAATTACTTAGTAGTAGTTGGGT
>NZ_DBDF01000103.1 GCF_002293435.1 Bacteroides sp. UBA939 | reverse complement strand
TTCGCTATATTATCATTCATAGTATAAACTAATTAGGAACAGCTACTTAAACAATACATTATCTCAGCTTTACCGGTAGTAATTGATAAAACTACTTAGTAGTAGTCAGTCAACTACCTACTAGTAGTTGGTCAACTACTTAGTAGTAGTTGATACACTACTACGTAGTAAATTCAAAAGTACTTTTCTTTCTTCCAAAACTACTTCTTGAGATCAAACAAATAGCTTATTTTAGCTACTATTACCCCGTGTGCCGAACGGGAAAAGTAATCTTTTTTTGTGCTTTTGTAGAAGTCGGATAAGGCATAGTAATATCGACCTTCTATCAAGAAATTTCCTGCTTTTGTGCGCAATTCCAGTCCTAACCCCCCGGTAATACCATAGTCGAATTTATTTTCAACATCTTTATCATGCTGCTCAGTGGTTATTGCTACTATGCTTGGAAGATTATCCCATGCATCATTTTTCGTCCGCGTATCGCTGATAAAGAAACCCACCTGAGGACCCATATTGATGAAGAATCGCACTCCCCGCTCTTTGCCGAATGCCAGATGCGCCAAGAAAGGTATTTCCACATAGTTCATCTTGCGGGTATATTGCAAATCAGGATAGTCTTCATTAAATTCATCCCAACCATGCTGTGAATAGTTCAATTCCAACTGAACTCCGCATATCATACTGAAATATTTTTCGGAAATATAGCGAGCTGTCAGTCCTCCGTTAACTCCCATCAAGTTTTTCTGCCGGACGGCAGGAGAGAAGCTGACACTGTTCATATTGACACCTCCATTGAAACCTACTGCAAAGTTATTGCGTAGTTCGCCTATCTGTGCGTGCCCGGGCAATATTCCACATACGGTGAGTAGCAGAACAACCCCTATTATAATTTTTATTTTCATCGTCTTTCGGGTTTAAAAGCCATTAACTCCTGGTTCGCATTAATCATAGTCAAGTTTTACCAACTCATAGTTCCTGGTGAAATGCACAAAAAACACCTTCTTGTTAATGAAGCCTCCCCAATTGTTTACCCGCTCAAAATTAAAGCCTGTCTGAATGGGAACTAAATCCATAAGTTGTATGTTCTTTTCGAAGTCAGAACCGTAACGTGATAAACCATTCAGGAAGAAGTAAGCAGTGTCGAAACCTAACATGCCGAACTTCGGATAGCGTTCATCCATATCTTTGCCGTACCATTTGCGGTAACTCTTGGTAAAGTTGATAGCAGTCGGCAGTAGATTATTGGTATAGAATGAGGAATAGAAATAAGTATCTAATTCAAAAAAGGCTGTCAGATGGTCTTTGGTATAAGTTTGCCACTCGGGATAACCAAATAGGTGAATATTGTTTTCCGAATTATCCCGCACCAACAAAGTAAGTTGGGGAAGTATTTTAATAAGGGTCGTATTCTCTCCTGACGTTGGAATAAATATATTCTCCCGGTCGGATCGCAATGCGGATTTCAATGCTTCTACCGTCGCATTTTCTTTCAATGAACTCATGGGGACGGAACGGTTGCGCAATTCATCTTTCAATCCTTTGATGAAATCTTCTTTATCCGCAGTGCCTGTACTGGCTTCAATAAAGATAACGTTGGGGTTAGGGAACTGACGCAGGAAATGGTCGTATACTTCAGAATAAAGGTATGACTGTGGTGTGTTAATCTGATAGACGGCAGGATTGCGGAATACCGTATTGTCTTTTGACGTAAACGGTATTACTAAACGGATATCATTCTCTTGCGCGAAATCGGCTAATGGCTTGATGTGCTCCTGTTGCAGCGGGCCGAAAATGATATCCATATCTTTCATTTCGCTTTTGAAAAGTATCGTGTTCAAAGAAGTATTTCCCGAACCGGAGTTATAGGTGTACAAGTCGACGGAGGTTCCGGTACGCTTCAGACTGTCTACAGCCATGAGGAAACCTTCATAATATTCTACCATACGCGCTGTTTCACTTTTGGGACCATCTAAGAAAGGAAGGATAATTGCCGCCTTGATGGTGCTGAATCTTTCATGGTTTTTTTGGTTTTCATCGAATAGTTCGCTGTTACTGGGAACCACCTGAGGCTGAGTATTTGTCTCCACTTGTGCTACAGGGTAGGGGATACAAAGGAATGTTCCTTTCTTTATCTTATTTTTACCTTCCAATTCGGGGTTGGCGGCTATCAGTTCTGCTTCTGAAATTCCGTATTCGCGGCTGATGCTGTACACGGTTTCTTTCCGTTTCACTTTACGCATGTCCCTGCAACGGGGTTGTACAGGGCCTTGAATAATAGGGGTTACAGGTTGTGTGATTGTTTCTTTGATAACAACTCCTGCTTCATCAGCAGAAGGAATACGTATTACTTGTCCGATACGGAAATTCTCAGCGCTCAAACCGGGATTAGCGTCACAGATTGACTGGGCTGATACACCATATTTAACAGTCAGACGGTAAAGTGTTTCACCCTGTTCTATGGTATGGAATGTTTCTGTCGGGGTATTGGCGGTGGTACGCGGAATGCGGAGTGTGCGTCCAACAAGGATCTTTTCATCACTTCCGGGGTTTAACTTTACGATGTCCGTCTGGGCGATGCCATACATGCTGGAAATAGAATAAAGGCTTTGCCCTTTTTCAATGGTATGCAAAAAGTAGGACTGGTTCTCTTGCGCAATTACGCCTAAACTGCATGCACCTGCAAGCAACAGGAAACAAAAAATCCGGTTAATCGTTCTCATTCGATATCGTTGGGTTATGTTTACAATTTTCATTAATCAATCGCAAAGGTACGAATATTGTCTAAAAAGTACAACACATACGCTGATATTCACTCGGAAACCGTTATTTTTGCAGCTAATTATGCGAAACAGGTTGTTTTCATATATCGGTTGCGTAGCGATATGGTTGTTCGGATGCTTGCCGGTGCGGGCTGATGGGGGAAAGATAGTGTTATCTGATATTTCTCCCGTTGCTATTTTGCTTTCCGAAAATGGAGTTATACCTGAAGAAAGTATCTCTGTTTATCCGGGTGATGCATATACAGGCGCTGCTCCGCTTGAGTTTCGTTTTATATGGAATGATTCCGGTGATGAGGATTCGGGAGAAACAGCTAACTTTCGTTACGAATGGAATTTCTCCGGTGACGCGGCTTTCAACGAGATTTTTCTGACACGTTTTGACGGTGAAACTATCTATAGTTTCCAGGAATCCGGTACGTTCTATGTTCGCCTGATCGTAACGGATACCGAAACGGAAAATACAATTGTTTCCGATGTTTTTGTTTTCCGTATCGCAGAATCGGAACTCAAAGTCCCGAATGCTTTTTCACCTAATGGGGATGGAGTGAATGATGTCTTTCGCATAAAATATAAATCGTTGGTTCGTTTCAATGCATATATCTTAACCCGCGGAGGACAGGAAATTTACCGTTGGGGACTGCAAAACATAGATGCCGGATGGGATGGTACTACACGTGGAAAGAATGTTCCGGAAGGTGTGTATTTTATTGTAGTAGAAGCTGAAGGAGCGGACGGAATCAAGTATAAGATTAAAAGTGATGTTAATATATTGAGATAAATGACAGAAGAAACAGAATATATCAATGTATATGGTGCGCGCGTGCACAACCTGAAAAATATAGATGCTGAAATTCCTCGTAACAGTCTTACTGTAATTACGGGATTGAGCGGAAGCGGCAAATCATCGCTGGCTTTCGACACGATTTTCGCAGAAGGACAGCGTCGTTATATCGAAACGTTTTCTGCATACGCCCGTAGCTTTCTGGGAAATCTGGAACGTCCGGATGTGGATAAGATTACCGGATTAAGCCCGGTTATCTCCATTGAGCAGAAAACGACAAACAAGAATCCCCGTTCTACCGTAGGTACTACGACAGAGATTTATGACTTTCTGCGTTTGCTGTATGCCCGTGCCGGTACAGCATACTCTTATCTTTCGGGTGAGAAAATGGTGAAATACACCGAGGAAAAGATTCTTGATCTTATTCTGAAAGATTACCAGGGACAACGCATCTATATTCTTGCTCCGTTGGTTCGTAGCCGTAAAGGCCATTACAAGGAGTTGTTTGAGCAAGTGCGGAAAAAAGGTTACCTGTATGTCCGTGTTGACGGTGATGTGCGTGAAGCATTGCCCGGTATGAAGCTGGATCGTTATAAGAGCCACGACATCGAAGTGGTTATTGACAAGCTTGCGGTGACAGACAAGGATGATGTCCGTCTGAAAAAAAGTGTGGCTACGGCAATGCAACAAGGTGACGGGTTATTGATGATACTTGACTTGCAGACTGAAAAGATACGCCACTATAGTAAGCGGTTGATGTGCCCCGTTACCGGATTATCTTATCGGGAACCGGCTCCACATAACTTTTCGTTTAATTCTCCGAAGGGTGCATGTCCCAAGTGTAAGGGGTTAGGAGTTGTCAATCAGATTGATGTGGAAAAAGTGATTCCCGACCGGAAGCTGTCTATAGCCGAAGGAGCTATCGCACCATTGGGAAAATATAAAAACAGTCTGGTTTTCTGGCAGGTATCGGCTATATTGGAGAAACATGAAGCTACTCTTAAAACTCCCGTTAAGGAACTGCCGGATGAAGCGATTGATGAAATCTTATATGGTTCGGATGAGCGTATCAAGATTAAAAACTTATTAATCGGCTCTTCATCAGAATACTTTGTGACATTTGAAGGTGTGGTTAAATACATCCAGATGTTGCAGGAAAAAGATGCTTCCGCCACTGCACAGAAATGGTCGGATCAGTTTGCTAAGGAAAGCGTATGTCCTGAGTGTAAAGGAGCGAGGTTGAATAAGGAAGCGTTGCACTTCCGCATTCATGACAAGAATATCTATGAACTTTCCTGTATGGATATCAGCGAGCTTTATGATTGGTTGATGAATGTTGATAAATACTTGGACGGCAAGCAGCAACAGATTGCTGCTGAAATTCTGAAAGAAATTTGCACCCGTCTGAAGTTCCTGTTAGATGTCGGACTGGATTATCTTGCGCTCGATCGTGGTTCCGTAACCCTTTCCGGCGGAGAAAGTCAACGCATCCGGTTGGCAACGCAGATAGGTTCGCAGTTGGTGAATGTGCTATATATTCTTGATGAGCCGAGTATCGGTTTGCATCAGCGGGATAACCAGAGGCTTATTCATTCTTTGAAAGAACTGAGGGATATAGGTAATTCCGTTATTGTTGTTGAACACGACAAAGATATGATGATGGCGGCGGACTATGTTATCGACATGGGACCTAAAGCCGGACGTCTGGGAGGAGAAGTTGTTTTCTCCGGAACTCCCGTTGAAATGCTCAAAACGCATACATTGACTTCACAATATCTTAATGGTGAACGTGAAATAGAAATACCCGCCCAGCGTCGTAAAGGCAATGCGCATAGTTTGTGGCTGCATGACGCCAAAGGTAACAATCTGAAAGGTGTAGATGTGGAATTTCCTCTCGGTAAGCTGATTTGTGTAACAGGCGTATCCGGTAGCGGAAAATCAACTTTGGTCAATGAAACTTTGCAACCTATCCTTTCCCAGAAGTTCTACCGTTCTCTTCAGGATCCTTTGGAGTATGGAAGTATTGAAGGGTTGGAGTATATTGATAAGGTAGTCAATGTAGACCAGTCTCCGCTGGGGCGTACGCCCCGTTCCAATCCGGCAACTTACACGGGAGTGTTTTCCGATATCCGCAATTTGTTTGTCGGCTTGCCGGAAGCCAAAATCCGTGGATATAAGTCGGGGCGCTTTTCGTTTAATGTCGTCGGAGGACGCTGTGAAGCATGTCAAGGCAATGGTTACAAGACTATTGAGATGAATTTCCTGCCTGATGTATATGTGCCTTGCGAGGTCTGTCACGGTAAACGTTATAACCGGGAAACTTTAGAAGTGCGTTTTAAGGGAAAATCCATTGCGGACGTACTCGATATGACTATTAACCGTGCCGTAGAGTTCTTTGAAAACGTTCCGCAAATTCTGAATAAAATTAAGGTTATCCAGGAAGTAGGCTTGGGCTATATCAAATTGGGACAGTCCTCCACAACACTTTCCGGTGGTGAGAGCCAGCGTGTTAAATTGGCTACCGAACTTTCTAAAAGGGATACCGGCAAAACCCTTTATATTCTTGATGAACCTACCACCGGACTTCATTTCGAAGATATCCGTGTGCTGATGAATGTACTTAATAAACTGGTAGATAAAGGTAATACCGTTATCATTATCGAGCATAATCTTGACGTGATAAAGCTGGCGGATTATATTATTGATATGGGACCTGATGGTGGAAAGGCCGGCGGGCAAGTCCTGAGCTACGGAACACCGGAAGAGGTAGCTGAGAGTACAAAAGGATATACTCCCAAGTTTTTGAGAGAAGAATTAAACGTGAAATGATCAGAAACCGTTAAGAACGCCGGATTGCATATTCGCTATGATGAAGATTAACAAAACAAATGCTGCGAGGTTGTTGGATAAGGCTAAGATACCTTACGAGCTTGTTCCTTATGAAGTGGATGAAAGTGATTTGAGCGCCGTTCATGTAGCCGCCTGTTTGGGTGAGAATATTGATCAGGTATTCAAAACCCTTGTCCTGCATGGCGATAGAAACGGATATTTTGTTTGTGTCATCCCCGGTGAACATGAAGTGGATTTGAAACTGGCAGCCAAAGCTTCGGGTAATAAGAAGTGTGATCTTATCCCGATGAAAGAACTACTTCCTTTGACGGGTTATATCCGTGGCGGATGTACGCCCATCGGCATGAAAAAGCCTTTTCCGACATACATTCATGAGTCCTGTCTGAACTATCCTTATATTTATATAAGTGCCGGTCAGCGGGGCTTGCAACTGAAACTCAGTCCGAAGGATTTAATAAAAGAAGCCCGTGCCGAGGTTTGTATTCTTTTCCGGGAATAATCTTTTTCAAGAGTAATTTGGCTTTTTAACGGGATATTTCGACAAAAGGTATATATTTGCAAAGAATAAACGAAAATCAATCTAATTACTAATTTAAAAACTTATTTTATGTTCAAGAATCATCCTAACGGTCTGATAGCCGCTTCTTTTGCTAATTTAGGCGAACGTTTCGGTTTCTACACAATGATGGCTATTCTGGTGCTTTTCTTACAAGCCAAATTTGGGCTGGATGGAAAAGAAGCCGGTTTGATCTATTCAACTTTTTATTTTTCTATCTACATTCTTGCACTGATCGGTGGTATCATTGCAGACAGAACCCGTAACTATAAAGGTACCATTCTGGTTGGTATTATTATGATGGCTATCGGTTATCTGATGCTTGCCATTCCAACACCTACGCCGGTTTCCAGTAAGGTGTTGTTCCTTACAATTACTTGTATCGGATTATTTGTTATTGCTTTTGGTAATGGTTTGTTCAAAGGTAACCTTCAAGCACTGGTAGGACAGATGTATGATAATCCGCAGTACGCTAATATGCGTGATTCAGGTTTCTCCTTATTCTATATGTTCATCAATGTAGGCGCTATCTTTGCTCCTTTTGCTGCCGTAGGAATACGTAACTGGTGGTTGTCGACTTTTGGTTATAATTATGATGCTGATCTACCCGCACTTTGTCATGGACATCTGGCTGGAACTTTGACGCCTGAAGCTATTGAGACATACAATACATTGGCGGCAAAAGTTACAATATCCGGTGCTCCTGTAACGGATATGACAGCATTTGCTAATAGCTATCTGAATGT
The DNA here is from genome assembly GCF_002293435.1 of Bacteroides sp. UBA939. GTDB lineage: Bacteria > Bacteroidota > Bacteroidia > Bacteroidales > Bacteroidaceae > Bacteroides. Next base: position 5,665 of record NZ_DBDF01000103.1, on the reverse strand, counting down.
GTTTACTACCGGTTTTCATTATGCATTCGGTATTGCCATCGGTGCGATGTTAGTTTCATTGGTTATCTTCATCTTGAACAAAAGACGTTTCCCGGATCCTAGCCGGAAAGCGGCTGCCGTTAAAGATTCTGCAGTTGTAGAAATGAGCATACATGAAGTGAAACAACGTATCTATGCTTTGTTTGCTGTATTTGCAGTAGTAATCTTTTTCTGGTTCTCTTTCCATCAAAATGGTTTGACGTTAACGTATTTTGCTAAAGAATTTACAGATTTAAGCGGTGTCAGTATTGACCTTGGTTTTCTGAAGTTTGAAGGCGCTGAGTTATTCCAATCTCTGAATCCATTCTTTGTAGTATTCCTAACCCCGATTATTATGGCTATTTTCGGGTGGCAACGTGCTCGTGGTAAAGAACCCTCCACGCCGAAAAAGATTGCTATCGGAATGGGTATTGCCGCTACTGCTTTCCTGGTAATGGCTATTGGATCTTATTTTGCAAATCTGCCTTTGCACAAAGATATTATTGCATTGGGTACTTCTCCGGTTAAAGTAACTCCTTTATTGTTGATAGTTACTTATCTGATTCTGACAGTTGCCGAGTTGTATATCTCCCCATTGGGTATTTCGTTTGTATCCAAAGTTGCTCCTCCTAAGTATCAAGGTATCATGCAAGGTGGGTGGCTCGGTGCTACGGCTATTGGTAATCAGTTATTGTTTATCGGTGCCGTATTATACGAAAGTATCCCTATCTGGATGACTTGGACAGTGTTTGTTGTAGCTTGTTGTCTCTCTATGTTCACAATGCTTTTCATGCTGAAGTGGTTGGAACGAGTGGCAAAATAGTGTGACTGACTATATATTATAAATAGCGAATGATGAATCTGCATAGGTATAGCAGTCCATCATTCGCTATTTATTTTAAATCTCCAACCCCATTATGTAGTCATTCATATAAAATCCGTTTCCTATCGGGAAATCTCCTTCCCTCAGCTTCTTCATCCCCATGTATTCATAGAACTTCACTGCCTTGTTGTTGCGGTTCACATTCAGTTCCATCAGGCACGAACCGGGATGTACCTCCTTTATATATTTAATGGCTTCGCGGAAAAGAAAGCTGCCGCAATGCATTCCCTGAAAAGAGGAGAGTACATAGATTTTCTGCAGATGAAACAAATCATCCCCTTGCTGCTGCACGGATACGTATCCACATGCCTCCTCACCTTTGTATGCAATGAAATACACATGCCCTTCTTCCTCCATTTGCTTGCGGATGTTTTCTAAAGAATACATCCATTTCATCATGTATTCCATTTGTTCAGGGACAAGAATCTCTTTATATGTTTCGGGAAATATCTGCCATGCAAGCCTGTTTATAAGCTTGCAATCAGCTATTGTAGCTTTTCTGATAGTTAACATCATTCGTTGTATTTACATCTTTTTCCTGCAAAGATATGTTTTTCATTCGTATTATTAATGCGAATCAGGAGTTAGAGGAATTAATAAAGGAGTTATCAGCCCTCAAGCGGGTTTAGGAGTTAAAGCCGATACTCCCTTAATGCTTAATTCTGTATATCAGTAACCAGACTATCGGCTTTAACTACTGATTCACATTATTAACTAAGGTGTATACAGTATTACGCGTTAATTATATATAATATATAGTACTTTGTATTGCATAGTACTAATACAATGCATATATTTGTGCCATACAAAGAGAAGCTCTGTCACAAGTGGTTGCTCTTTCTAAATAAGAAGTAAATTGTAGAATTATAAATTAATAAATGATGGACGCAAATAATGTAAAGTCGCAAATGCGTAAGGGCATGTTAGAATATTGCATCATGCTACTGCTACACAAAGAACCGGCTTACGCTTCAGACATTATCCAGAAACTGAAAGAAGCTAAGTTGATTATAGTAGAAGGAACGCTTTACCCATTGCTCACTCGTCTGAAGAATGACGACCTGCTAAGTTACGAATGGATAGAGTCCACACAGGGACCACCTCGTAAGTACTACAAACTCACCGAAAAGGGAGAAACTTTTCTTGGAGAACTGGAAATATCCTGGCGTGAGTTGAATGAAACGGTAAATCATATAGCCAATTATTAGAAACTACTTTGATTTCTCTTTTCGAACGCTTTCTTAAGCTTGATAAATAAATCCTCGTATCAGTATAAATTAAAAAAACAAATAGCAATGAAAAAGACATTAACAGTAAATTTGGGCGGAACTGTTTTCCATATTGACGAAGACGCCTACCGCCTCTTGGATAACTATCTTTGTAATCTGAAACTGCACTTCAGCAAACAAGCCGGTGCCGATGAAATTGTAGATGATATAGAACGCCGTATCTCCGAACTGTTTTCTGAGAAACTAACGTCAGGTTCTCAGGTGATTTCCATAGCTGACGCAGAAGAAGTAATAGCCCGTATCGGTAAACCGGAAGAAATGGAAACCGGATCTGAAGAAGACAAAACTTCGGGCAGTGGTTACGGGGCAGGCTCCTGGAATAATGAAAACGCTTCTTATTCTTCTCGCCGCCGTTTGTATCGCAATCCGGATGATAGAATGCTGGGTGGCGTAGTCAGTGGTCTGGCAGCCTACCTGAATTGGGATGTGACCTTGCTTCGTCTTTTACTGCTTATCGTTTTGATTTGCGGAGTTGGCACATTGGTTCCCGTATATATTGTGTGTTGGCTTGTGATACCCGAAGCCCGTACCGCAGCCGAAAAGCTGAATATGCGTGGCGAAGCTGTTACGGTAGAAAATATCGGTAAAACAGTAACCGATGGTTTTGAAAAAGTAGCTAACGGTGTAAACGATTATATGAAGTCGGACAAACCTCGCACGTTTCTGCAAAAGATGGGGGATGTATTCGTAATGATGGCAGGTTTCTTCCTGAAATTGTGCATGGTTATCTTCGCCATTATTTGTAGCCCGGTATTATTTGTGTTCGGTATAGTGTTCGTAGCCTTGCTCATTGCGGCCGTTTCGGTTGCTATTGGTGGTGGTGCGGCGCTAATTTCCTGGTTCCCGGATATTGATTTCATATTACCCGTATCTCCTCTGTCGGCTATCGTGATGTATATTGCAGGTATCCTCGTAGTGGGAATTCCTTTGGTGAGCATCGTTTTCGCAATCTTCCGTCCGGTTTTCAATTGGCAGCCAATGGCTTCCGGTCTGAAGTGGACATTACTTATTCTATGGATTGTCAGTTCAACAATCTTCTTTATCTGTTTCACAATGCAAGGCTTTACATTCCCGGAATTACTGATGCGAGGGTAACAAAGCTGTTATTATAGTTTTTCTGGGGCTTGGAGATGTCTGGTAAAGACATCTCCAAGTTTTGTTTCGTTCCGTATCATTTTTAAGCTAATTATAATTGCCTGCACCTAAAGTGACGAAGAACCAAACAGTTTCGTAGTAGTAAAATGAACAGCGTCAGTTAAAGCTTATACTTATTCTTTAACTGACGCTGTTTTTATGTCATATCCTTGCGGCTTGAAACCGCTTTAGCCCGAATGCTTACTTTAGTTTAGTCGAATAAACTCTTGAACTTCTTGAATATCTTTTCCTTAACTGAAGTGTTCGGTTTGAAGTTATCTGAGTTCTCCATTTCCTCAAGTGATTTTTTCTCTTCCTTATTAAGAGTTTCCGGTACGTATATGCTTACATTGACTAATAAATCTCCGGTACCGTATCCGTTTACACTTGGCAATCCTTTCCCACGCAGACGAAGCACCTTTCCCGGTTGAGTTCCCGATTCGATTTTCACTTTCACTTTTCCGTCAATGGTGGGTATTTCTACTGCACCGCCTAAAGCTGCTGTCGGGAAGCTGAGGAGCAAGTTGTAAATCAGGTCGTTTTCGTCGCGGATGAGTTCCTTGTCCGGTTCTTCTTCTACGAAGATCAGCAAGTCGCCCGGTATACCATTATGTTTTCCGGCATTTCCTTTTCCACCCATGGAGAGTTGCATACCTTCCATAACACCTTTCGGGATGTTGACGCTTACTACTTCTTCGCCGTAAACAATACCTTCACCGGCGCACTCTTTACATTTATTTTTAATGATTTTGCCTTCACCGCCGCAGGTCGGGCAAGTGGTACGCGTCTGCATTGTACCAAGAATGGTTTGCTGGTTACGGATTACCGTACCGCTACCTTTACAGGTCGGACAAGTTTCGGCACCGCCGTCACCTTCTGCACCCGAACCGTGACAATGATTACATGGTACATATTTTTTCAGTTTGAATTTCTTTTCTACACCGGTTGAGATTTCTTTCAGGCTCAATTTTACCTTTACGCGCAAATCCGAACCGCGAAATCGTGGTCGTTGTGCACTTCCGCCGCCGAAACCTCCTCCGAAACCACTGAAACCGCCCCGTCCTCCGAATATATCACCAAACATCGAGAATATATCATCCATGGACATACCTCCTCCGAAACCGCCGAACGGGCCTCCATTACCTGCAGCGCCGCTCATACCGGCATGGCCGAACTGGTCATAACGGGCGCGCTTATCTGCGTTACTTAGTACGTCGTATGCTTCTGCCGCTTCCTTGAACTTGTCTTCCGCCACTTTGTCACCCGGATTTTTGTCCGGATGATATTGGATTGCTTTTTTGCGATAGGCTTTCTTGATCTCTTCTACCGTTGCTGTCTTTTCGACTTCCAGTATTTCGTAGTAATCTCTTTTTTCCATATATTTTATTCTCCTACTACCACTTTGGCATGACGGATTACTTTGTCGTTTAGCGTATAACCGGTCTGTACGCAGTCCAGGATTTTACCTTTCAATGCTTCATCCGGCGCCGGAATAACGGCGATAGCTTCATGATAATCGGTATCAAGAGGTTGCTCTTTTGTTTCTATCACTTTTACTCCATCCTGTGCCAATACGGACATGAATTTGTTATAAATCAATTCTACTCCTTCTCTTACGGCCGCTACATCTGTGGCAGTTGCCATATTTTTTAGAGCGCGTTCAAAGTCATCTACTACCGGAAGTACACTGCTGATTGTTTTTTCACTACCATTGAGAATAAGTTCCACTTTTTCTTTCATGGTGCGTTTGCGGTAATTGTCGAATTCGGCAGATAGACGCAAGTATTTATCTTTCTGATCTTCTATCACTTTGTTCGCTTCTTCCAGTTCATTGGCGAGTTTCTGTTCTTCTGTCAGAATTACTTCTTCCTGCGTATTTTCTTCTTGGAATTCTTCGTTTTCCGCCACCTCATCTTGAATAGTTTCGGATTTGACTTCTTCTTCGTTGATGTTTTCTTTTTCTTTCGGATTCATATTTTTATGCTTCAAAAATGATTTTATTTTCATTGACATTAGAGGCTTAAATTGATATGCTTTTGTTCTAACAAAAACTTTGCCAAATTGGCTGTCTTTCTCGAAAGCGCCGCAAAGGTAGTACTTTTATGTCAGATTGACAGCGCATTTCTAAAGGTATTCGTGAGAAAACACCTATCTTTAACCTGTATTATTCATACTGTAGTAGTTAGAGAAGTTATCAGCCAACAAGTTGGCTTAGAAGTTAAAGCCGACACTCCGTAAGACATAAGCAAAACTATCACCTACTAACTACTAACTACTAACTACTAACTACTAACTACTAACTACTAACTACTAACTACTAAGTACCAAATAAGAATTAGTT
>NZ_DBDF01000047.1 GCF_002293435.1 Bacteroides sp. UBA939 | reverse complement strand
TGACACGGCCCTGGTACGGAGCAGACACGATTTTAGTACGGTTTTAGTACAGCGATAACCCCTTTAACTCCTGCAGTATGAATAATACAGGTTAAGTAAATCCGTGTAATCTGCGGAATCTGCGGATAAAAATATCTTTTTTAAAAATCCGGCTGGGGGTATGCGCACATCCGGGTGTATTTATAGTATGTACACCCAAAAAGCATATCGAATGAAAGAAAATGCCAAGTTGCTCTTAAAAAGATTTTTTGAGGGAGAATTGACGGAAGAAAAAAAGAAAGAAACATCCCAGGAAGAGGTTGTTTCCAACTATTTGCTTAAGCAGTGGAACCAGACGTCTGATTTGTGCCAAGACAAGGAAGCAGAGAAAAGAATCTGGAAGTCCATTACGAAAAGGTGCCATGAAAAACCTCGATTATCATACTCCGGAAAGTACATCCATCTGTTTAGAGCGATGGCGGCAGCCGTGGCTATTGTTCTGATTGTAGCCGGCAGCCTTCTTTTCACGAAACAGGAAACGAAATACTTAACCTGTTATGCTCCGAATGGAGAAACCCTCACCGTGACATTACCCGACAGTTCAACCGTATGGCTCAATTCGGGAACAACAATCCGGTATCCGGAGGACTTTGTCAAGAACCGCAAAGTGGAACTGGAAGGAGAGGCTTTCTTTGATGTAAAGAAACATAAAAGGTCAGCCTTTAGTGTGCTTTTTGCAGACGCAAAAGTGGAAGTAAAAGGCACCAGTTTCAATATTAAATCCTACACGGACGCTCCCATCGAAATACTTCTCGTGACAGGCAAAGTCGATTTCAGCGTAAACAATTCGCGGGGAACCATCAGTCTTCTGCCTTCCGAACAAATCATCTACGACAAAGAGCAAAACAAGATAATACGCAGCAAGACGTCTCCCGCCGAGCAGGATTGGCGAGGTGGCGTTTATAAATTTAGGGATAAACGGTTGGATAAACTAATCGACATCATTAATCGGATATACAATGTGAATATTACTATCGAACGCAATAAATATAATGACCTTCTTTTCTCCGGTACAATCAGAAAGAGCGAACCGCTGTCGGATGTCGTCGACAAATTAGTGATCAGTCTTGACCTGAAGTATCGCAAAGAAGGTAATTCTATAATTCTTTTTTAATTAACTTTTAATTCTAATCTATTAAAAACAATGAAGCAATTCTCAAAATGGAGTAGATGGCATCTCAGATATGCCATTATGATCTTTCTGTTTTGTCCATTGGCAGCCCATGCCATGCAGGGACAAATTGTTGTAAAAGGACAATCAATCACTTTACAACAAGCTATTACGATGATAGAAGATAACAGTGACTACCGTTTCTTCTATAAATCGAGTGACTTGAATGATTCCCAAAAAAGGAATATGAACTACAACGGTACCATTGAGGAGGTTTTGGAAGAACTGCTCAAAGGTTCGGGACTTTCTTATGTAATCAAAGATAAGGAAATTATACTGAAAGCAGAAAAAGAGAAAGTGAAAGAGGAGTCTCCTCAACAGGAAAAGAATATAAAAGTCACGGGGCAGGTTCTGGATGAATTCAAAGAAAGTGCACCGGGCGTCAATATCTTCGTCAAAGGGAATCCGTCACAAGGTACAATTACGGATATCGACGGTAATTTCAACATTACGGTTTCGCCCAATGCAACGTTGGTTGTTTCATTCATCGGATACAAAACCATGGAAATAGCCCTGGATGGAAGGACGAACATCGCTATACAATTAGAAACGGATAGCGAAGCATTGGAAGAAGTAGTGATAGTGGGCTTCGGAGCGCAAAAGAAAGCCAGTGTGGTGGGAGCCGTACAGACAGTCAAAGCATCCGATCTTCGTATTCCAACCAGTACGTTAAGTAACTCATTTGCCGGACGTATTGCCGGTGTGATAGCCGTGCAGCGTGGGGGCGAGCCGGGAGCGGATGGAGCCAACTTCTGGATTCGGGGTCTTTCAACTTTTGCCAGTAATAAGTCACCTCTTATTTTTATTGATAACGTGGAAGTATCCGCAGCCGACTTGAATGCACTCTCTCCGGAAGTAATCGAAGGGTTCTCCGTCTTGAAAGATGCAACAGCTACGGCTTTGTATGGCGCACGAGGCGCCAACGGAGTTATGTTGGTCACTACCCGCAGTGGTAAAAACATGGAAAGGGCGCGAATCAATATCCGGGTACAAAATTCGTTCACCCAACCTACCCAAACAGTGAAAGTGGCAGATGGCGTGGACTATATGATTGCCCGTAATGACGCTATATTGAATCGTACGCCGGATGCTCAGCCTTATTATACGCAAGACATCATTGATGCTACGCGTGATAAACTGGATCCGTATATCTATCCGAATGTGGATTGGGAAGATTATCTTTTCAAAGATTTCACAACAACACAAGCTGCCAACGTCAACGTGACCGGAGGTGGAGAAAGAGCGAACTATTTCATCAGCGCCACGCTGAACAATGACAACGGTATGCTGAAGAAAGACCCGCAAAATACATTCGACAATAATATCAACCAGCTCCGACTGGGTATTCAGGGCAACGTTGGCGTTACTCTAACCCCCACTACAAAAGCCAACGTGCGCCTGAATACACAAATTCTTGATTATTCGGGTTCAGCAGCAGGAACAGCCGCTATTTATCAAGGCGTATTCGAAGCTCCTCCCATTATGTTTGCTCCGGTTCTTCCGGCACAGGCAAACGAGGATTATATTCTCTTCGGAAACAGAGATGGAGGGCCGGTAGCTGGAAGATACCGTAACCCATACGCCGAGATGGTAAGCGGATATTCCAAAAAGAATGAATCGACCTTGATTGCCAGCTTAGACATCGAACAGGATTTGAAATTCCTGACTCCAGGGTTAAGACTCAAGGGATTGGTTTCTTTTAAGAATTGGGCGACAACCAATGTGATACGTTCTTTCACGCCCTATTATTTTGGAATTGAATCATACGAAAAGGGGCCGGACGGAAAATACAGCTATCAATATAAATCCATTAACAGAGGTACTACGGCATTATCAACAGGCACATCTAATGGAGGAGACCGTCTGTTGAATTACCAGTTATCCATTGACTATAACCGGACATTTGATGACAAGCATAATGTAGGAGCGATGGTAGTCTATCTGCAAAGAGACTATAACAGGAATACACCCGGAGACTTCTATCAGACTCTGCCGGAACGTAATCAGGGTTTTGCCGGACGTGTAACTTACGGATACGACAACCGGTATATGATTGAAGCCAACTTTGGATACAACGGTAGTGAGAACTTCGAAGAAGGTTATCGTTTCGGATTCTTTCCATCCGTAGCCGTTGGATACAACATTTCCAATGAAGCATTTTTCACTCCTTTGAAAGATATTATTTCCAACCTGAAAATCAGAGGTTCTTACGGTTGGGTAGGTAACTCGTCAACAGACGGCAGATTCCCATATCTGACTTTCGTAAACCTGAATCCGGCGGAAGCTTCCCCACCGGGAGTTACCAATTTTTACTACTTTGGAGACACTTGGCAAACCTCACGAAATGGCGGTATCATTACGCGTTACGGTGCAGCAGGAGCACGGTGGGAAACGGGAATCAAAGCGGACGTAGGTATAGAGTTGGGATTATTTAATGCACTTAATATCACCTTCGACTACTTTACCGAGACCCGTAAAGACATCTTTATGCGGAGACAGCTTGTTCCTGCCGAATCGGGAATTACGGGCGATCTCCGTCCTTTTGCCAATCTGGGAAAAGTTAAGAATAGCGGTATTGACCTGAATGTAGAATACAACAAAGCTTTCTCCAAAGACCTGACCGTCTCTTTACGCGGAAGCTTCACTTATGCCAAGAACAAGATATTGGAGTACGACGAGCCGAATTACTCAGAAAAAGAGCAATACAGGGCATACACCGGTCACCACGTAGATCCACATTATGGATTGATTGCACTTGGGTTATTCAAAGACGAGGCGGATGTGGCAAACAGTCCGTTACAGACATTCTCGCCTAATCTCAAGCCTGGAGACGTGAAGTACAAAGATATGAATGAGGATGGAAAAATCGACGGAAACGACAGAATGGTCATTGGCAATCCTAAAGTTCCGGAAATCGTTTACGGATTCGGCGGAAGTGTTCAATACAAAGGATTCGACTTCTCCATATTCTTCCAGGGAGTAGCCAACACCAGCCTGATGATGTCGGGTATCCATCCGTTCACCTCCGACCAGACAACATTGCTCGAATACGTGAATAAGAACTACTGGAGACAGGAGAATCCGAATCCGAATGCGGAATATCCGCGTCTGATTGGTAACCTGGATTCCCACAACAACTATCTGCCATCGACTTACTGGTTACGGGACGGAAGTTTTATGCGTTTGAAGAACGTTGAGTTGGGTTATACCTATAAAATGGCTCGCCTTTTCCTTTCCGGACAAAACCTGCTGACTTTCTCGCCGTTTAAACATTGGGACCCGGAGCTGGGTGACGGTAAAGGATTGAGTTATCCTAACCTTCGTGTTGCAACAATCGGCTTACAATTAACTTTTTAAATGATTCAAGTATGAAAAAGATTATATTTATTCTGACACTATTTTCCGCAATTCTGTTTCATGGTTGCGAATTTTTGGACATTGTTCCCGATGATACGGCTACACTGGACGATGCTTTCAAGAACGAAAGTACCGCCGAAGACTTTATTTACACATGTTATTCGCATATCCCGAACTACACGGCTTGCCGCAGCCACTTCAGTTGGCTGATGTCTAACGAGACTGTTTGTTCCAAGCATTGGGGATTGCAGTGGTTCTCTTTTCTGCAGATGCAGCAATTGCAGTACAGTTCTTCCAATCCGGTTTTGGATATCTGGCAACGATGCTATCAGGGAATCAAGCAATGCTACATATTCCAGAGCAATATCGACAAAGTAGTGCCCGTATCAATGCTTCCAGAAAAATTTGAAGAAAGTAAAAAAGTGTGGATTGCCGAAACTAATTTCCTTATTGCCTATTTCCATGCAGTTTTGATGCAACATTATGGTCCGGTTGTTATTGTAGACACCGAGATTCCGTTGAATGGTTCGGGAGATACATTTTTCCGTCCTCGCAAATCGTATGATGAATGTGTGGCTGCAGTTGCAGAGATGTTTGACAGAGCCATTGCCGACCTGCCTATGACTGTATTAAGAAACAACCTGGGTCGTGCAACCAAAGTAAACGCTCAAGCATTGAAAGCAAGAATGTATATGTTTGCAGCCAGCCCGCTATTCAATGGAAACAGTGAGTTCTATGCCGATTTTAAAGACAAAGACGGTAATCCTCTGATTAGCCAGACCTTCGACAAGGAGAAATGGAAAAAAGCCATGGAAGAAAACAAAAAAGCCATCACTATGGCCGAACAGGCAGGAAACGAACTGTATCGACATGTTAGTTCCATACCGTTAAGCAAGTTCGACCAGGCGATAGCCAACCAACGTTATACAATGGTGAATCCTTGGAACAATGAACTCATCTGGGGATACAGTGGATTTAAAGAAACAACCAATCAAGAGTATTTTCAAACGCTCGTAATGCCGAAAGGCTTTGGCGCTCCGCTTTCTGGCTCTCCGGTTGGTGGCCTTGGCCCTACGTTAAGAGCAGTAGAATTTTTCTATTCTGAAAACGGGATTCCTTGTGATGAAGACCCGGACTATGACTGGGAAAACCGTATGGATATCTTGCCGGGCGATTCTACCATCTATTTGCATCGCAATCGGGAACCCCGCTTTTATGCTTACGTAGGTTACGACCGTGGCCCGTACGAGATTAATGGCGATACGCTTACATTGAAACTTCGCTTCGGTGAACCGAGCGGCGTTAAGCAGGCCGATTTGAATGCCGACCACTTGTATGGCGGATACGCATTGAAGAAAGGAATACACCCTGCCAATGAAGTTAGGGCTACGTCACCGGTTATAACAATAAACCCCTACCCGCACCCCATTATCCGCTTGGGCGAATTGTACATGAACTATGCGGAAGCTTGCGCTGAATATACCGGCTCATTGGATGCCGACGCTACGCGCTACTTCAATGCTATTCGTGACAAAGCCGGCTTACCGACTTTTGCCGAATCATTCGGCAACAAGACCGGACAGGAACTGATCAAAGTGGTTCGCCGGGAAAGAATGAACGAACTGATATTCGAAGGACATTGGTTATACGACCTGAGACGTTGGAAAGAGGCTATACCTTTCTTCAAGGAAGATGAGCAAGGTATGAGAGGATTGACATCAGCAGGCGCTACAGCCGAAACGTTCTATCAGGCGAGAGTTCTGCCCGAACGTCCGATGATTTTCACTGAAAAACAATATTTATACCCAATTCGTCAAACCTATATCGATGTGAACCCGAACCTGATACAGAATCCGGGATGGTAATCCTTAACCTGTATTATTCATACTGTAGGAGTTAGAAGAGCTAAAGGAATTATCAGCCAACAAGTTGGCTTAGGAGTTAAAGCCGATACTCTGTAAGACATAAGCAACCCTATCGGCTTAACTCCTTAACTCCTAACAACGTGATAACTCCTTTAACTCCTGAAGATGAATAATACAGGTTAACAATTACTTTTAATGGTTATTTTTATAAAACATTTTTTAACAGCTGTTTTCAGTAGCCGTTTTTTATGGTAATTTTGACGCGGATAAACATGTGGCTTTCTTTTGGCTTCTGCTTTATTCGCGTCATTTTTCTTTAGGAAAAGTGAATATAATTAATTCTTAATCTCTATACTATTTATGACAAGATTAAAAACCTTCTTTTTTGTTCTCTGCATTACCTTATCTTTGCAAGCTTCTTCGCCCATCAAAGGATTACTGGATCGCGTCGCTCCCGGCAGTGCAGACAAGTTTATCATCGAACAAGTGAAATCCCCTACGGATTTCTTCGAACTCGATCAACAGGGAGACAAAGTCGTGGTACGTGGCAACAACCATGTAAGTATTGCCACCGGTATCCATTGGTATTTGAAGTATTATGCAGGTGTTCACCTCACCTGGAATAATATGCAGGTACAACTGCCCGATATTCTTCCGCCTGTATCGCAGAAAGAACGACGTGAAACCAATCTCAAGCACCGCTATGACTTCAATTATTGTACTTTTTCCTATACCATGGCTTTCTGGGACTGGGAGCGTTGGGAAAAGGAAATCGACTGGATGGCGTTGCATGGAATCAATCTTCCGCTGGCGGTTACCGGGTCAGAATGTGTTTGGTATAACCTTTTGACTAAGTTGGGATATAACAAGCAGGAAATCAACGACTTCATTGCCGGCCCCGGTTTTATGGCATGGTGGCTGATGAATAACCTTGAAGGCTGGGGAGGCCCTAACCCTGACAATTGGTACAGTCAGCAGGCTGCATTACAACAAAAAATTATCAGCCGGTTGCGTGAATATGGCATAGAGCCTGTTTTACCCGGATACTCGGGTATGCTGCCTAACAATGCAAAAGAAAAATTAAATTTGAACGTAGCCGACCCGGGATTGTGGTGCAGTTACCGCCGACCGGCTTTCCTGCAACCTACTGATCCGAACTTTCAGAAAATTGCCAGTCTCTATTATAAAGAGATGAACAAACTTTATGGAAAAGCCAACTATTACAGTATGGATCCTTTCCATGAAGGAGGAAGTACCAAAGGGGTAGATCTTGATGCTACCGGTCAGGCTATTCTGAAAGCTATGAAGAAGAATAATCCGAAAGCGGTATGGGTTATCCAAGCTTGGGGAGCCAACCCACGCCCACAAATGATTGAGAATATCAATCAGGGCGACATGCTGGTACTTGACCTGAATTCGGAAAGCCGTCCGCAATGGGGAGACCCGAATTCAACCTGGAAAAGGGAAAACGGCTATGGACAACATGATTGGATATACTGCATGTTACTTAATTTTGGCGGCAACGTAGGTTTGCATGGGAAGATGGCGCATGTGATTGACGAATTTTATAAGGCTAAGGAAAGTTCATTCGAAAAAACGCTGTGTGGCGTCGGTTTGAGTATGGAAGGTTCGGAGAACAATCCCGTGATGTACGAACTTCTGTGCGAACTCCCCTGGAGAGCCGAGCGTTTCGAAAAAGATGACTGGTTGCAGCAATACATCAAAGCGCGTTACGGGAAAACAACGCCGGCGGTGTGGGAGGCTTGGAAGTTGTTATCCAATTCCATCTACAATTGTCCTGTTGAATCTACCCAACAGGGGGCTACGGAGTCGGTATTCTGCGCCCGTCCGGCAGAAGTGGTCAATACGGTTTCTGCCTGGTCGGAATCCGATATCTATTACGAGGCGGACGACGTTATCCGGGCTGCCCGACTCATGCTTTCGGTGGCAGACGAGTTCAAAGGGAATAACAATTTTGAATACGACTTGGTCGATATCGTCCGGCAAGCTATTGCGGAGAAAGGACGTCGTACGCAATTGGAAGTTACGGCAGCTTACCGTGCCAGAGATCGTTATGCTTTTGAACGGACTACTAAAAAGTTCCTCCGTTTGATAGACCTTCAGGACGAGCTACTTTCTACCCGTTCGGAATTCATGCTGGGAAGCTGGATTAATGCAGCCCGAAGTATTGGGCAAACGGCGGAGGAAAAAGATTTGTACGAATGGAATGCGCGTACGCAGATCACGACCTGGGGTAACCGCACTGCCGCGGACAAAGGAGGACTACGCGATTATGCCCATCGGGAATGGAACGGCATACTGAAAGACTTTTACCGGATGCGCTGGGAAACCTTTTTCCGGTATCTGACTGAGAAAATGCAGAAGAAAACTCTCGAAGATATTGACTTTTACGCACTTGAAGAGGCATGGACTAAAGAAAAAAAGACGTACCCGGATACTCCTCAGAAGGAAGTAATATCTACTGCTAAGAAGGTTTATTTGGAAGCCGGATTCTGAAGTTGTGATTAGAATTTAGAAACTATCACATGTTGTCTGCATGTTACTAAACTATCTTGATTCTCCTCCTCCCGGGAGGAGGAGTACCCCGAAAGGGGGGAGGTGGTAGGTGAAAAGATTCCTTAGATTTATGATTAATCGGTATTTGTTTTACCTACCACCTCCCCCNNCCTACCACCTCCCCCTACGGGTACTCCTCCTCCCGGGAGGAGGAGAATCAAGATAGTTCTGATAATCAATAATATAAATAACTCGCAGTAGGCAGTTATTATCCCCCGATATACCAATTGTACATTCGCCGCACGCCTTCTTCGATTTCCACTTTGTGATGCCATCCCAATGTATGCAGCTTTAACGGGTTAGTCAGTTTACGCATAGTTCCATCCGGTTTACTACTATCGAAAGTCAGCTTACCCTGATAACCGACAGTGGAGCTTATCAGTTCCGCCAGCCCGCGAATAGATATTTCCTTGCCGGTACCGATATTAATATGACAGTTGCGTATCTCCTTGTCGCCTTGTTTATAGGTATCCTTGAAATCCACATGTTCCATCACGAATACACTGGCATCCGCCATTTCTTCACTCCACAGGAATTCACGGAGCGGAGTGCCTGTTCCCCAGAGCTTAACTTCCATATCGCTGACACCATATTTACCAAGCACGGACAGAATGTCTTCTTCACTGCGGTTGCCATCAATGCCTTCCACCGGACGTTGGTTCATATCTTTGCGTACGGCATCCCAATCGTTCCGTTGCAAGCAATGGGCAAGATGCACTTTACGTATCATGGCAGGGAGTACATGGCTGCGCTCCAGGTCAAAGTTGTCGTTTGGCCCGTAGAGGTTGGTAGGCATTACGGCAATGTAGTTCGTACCGTATTGCAGGTTGAAACTTTCGCACATTTTCAATCCGGCAATTTTAGCAATGGCGTATGGCTCATTGGTATATTCCAACGGAGAAGTGAGGAGAGAATCTTCACTCATGGGTTGTTCGGCATCACGGGGATAGATACAGGTACTTCCCAGAAAGAGTAACTTTTTTACGTTATGGCGGAAACTCTCACCGATAACATTTTGCTGGATCTGCAGGTTTTTATAAATAAAATCTGCACGGTATATGCTATTTGCCATGATGCCGCCTACGAAAGCGGCGGCAAGAAATACGTATTCCGGTTGTTCTTCGTCGAAGAACTGACGGACGGCTACGGCATCCAGCAAATCCAGTTCTTTGTGAGTTCTACCGACAAGGTTTGTGTACCCTTTATCTTGCAGGTTCTTCCAGATAGCGGAACCTACCAGTCCGCGGTGTCCCGCTACATATATCCTGGCATTTTTATCTAACATATCATTTACTATATTTTGTTTCTTCACAAGTATCTATGTACAGAATAAATCGGTGCAAAGATAAACAAATGGAGCGAGAAGTTTATACCTGAAGTAGTTTTTTAATGCTGCCTGCGTTATGAGAGGCAAGTTCCGCAGAATTGTCCCATGAAACAGGAAAATTTGTCTCGTGAGACGGAAATATTTGTCTCGTGAGATGAAAAAATTCGTCTCACGAGACAAATATTCTCGTCTCATGGGACGGATTTTTTCGTCTCATGAGACGGATTTTACCATCTCATGGGATGGATTTACCGGCTTCAGGGTACTCAAACTTTTTTGGCATCATTTTTGTATCTTTATTAATGTAATTAAAGAAAGGCCCAAATATGAACGAACAATCCATCCAAAAGCAATATAACCAGATCGTTAGTTTTCTGGAAGAAAAGCGACTGAAAGAAGCTATCTTTCAACTGGATGCTTTCCTGCATAACAGTAATGACTGGACTCTCCGCAACCGGTTAGAACAGATTCAGACCTCATACCGATATATGTTGCAATACATGCGGCTGGGCATGAAAGATCCGGAGCGACAAAAACTCTACCGTCAATTGGTAGCTGATACCTGGGAGATAGCCGACCAGACACGCCTTATACTACTGGATGAGGTATCCACCCATTACTACCACTCATTACGCAGGAATCCGAACCAGCTTCCGAAGGTATCTGATATTTCCGGTCTGCAAAAGATACTGGAAGGATTTACGGACGAAATGGCCGTATCTCAATTAGCTAACTACCAAGGGTTGGATGCCATTCTGAAACGACATGAAGAAACCCACCAAGTCATGTTCCTGATGACATGGAGCAACAGCAGTTGGACTGTGGAAGAAGCTGTCCAGGCGCAAAATATGCTTCGTTCGGAGACTTTAGCGGTCAACGATTTATGCCTGTTTGTCAGTGCCGTTACCCTCAGCCTTATGGAATGTTTCGACGAACGTAAGGTCAATTGGTTACTCGACGGCTTGCAACATACCAACCCGCACGTCAACCAAAGAGCGCTGGTGGGACTTGTCTTTATCCTGCACCTCTATCCGTCACGGGTACTGCTTTACCCTGAGTTGGAAGCACGTATTTCACTCTATGGAGAAGACCCTAACTTCACTAAACAACTGAACCGGGTATATATCCAGTTATTGCGCAGCCAGGAAACTGAAAAGATAGACAAAAAAATGCGGGAAGAAATCATTCCCGAAATGATGAGAAACGTGAATATCATGCGTAATATGAAATTCGGTTTTGAAGAGACGGACGAGAATGACCGCAATCCGGACTGGGAACAAGCCTTCGAGCAATCGGGATTAGGAGACAAAATACGCGAGATGAATGAATTGCAGTTGGAAGGCGCCGATGTCTACATGAGTACATTCGCGCAGCTTAAAGGTTATCCTTTCTTCCGGGAACTTCATAATTGGTTTTACCCTTTCGACCAGATGCATTCCAGCATTATACATCTGATTGGTCTGAACCCGGCTAATGATAAATCCGTATTCTCTATTATCCTGCAATCCGGCTTCTTCTGCAACAGCGATAAATATTCATTCTGTTTTACCATAGCCCAGCTTCCGCAGGGACAGCGCGATATGATGTTAAGCCAAATGACGCCACCGGATCAGACCGACTTTATGGAAGAGAAGAATAGCGCCGGTCTGAAGCAATATGCTGTCCGCCCGGAAGCTATCAGTAACCAGTATATACACGATTTATACCGCTTCTTTAAATTAAACCAGCACAGGTTTGAATTTCATAATATCTTCCAGGAAGAAATAGCCTTGCATCGCAATCCGGTACTGAAGAGAATGCTGAACGATCCTGAACTACTGACTGCCGTTGCCGACTTTCTCTTCCATAAAGAGCATCCCGTAGAGGCGTTGGAAATCTACCGGATATTAATTGATCGGAAACAGGCAAATGCAGACGTCTTCCAAAAGACCGGATTCTGTTTCCAGAAAGAGAAACGTTATCAGGAAGCTGTAGATGCGTACCAGAAGGCCGACATGCTGAAGCCTGATCATTTGTGGACGCTTCGCCATTTAGCCACATGCTATCGCCAGATGAAAGACATAGACAGCGCTCTTGAATATTATCACCGGGTAGAAGCTATCCAACCTGAAAACCGTAATGTACTGTTCTATACCGGCAGTTGTCTGGCCGAAGAAGGACGCTACGAAGAGGCTTTGCAATATTTCTTCAAACTGGATTTCCTTGAGAATGATTCCATCAAAGCATGGCGAGGCATCGGTTGGTGTTCGTACGTCAGCGGTAAGTACGAACAGGCTATGAAATACTACGATAGAATACTTGCCGGCAAACCGTTGTCGACAGATTATCTGAATGCCGGACATGTGGCATGGACGTTAGGAAACCTTGGAAAGGCCGCCGGATTGTATAGCAAAGCCGCCGCAGAAAGCGGTAGCAGGAACGCATTCATGGAAATGTTTGCCAGAGACCGGAACAGTATTCTCAAGCAGGGTATCAATGAAGAGGATATTCCGTTAATGCTTGATATGATTGATTAATAACGGAGACTGCTTCACACTTTCAACAATTCCCTATACAGTTTTTGCACCGGAAGCCCCATAATGTTATAGTAGCTTCCGGAGATATTTTCCACTCCGATAAAGCCGATCCACTCCTGTACTCCATAAGCACCGGCTTTATCCATGGGTTGGAAAGTATCTACGTAATATGCTATTTCTGCTTCACTCAATGTAGCGAAACGAACTTCGGTTTGCGCTGCAAAGCTCCGTTGCCATTCGGCAGTAGTTATGCATACTCCGGTAAACACTTCGTGAGTACGCCCCGACATGGCACGTAGCATACGTACGGCATCTTCACGATCCGCCGGCTTGCCAAGCACTTGCCCATCCAACCAGACGATAGTATCTGCCGTAATCATCAATTCACCGGGATGCATCATGGCTACGTAGGCGTCAGCTTTCTCCTTGGCGATGTAAAGGGGGATTTCCGCTCCCTGCAAGTTATCAGGATAAGATTCATCTATATCCGGCAAAGTCCTCACTTCATAGTCCACCCCTAAACCGGCAAGCAATTCTTTCCTGCGAGGGGAGTTGGAAGCAAGAATAACGTTATATTTCTTCAAATTGTCCAGCATCGTTCTTTTATTTTTCAATCGGTATTACTATTTCATTCTCTTTTATTCTCTCAAGATATGATGTAAGTGTCTCGTCATAAATAGTTTGCATTATAAATGATAATATAGCGGTGGTAGTGCTTATAGTATAAAATAATTGTGGCGAGGTACTTATCAACCAAGCCGGTGAATGTTCCGGCTTATCAACCTGTACAACTCCTGCGCTTGCGGCTCATCAGCCAGCATATCCAGATGTTTGTCAATAACATTTTCATCATAACGTATAGCAGGCCCGGTTTGCGCTTGTATCGGTTCCAACTCATGTACTTTGCGGGCTGTCTCATCTATCAAAGGCAACATTACATCAAACGGGAGGTTATACTTTTCCAATAGCCCGGCGGCAAGGACATACATGTGGTTGGTGAAGTTACACGCAAATACCGCTGCCAGATGCAAACTTTTCCGTTGTTCGGAGTTAGCCTCATATACTCTTTCCGAAAGAACGGAAGCAATCGCTTTCAACAATTCCGTATCCTCCGGCGAGCTACTTTCGATAAAGAAAGGTATTTCATGGAAATCTGCCATGCGCTGTTTGTTGAAAGTCTGCATAGGATAAAAGACTCCATACCGCACAACTTTTCCCTCCCAAATATTCATCGGTATGCTACCTGCCGTATGCACCAGCAAAGCATTTCCTTTACCTGCCACAATTTCAGGCAACAATTCCACAAAAGCATCATCTTTCAGAGAGACGATATGCAACCGGGCATCTGACGTCACTTCCGAAAGTTCTGTCGTATATTCCGCCTCTACCGCCTGCGCCAACGTACGGGCCGACTCTTCCGTACGACTATACACCTGCACTATACGGAAACCGTTACGGTACAATGCTTTAGCCAGATTAGTTGCCAGATTTCCGGCACCGATAAAAGCAACCGGCGTATCCTGCACACTCCTATTCATCTTGTAGACAACCAATACAAGATAATTCCAAGCACCAACAATGCCAATGGCAACAAATAGGCGGACATCGTACCAAGTAAGGCTGTAATCAGACCGAAATTCAGTATCAGCCACAAGCCTATCAGCACCAGTCCCACTGATTTGTCATGCTTGAACAATAGGAAAATCACTGCCGTATAAAGCAGGAAATTATCTTTGTTCATCACCCACGGCAGGCCTATAGCGGAGAAATGCACCAATTTATCTACCAGATAAAGAATACCGAAAGCAATCAGCGTAATGGCGGTAGCCTTATAGGTATCCCGGTTATTGTTTGCTTTAGCCGCGCTCACTGTTATCTCCCCCGAATTTATTAATATGAACTTTTTCCCATAGCAGGTGTTCTTCATTGAAAGGCTTACGTTCCATACCTTTATGTCCGATAGCTATGACGTTGAGCACCTGCAACTGCAAAGGAATGTCGAGTACTTCACGCACGTATTCGTCAGACGGCATGCCCGAAGCTGTCAAACGTTCGCGTATCTGTACCCAGCAACTGCCCAAGCCCATGTCTTCAACCTGTAATTGTATAATTATGGAAGCAATGGAAGCATCTTCAATCCACACATCACTTGCCAGCGGATCGGCAGTTACCACAACCGCCAGCGAAGCGCCGGCTATAAATTGTGAGGACTGTGCCCTGCAATGCGATAATTTTTCAAGTATCTCTTTATCATCCACCACAATAAACTGCCATGAATTGGTTCGTTTCGATGTAGGAGACATCAATGCAGCCTTCATCAATGCTACGACTTGCTCCTGCGTCAATTCTTCATCCGTAAACTTCCGCATACTGCGGCGGGCTTTTAGTAATTCAATGAAATTGTCCATATACCATTGTTTTGAAATAAATTATCATTCAAGCACGCAAAGATACAAGATTATTTTCTAAATTTGTAGCCAATGCCTTTGAAACTAACCACATATTACCGAGGGAGTGACATCCCGGAGCTGCCGGGCAAGAACACATTTCACTCTACTGAGTTGTTTCACACTTACGAAGCGACTCGGGGTTATACACCTCTGCTCATTGTTGCATCCCAAGACGGAAAGTTTGTATCCAAGCTATTGGCAGTGATACGAAAGAGTATCCGCATCTTCCCGCCTGCCATCATCAGACGATGTGAGATTTATGGTACCGGAGAGTATTTTGAAGAAACCGCCGATAAAGAAATTCTCTTTGGCGAAATGTTGCAACGGCTCACCAAGGAAGCATTACGCGAAGCATTCATCATTGAGTTCCGTAACCTGGAGAACTCAATGTTCGGTTATAAATCTTTCCGGCAAAATCATTACTTTGCCATAAACTGGTTACGCGTACGCAATTCACTGCATAGCATCGAACGCGTAGAAGACCGCTTTAGTTCCTCACGCATCCGGCAAGTCAAGAAGGGATTGAAAAACGGTGCGGAAGTGCGGGAAGCCAAAACTCCGGAAGAAGTGCGTGAGTTCTCACAGATGCTGCACAACGTTTATTCCTCTAAAATACGCCGGCACTTTCCCAGCAAAGAGTTCTTCCGGTATCTGGAAGAAAAAATGGTAAGTAATAAGCAGAGTAAAATATTCATTGTTACCTACAAGGGGAAAATTATAGGCGGCAGCGCCTGCATTTACTCCCAATGGGATGCATATCTTTGGTTCTCCGGCGGAATGCGCAAGACTTACGCCCTTCAATATCCGGGTGTGCTTGCCGTATGGTACGCTTTGTATGATGCCAAAAAACGGAAGTACGACCATTTGGAGTTTATGGATGTCGGGCTTCCTTTCCGCCAATATGGTTATCGCGACTTTGTGCTGCGCTTCGGCGGTATGCAAATCAGTACCCGCCGCTGGTTCCGCTTCCGTTGGAGATGGTTGAACAGGTTGCTAAATAAGATTTACGAATAAGAAAAGGGTGTCACTTTAATTCCCATAAGTGACACCCTTTTTTGATGATGATTGGGAGGAGGAGAACGTACCTTAGTGAAAGAAATCAGAGAAGCTGTCAGCGAAGCTAATAGAGATACTCTTGCTAATCACTAATCACTCCTACTAATCACTAATCCCCCCCTCTTTACCAATCTCTACATATAGTTTATTCTCGGGGTTCACCGGTTTCACCTCTCCATGCAGCCTCCTTATTCATAGCACATAACGGGTGAAAGCAGACCGCAAAAAGTGCCTTTTTTTGAGGTTTCACCGCTTTCACCACTTTTGGTAAACATTGAACAAACGCATTGCAAGCATCGCGTAAACGTATTGCAAGTATCGCATAAATGTATTGCAAGCATTTCATAAATGTATTGCAAGCATCGCATAAACGTCGCGTAAGCATCCTCGCATTGCTCCGGACATTGGCTCCGGACATTGTTCCGGAAACTATGGGTAAAGTTGTAATTCTTATGTTTTCACCATATATATCCCGTTCGGGCACTGTTTAAGTGACTTCTGACACTGTATAAGACACTCGTCACAATTACTTTATACTATCCTGCATTATTCATAAGTAGCTGTTCATAATTAGTTTATACTATCATTTTTTAGACGCGGATAACGCGGATGACGCGGATCTCTTTTTATCTTCCGGTTGGGCTAACGTAGCGCAGCATTTAAGAATCCGCGTCATCCGCGTTATCCGCGTCTAAAGATAATGAACTTTTAATCTGCATTATTCAGGTTAAAAAGGAAAATCAAAACAGTTTCTTAGCCTGTATGAATAATGCAGGCAAGAAATCAACGAATAACAGGCTGCACAAACAGACTAAACTCTTTCATTGCCGGAAGAGCCTTCCCTGTACGATTATCAAAAAGCCCACGATTAAGCCACCCGTCAGTAACCTTATTACCACAGGCATTTTCTTCAGGGAACCACCAGAACAACCCCGTCACATTGGCATGGCGACGTAACTCTGCCACCAGTTCATGAGTAAAGATACGTTGTCCCTCAACACTGATGGGATAGAATTCAGAGTATTGATCCGCACCTTTTGCCCATTGGTCATTCTCGTGCGAATAGTAGGCGGCAGCCTCCACTATCATTACCTCCTTATCCGGAAAATCCATAGCAAGAGAATCGAGCGTAGCGGCAAGTACACCTACGGCCTTATGCCACATGGGATAATAACTAAGTCCGATGACATCGTAATCAAGCTGCTGCAAATGATTGTAGTAAGCTTTGGTTTTATCCCATTCTCCCGCTTTCTCTGTATGGATAATTATCTTTGCCTTGGGACACACTTCCCTACAAGCCCTGGCACCACTCTCCAGAAGCTTTACGAGGAAATCCCAATTATCCGTTCCAAGCGGGTCTACCTTGGCAAACGGCCATAACATCCCGTTGGTTATCTCATTCCCCACTTGTATAAGGTCGGGGCATGCCCCTGCTTTCACCAGAAATTCAAGGCTATTCCTGGTGTATTGATATACACTATCCGGTAACGAAGCCACATCGGCATTCTTCCATCTGTCGGGCACGAATTGCTTGCCGGGATCAGCCCATGTATCGGAGTAATGATAATCAAGCATGAATTGATAACCTGCTTTTTTTATCTGTTGCCCGAATTTGGTCACATAATCCAAGTCTTGGCACACACCTTCGCCCTTGTGCTCGGCAGAAGCCTTGGAAGGGTCAACAAAGAGGCGAACACGAATGGCATTCCAACCCTGTTCCTTAAAATAGTCAAGAGGCTTTACTGCATTCCCGGTTTCATCACGATATACAGTCCCGGCTTCTTCGTAACTTGGTAACAAAGATATATCACCACCCAAAAGGCGTTGTTGAGCATGGGTTTCAACACATAGAGCAAACAATAATAAGATAACGGGTATTAATCTAAAATTCTTCATAATGATATTAGTTATATAGTTTCAGTGAAAAGGCAAAAGCCCCCTTTCCCGTTTTTTGCAATGCGAGAAAGAGGACTCTTATCAAATGCCTAACAGTTTAAACTTAGCCTGTATTATTCATACTGCAGGCTATAAGTTAACCCCAATCAATCAGCTGCCTCAATCGTACAATAGGATTTACCCTCACAAAGAGGATAAAAATTAATGGTATAATTGCCGGCAGCAACTTGGAGGTTAGCGCCATTATTGGTGGTCAGACTTTCGGGAGTACCGCCCCAGCTAATAGCCCAATCATCATTGGCACGGAACTTAAGCTCACCATCAGCCAACCCGGTAGTAACGGTCCAGCAATGATTCTCCATACTATAGGTCATATCCGTATCTGAATCCCAACCACCGGTAGTGGCAGAACCGATGATACCTATCGCAATGGGAGCCAAGGTATAGGTCTTCTCATTCAGGTTAACATTTACCTGATAGAAACCCGCCTCCTCAGTCATCATGATATTGGCAGCATCGGCGGCGGTACTGAAACCTTCACCATAGTTGGTACCGTCCCAGTTTGGCTCCGAACTGAATTTGAAACCATTCTGGTTGAGATACATATAACCCACGTAGATGTTATTGAACTCCGGACTTGCCAGCACATCAATCTGTGCCCATCCGTTTACATCACCGGCCATGTAGAGATAAGCAGTAGCAGGAGTAACCGAATAAGTATAGTTGACTGCATCAAATGTAACGACAAAGTGTCCTTTCCCGGTAATAACAGGAGTTTCGACCCCATATATATCACCTGTCCAAACAGCGAAGTTCTCGGTCTTGTTATCACCGTTCACACGACAGCCTATCTGTCCGGCATTAGCACCGGTAGGACCGTCCCAACCGGCAGCCGGGTCGTAAGCTTCGTAAAGCTTGAACCAGTTGTCACCCTCATTCTTTGTTTCTATGGTAACCTGGTAAACACCTTCTTTACCTTCAACCGGATTCATGACAACAGGATTTGCAGCATCCCATCCGGCACCGTTTTCTACAAAGTCGCCCAACAGCATATATCCATCAGGATTAAGTTCCGGAGTAGTAATCGGAGTAAGCTTGGCTTCGGAAGCGCCCGATACGTTTACTGCTTCACCGCTTTTCAGTTTAGCGGCAACATTCATATTCACCTCGAGCACACGTTCTACATGGGCACGGCTGAAGAATACTTCGCGGACTACAGAATCAAGTTCAAGGGTATTCACCTTTATGACGCCCTGCGTCAATGCTGCGTTGATAGCCGCTCCATTGATATTTATACTGTTTACTTTGAACGAAGCCACTTCGGAACTTGATGAAGAGAGAGTAACCAATGCCACAGAATCCGTCTTTTGGACTTCTGCTGCAACAGTGCTGTAAAATTCATCCATGTCTATGACCGCATCGGCGCCCGCGGCAAAATTGATTTGATATTTGGCGGCAGCTTCTTCGGGAGCATTGGATTGGGGGTTAGCCCAATCCGTATAGTCTTCCGTGCAAGCACTTAAGGTAATTCCGGCAAGGAATATACCTGCGAGTATCTGATTTTTCTTCATAATGTTTTTCTTTTTAAATAAGATTATCATTCAGGTTATCTTACCTCACCCGTATCATTGGCATCTACACCCGGAGTACCAATCGTAACGTACAACTTCTGACCTGCAGCAGGAGTGATACTATATTCAGCACCCTTACTTTCAGCCCAATTATTAGGAATATCAATATCACGCCAGAACAAATTACCCTCGAAGAGTGTAAACTCAGTACGCCACCAATCGAATGTACCTACTTTGACATAAGCGCGCATTTCACCACCGCCGGCAAATGCAGGAGATTCCCAAACACCGGTATCATCGGCAGGAGCCGTGAATTTAAAATTAGGTTCCGAATCTATCCACAAAGCACCCTCGGTAGCAGCGCCAATAATGTAGAGGGCTGCGGGATAAACGTTCAATGTATATTCTATGGCCTCGCCACTAATCTTGGCTCTGAAGCAGAGTACATACCAACCGCCGGTTGCAACTTTGATGTTACCGCCACTGTCGGAAAGTCCGGCACCGGCCTCATCGGTATATGTCGCCACATCGGCATAGCCTAACCATTGTTCGGGATAAGTACCCCACTTAAATTCACCGCCGTCAGGGATATACACCACCGTGAAGTAATAGCCATCGAGACCAAAGACTTTATTAAGCGGCTTCCAGGTTCCCCAAGGTGCACCAATACTTGATCCTGCAACATAGAGCTTTTCGGGCAACGTGATGCTCGGAGCCTGATAAGTGGCTATCACCTGAATCTTGATAACATTAGAGTAACAACTGCCCAGTTCCATGCCATTAACGTTGGCATGCAGACGCACATAAAGGTCTTTCACTTCATTGGAAGGATATGTCACGCCTTCATTTGCCTCCTGAAACATGGTAACCACAGCGTCATTCAATCTGCTGCCCGCTACTTTTATGGCAGTAGAGGTAGAGCTTGTCACAAGTTTGTACACAGGTGTTTCTGCGCTGAAATCTTCAAAGGATACTTCCAAATCATAGTTGGTGCTCAAGGGTATACCACCATAATCGGGTTGACTGGTAGTAAATGTGAGTTCGTTAGTAGCCAGCAAGTCCAATACATTATTGGCTGCGTTGGCAGGCATATTCAATACAAATCCTGAAGTATTTTCGTGGAATGTGGGATTGCTATCCATATCTTTCTCGCACGAGGTGACCAGCACCAAAGTAAAAACGGGAAGCAACATTCCTAACAATATCTTTTTCATATTATTGTTTCTATTTTAGTAGATTCGATAATTATTCTATTAATAACGCGGGTTCTGACTCAGGTTCTTATTGCCATTGATGTCATCGGCCGGAATGGGATACACGTTGAAGAAATCTTCCACGCTCCTGCCTGCGGCTACACCACCCTTGAAGTCCCAGAGGTACTTGTCGCCTGTGAAAAGGCCGAAACGAACCAAGTCGCTACGACGACGACCTTCCATGTAGAACTCACGGCACCATTCGTCAATAATATATTGTTCGGTGATGGTGGCAGGAGTAGAAGCGCCTGCGCGGCTACGCAAAACTTCGATATCGGCACGAGCCTGTTGCGGGTCGCCACTCAGACGGTATTTAGCTTCCGCACGGGTCAGATACATTTCAGCATAGCGGAACAATGGAATGTCCACATCGGGGAATTCGATATCTGAGGTCTGTGCACCATCTGTGCGGATATTGCTCCATTTCACAATAGAAAGACCGGAACCAAAGCCTGCAATCTGATCGCTCTGCAGCTTACGAAGTACACCACCGTAACCAGAATAGAACAGTGCACGCTGGTCATTGGCTTTCTGCTGTACATCTTTGGTAGTAGTACCTGCCGCTTCGTCGAGTGCGATAACTTCAGCCTCAGAAGTTGTACTGGGAGCGGCTACGGTAGAAATCGGGCAATCTTCGATAGTAGGGAAGAACTTCTTGACCAAAGCCGCACGGGCGAAGTTACAACTCCAACCATTGTTAGTGCCCATATAAGGCATTCCGGTGATACGGGTAGAACTTACCAGATAATTGGCGCCACTATAACATTTTGTTTTAAGACCATCCTGACGGATAGGGAAAATAATCTCCTTCATGGCTTGCAGGTTCTGGTCATTGTCGGCCATAAACACTTGTTCGTAACCTGTATATCCATTCTTTGCAGCCGTGGAAAGTTCGTATTTTCCATCAAGCAGGTTACAATAGTCAATAGCTTTCTGATAGTCTTTTACTGCACCTTTGGTATATACTTCGGAGTTCAGGGCCAAACGGGCGTGGAGCATATAAGCAACACCCTTGTCGGCACGACCAAAGTTGGCGGAATTATTGAATGCACCTACTTCGGCAAGCTCCGGTTCTATAGCAGTCAGTTCCTGATCAATCCAGTCATAAAGTTCTTTGCCTGCTTTCTCTACCGGCAACTCATAGATATCGTAAGTGGTTTTGAAAGGAGCCTTTCCCCAAAGATCGAGGAAGTACCACAGATGAAGGGCACGCAGGAAACGAACCTCCGCACGATAGAGTTTATAGTCAGGAGCTTCGGCTTTATCCTCCGTATTGGTAAGATAGAAGTTACAAAGTGTCACGTCGAAAGCTAAACGCTGGAATGCCCACTGCACGCGCTCAGATGAAGACGTCCAGTCAATATTGGTAATCTGAGGAATATCAGGGTCAGTCTGCCAAGCCCAAAGACACTCGTCGGTACAAAGTTCCTGCAGGTTAAACGTGGTACGGTAGAATCCGCTTTCACCTTCGTTGCTACTGATATCTCCACTGCCGTCAGGGCCTCTTTGCCCGGTCAGACCCAGTGTTCCATAAACTTTAGCCAGCAGTTGCATATCTTCATACGTTGAACTGGATTGCGGGTCGATAGACGAAATATTCAAGTCGTTAACACACGACGTTGCCACTCCACCCATAAGAAAAGCGGCAAGGGCTGTTTTTATTAATATATGTTTCATCATTATATACATTTAATAGTTTAGAAATTCAGGCTCAAGCCAATTTGTACACTGAATGGGCGCGGATAGGGATTAGAGTCGACACCGCTTGCCACTTCAGGGTCGATACCTTTATACTTGGAGATGATAAAGGGATTTTGAGTGGTAACGAATGCGCGGCCGGAACACGATTCATGGCCTGCAATCTTAAACAAGGCAGGGAATGAATAGCCCAACGTAATGTTCGAACACTTCAAATAGGAAGCATTACGTACGAAATAATCGCTCAGGAAGTTATTATTGCCCACTCCTATACCTGTGAAGCCCAGTTCTACAGCCTCGGGAGTAGTGTTACGCAGAGCGCTGTTAGAGTATAGGCCGGATTGGCTGACTGTAGCACGGCTCGATAAGAAATCGTAATACACATAATTGCCGATAGAAGCGCGGAAAGCCATACTCAAATCCCAATTCTTGTAGAGGAATTTAGTGGTAAGACCCATAATGACATCAGCAGAGGGTTTCTTGTAGAAATAACGGTCGCCATTGTCGATACGTCCGTTACCGTCACGATCCACATACATTCCTTCAATAGGTTTGCCGGCCTCATCGTACACTTGCTGATACACAAAGAATGAGTTGGTGGCTTCACCTACGGTATTTGCCTGAATCAAAGTACCGATACCACGGCTGATTGAAGGTCCGGACCATGCATAATATCCGGCATCGCCATCCACCAGGTCGGTAATCTCATTGTGATTCCAAGCGATATTGTAGCTCACATCCCAAGTAAAGTTTTTGGTTACAATGGGTTTTGCATTGATGGCGAATTCCACACCGTAGTTCTTCAACGAACCGATATTCTTAGTCAACTGAGAACCAAACTGCATACCTACCGGAATGGTGACAGTATTCAGCAAATCTTTGGTTTCACGGTAGTAAGCGTCAATATTGGCCGTGATACGGTTGTTCAGGAATGCGAAATCAAGGCCGGCATTATAAGTAATGGTAGTCTCCCACTTCAAGTCGGGGTTGTAAGCCGCCGGACGCATCGTGTAATAGTAAGTATCACCAAAAGGATACTGGGCGTAAGAGTCACTCGCTAAATAATGAGTTACATAGCCGAAGTCGTTGTTAATGTCCTGCTGACCTGTCATACCCCAACCCAAACGGAGTTTGAATTCATTCCACCAAGTGAGGTCTTTCATGAATCCTTCTTCATTGATTTTCCAAGCCAATGCCACAGAAGGAAAGTAACCCCATCTGTTGTTTTCGGAGAAACGGGAGGAACCGTCGGCACGGAACGTAGCCGTAAGCATATATCTGTTGAGCAGCGTATAGTTCATACGACCGAAGTAAGAAACCAGGGAGTTGTGCGTAGCCCATTCTTGTTCATCTCTCAATGCAGGATTATGAGGAGCGCCACTGTAAGGATCGGTTCCTTGACCATAATTGTAACCCTGGCGATGGAAGTGACTTTCTTCGGCACCAACCATGATATCCAAATTATGAGCGCCTATTTCTTTCACATACTGAGCGTAAGCATTGGCAGTGATGCTATATTTATAGGTCTGCGTTATGCCATCCCAACCAAAATAGTTGTCAGAATAAGAATACTTGGAGATTACATCATCCTGTTTGCTCTCGGTGTATTGGCCTCCATAGCTGGCATGCAGAATCAAATCTTCAAAGCCATGTACTTTATATTCCACATCAAAGTTGCCTGTAAAGTCACTGGCAGCAGCCTGTGTGTTTTTTAAGTCCAACAAAGCCAGAGGGTTCTGAGTAGCATTGGGGTTATTCGTATATTTCCACTCGGCATTGAAATCTTTAGGTGCCTGCACATGCTGGAAATAGCCACCAAAGAAAGGAGCACGGGAGTCATCGGCAGCAAAATACACGGGTTGCGTAGGGTCCATTGAAAGGGCAGCGCCGATTGCACCGCCTGCATCGGCATAACGGTTCTTCTCGTACATATACTTGGCGTTAACCTTCAGATTGAGATGTTTGTCAAAGAAAGAGGGAGAAAGATTCAAACCTACGTTGGCACGACGCATCCATGATTCTTTAACAATACCATCGGAAGAGTTATAGCCCACGCTCAAGCGGTAAGGTATGTTCTTCAAACCACCGGATAAAGATACATTGTGGCTGTGAGAGATGGAGGTACGGAAAATCTGATCCTGCCAGTCGGTATTGGCATTGCCCATGCCTATGGTAGTCGCCTGGTCACCCCAGATATTATCAGCAAGCGCACGGAATTCATCTCCATTGAGCACATCATACTTTTTCTGAACCATAGAAACCGTCATGTCACCATTATAAGAAACCTTGGGAGCGGAACCGCTCACGCCTTTCTTGGTAGTGATAATGATAACGCCGTTGGAAGCGCGGCTACCGTAAATGGCAGTAGCGGAAGCATCCTTCAGAACCGTAAAGGTTTCAATGTCATTCGGGTTAATCATAGCCAAAGGGTTACTCATACCTGTCGGAGTATTGTTATCGATAGTCAAACCATCAATTACGAGCAACGGGTCGTTTGAAGCATTAAGAGAAGATCCACCACGCACGCGAATCTGAGCGCCTGCACCCGGAGTACCACCTGCGGTAATAACATCAACGCCGGCTACTTTACCTACCAACATATCCTGTGCATTGTTGGTGATACCTTTGCTGAGTTCATCGGGTTTAATCGCTGTTACCGAACCTGTTAGGTCATCTTTCTTTGTGCGGCCATAACCCACA
Organism: Bacteroides sp. UBA939; assembly: GCF_002293435.1. Lineage (GTDB taxonomy): Bacteria > Bacteroidota > Bacteroidia > Bacteroidales > Bacteroidaceae > Bacteroides. Next base: position 897 of record NZ_DBDF01000047.1, on the reverse strand, counting down.
ACTACAACTTCATTCAATAGTTCAGAGTCATCCTGCAATGTCACCATAACAGTAGGGGCTGCTGCAACCTCAGCCGTTGTATAACCGATAAATGAAACTGATATTGTGGCTCCCTGCGGAACACTCAACGTGAAGTTTCCATCAAGGTCAGTGATGGTACCGTTGGAGGTATTTCCTTTTTCTACGACATTTGCGCCTATCACTTCCAGTCCGGAGGCATCTTTTACATACCCCTTCACGGTAATGTTTTGTGCATAAACGCCAACAGACAAGAATAGCCCCATCAATAGGGGAAGAATCATTCGACAGATTCTAAGATTAACTTGCTTCATGCATTTAAAAAATTAAAGTTAACAATATTAATTACCTATATATTATTTAAGAATTATCCTCCGATGTTTCTTGTTTTTAAAGTATCTATAACACGACGCAACAAAAATATGTTTTATTAAAATATTTAGTGATAAGAAATATAAGAAATATGCAATAGCAATAATGCAATCGTTTGCATCGAATTGCACAACTTATGTAAACAAGATGATTTACTTAAAAAGAAAACTCTCCCCTGTATATAACCATTTCCAAGAAAGAAAAGTTCTGTAGAATATAAGAGCCTGTTTAAATTTTCCTCAAAAAGTTTTTTATTCAGCTTGTTTTGANNGTGAAACTAATGCTGAGCAAAATTTAAACAGACTATCAAAAAAAACAAAGAAAGCTTATTATTCAATACATAATGACGGAATTTATGCGTTATCGGTGACACACCTTAATTTATAAAACTCCGTTCCAGCATACGTAATGAATAAACAAAGAATAATGATGCACTATTTTCGTATATTATTGTATATTTACAGGTTATTTATGCAGAAAAAGTCAACTATCCATAAGTAGAACACT
>NZ_DBDF01000010.1:4720-29600 GCF_002293435.1 Bacteroides sp. UBA939 | reverse complement strand
GAAACACTAACTATCCATAAGTAAAACACTACCTACCTACAAGTAGAAGACTAACTAACCAATAGCTTTGTCCTTAACGGGACTTCAATCCCTGTAATATTCACAGAAGACTTACATTTGCTCAAAAATGCGGAAATTGTGTCACTTGAGAATAGGTTAAAAACAATTTTAGGGCTGGCATAATTTTTACAACTTTGTCACACTGCCTACACGCCCCCGTAACACCAAACTCTCATCTTTGCAGCATAATAAACAAAAGAAAGGAGTTTGATATGAAACTGAATAGAAACGATTATGCTATTGAGACAACGGGCGATGGCGGTTATTACGCCTATCTGAAAAGTAATATCATGTGCAGCGCTTATGGCGAAACACCTGACGAAGCCTGCGAGAACCTGAGTGATATTGTCGACGATTTCGTCAGCGACATGTATATGGTTGAGGAGTTCGTGTAGTAAATTCCATAAATTCTCTTGAAGTCATGCCGGCGTGATGTCGATGTGACTTTTTTAGTTTCATACGCTGAATGCATCGTAAAATGAGAATTTAAATTTAAAACACAGTACCTCTGTGTTCAATAATTCAGAATTCATCATTCAAAATTCATATATTTCCGGAAAAATATGTTTCTTTGCACTGCAAATTTTAATGTAAGGAAACAATGAGAAGTTTTGCTTCGGATAACAACTCCGGTGTGCATCCATTGGTGATGGAAGCGCTGAACCGGGCGAATCAGGATCATGCAGTAGGTTATGGTGATGATCCTTGGACAGAGGAAGCTGTCCGTAAAATAAAGGAAGTTTTTGCGGCGGATTGTGAACCGCTGTTTGTATTCAACGGGACAGGCAGTAATGCGGTGGCTTTGCAGTTGGCGACACGTCCTTATCATTTAATTCTTTGTGCGGAGACGGCGCATGTTTATGTGGACGAATGTGGCGCTCCTGCACGTATGACGGGTTGTCAGATACGTCCCATCGCTACTTCTGACGGTAAGTTGACACCTGAGCTGGTGCGCCCTCACCTGAAGAACTTCGGCGAACAGCATCACTCGCAACCGGGAGCTATTTATATTTCGCAATGTACGGAGTTGGGAACAGTTTATACTCCGGAAGAGCTGAAAGCGCTGACTGACTTGGCGCATCAGCACGGCATGTATGTGCACATGGACGGAGCGCGGCTGGCAAATGCTTGTGTGGCTCTGGACCTTGGTTTTAAGGAGCTGACGGTAGATTGCGGCATTGATATTCTCAGTTTCGGCGGGACGAAGAATGGGCTGATGTTAGGGGAGAGTGTGGTTATTTTCAATCCGGAATTAAAGAAAGAGGCGCTTTATGTGCGGAAACAGTCGGCGCAATTGGCTTCGAAGCATCGCTATCTGTCTTGTCAGTTCACGGCATATCTGACGGATGAACTCTGGAAGAAGAATGCCCTTCATGCCAATGCGATGGCGCAGAAACTTCACGAAGGACTGAAGGCTTTGCCGGGAATCCGTTTCACCCAAAAGATGGAGAGCAACCAGTTGTTCCTGATTATGCCGCGTCCGGCGATTGATAAACTGATGCAGTCTTATTTCTTCTATTTCTGGAATGAAGCGGAGAATGAAATCCGTTTTGTGACTTCGTTTGATACGACGGAAGAGGATATCCGGTCGTTGTTGCAGGCGGTGAGGGAAGCTTTGTGATATAAAGAAGCTCCATACCTTCACAGGCGTGGAACTTTGACTTAAAACCTTCTCCCTTGGAGATGGGAGAGAGTTTATGAAAACAAACCGATTGAATGTTACCTTTTAATTTTTACCTTAAAAATTCCTTTGTATTTATGTAATAGGAGTTAGCCTGTATTATTCATATTTCAAGAGTTAAAGGAGTTATCACTTCGTTAGGAGTTAAAGGAGTTAAAGCCGATAGTGCTGCTTATGTCTTCCGGAGTATTGACTTTAACTCCTGTCAGTATTTACTCTAAGCTCCGTATCGCATCGGGCACCGATACAAAAGCGTAGCCTTTCTTCTTTAATGCCTTAATCATTTTGTCCAGATATCCGTTGTAGAACTTGTCCGTGCGGCGGTCGTCCGTGCCGAAATGTATCAGCATGAGATGGCCGTTGAGACCTTCTCTCTTCTCAACCTCCATGACTTTATCATAAATAAATTGGCTGCTCCGGTATTTCTGACCCATGTCCGGAGTGGTATAGTCCGCATTGGTCATGGTGCCCGGCGTGTAGTTGATAATCCGGATGCCCATATTCTTTGCCCAGGCGGCAATCTCCTTGTTGTAATATTCGTAGGGCGGGATGTAGACGGGTGCGTCTTTGTACTCGATGCCCGCTTTACGCATGATTTCGTAACTCTTCAGCATGTCCTGCTCAAACTCTTCACGGGTTACGAGCAACGAATCACGATTCTCCCACGGCATATAAAGCAGATGCCCGTAGCTGTGGCCGCCCACCAGGTGCCCTTCCGCACGGAGGCGTTTTACTACGTCGGGATAGAGTTCGTAGAATTCGCCGGTGAAGAAGAAACCGCCCTTGATGTCATGCTTCTTCAATGTACTGATGATGGCGTCGGCGCCGTCGGCTTTGTCGGCTGCGGTGAAAACGAGCGTTATCTGCTTTTTGGATGGGTCGGTGCGGATGATGCCGCCATCCACATATACGTTCTTATCGCTCCGGACGCCTGCTTGCTTCATGCCTTCTTTCTGCATGGCAGAGAGGTAATAGGTGAGGCAGGCGGTTCCGTCCATAGTGGGTTCGTTGGTGGAATAGTCGCTGATGGCATCATGGTAAACCATCATGTCCGGTTGGAAGCGCTTGTAATCTTCGCCGGGTGTGCCGGGGATGCCTGTCATGTTTACACCGCGCAGGCTCTCGAAGATGGTGCGGTAGACAGGGCCGTCCACCAGTCCGCCCGTGGTGTTGCCTACCCCTGCGTTGAGTAATGAGGAATGGGGCTGGAAGGGGTAATCGCCGGAAAGGGGGAGTTCGACAATCATGCTGGTTCCCCAGGGGTTGCAACCGAACAGCCAGTCGAGCATGGAGGCTTCCATTTCCTTGTAGGTTTCGTCTCCTGTGGCTTCGCGATACAGGCGGCATTGTGTCAGCATGGCAGTCGTCAGGTTGTTGGAGCACCAGATATAAGGAATGCCGTGCATGAAGGGACTTTGAACGGCTTTTTCGTAGGTGCGGGCGATGCCGGCGTGCATGTTGCGGATAAATTCGCGGCTGAGGCGTTCGTTGTTTACGGTTGCCAAGTGGTAGTGTCCCATGTTCATGAAGGGATACCATTGGTAGTGGCGTGCGCTGTCGGCTCCCATCCAGGGGGTGACGGGTTCGCGTCGTCCGTATTCAACGGCTTGTTCCAGGTAAGTGAGGTTTCCGGTGCTTTTGAAAAGCTCCATGGCGCCAAGTTCCATGTCGTCTACCCAGTTGTCTTCTTCGTAGATGTAGGGTGACATGACGGACGCTGTCTGGCAGGCGCCGGGTTTCTTAACGCCTTCCTGATAGGCGGCATCGGCCTTGGCGCTGATTTCGGCGGCAAATTCAGGATAGAAATCTTTCAGGAGGCGTGCGCCGAGGGCAAAGCAGGAAGCGTATTTGCCGGCTGTACTTGCAACGCCGGTGGTGGCATTCATGAACTTTCCGCGTACTTGGGGTTCGCCGCTACAGAAATAAACGGGACGTCCGTTGCCCGGTCCGTAACCGTAATCTACTTTATCCTTGTTGGGCAAGCGCATGCCGGCATGGTCGCGGTCGTCAGCTATCTGATTGTACAATTCGCCGGGAGAGGGGTTCATGCGGTTCAGCCAGTCGAGGCCCCATTTGATTTCGTCTACGATATCAGGGATACCATTGGCGCCTGGAAGACCGGCGGCATTATAAAAGTCTCCGAACGATTCGGGGTTCTCCTGATAGGCAAACATCATCTGGTAGATGGCGTTGGCGGAAGTGGTGGTGTATTGCAGATAATCGGTAGCATCGTGCCATCCGCCGCATACGTCGATGTGCTGTCCGGTTTTGGTAGGATGATACAGGATATATCCGTCGTGCACATGGCAACTGTCTTTCAGGAAAGGATTGTAGCCGCAACGTTGCTGGCGCATGTAGTTCAGCAGGAAATCGGCGGTGCCATTGTACACTTGGCTGTTGATGGGGAAGTGGGGAGAAACGGCTTTGCCGGCTTTCAGGTAGTATGTTCCCGATTGGTTGAAGTCGCTGAAGTCCAGTCGGTAGGTACTTTGCATAAGGCCTGACTTTCCTGTAGCTTTCGGGTAGGTGAAAGTGCGTACGGTTTGCCCGGTGAAAGCATCTACCAATGTGTAGCTTTGCACGTCGGCAGGCTCTTCGCTCATGAACACTGCTACTTTTACGGCTTGTGGTAAGTAGCCCAGTTGGTTAATACGTATCCATGCATCTGCCTTTGCTTGCACGACGATGAAGGTGAGTGCTACTGTGAGTAGCCAATGGTTACTTCTCATAATGTGTCTATCTATTTAAGGTTGGGGGAAATTCCACTCTTCTGTGATTCCATTATCACACTTACAAATTAAGCGTTTTCTGTCTGTTTTAGGAAAGAACGATGTGATTAATTAGATGATATTATGTGTCGTTTACGTTATTTTAGAAAAAGGAAAGTGTTAATGGGATGTGTCTCTTATTGGTAATCCATTGATTGTCTTCTGATTACATCTTTAAATGCTTATTTTTAATTTTCATTTATGTATTTTAGTATTCAAGAAGGGTAGTTGGGGTGTTATTTGTTCAGAGTATTTTTTTTGATTAATTATTCGTTCGTATATCCAAACTTTCATATCTTTGCAGCATGAAACTACAAACTTCGAAAATACCCGCTTAATACAGCCTGATAATTCTTTTTTCGGGCTGGTCTGATTCGCTTTGTTCGACATACTTCATGTTTCGAGCAAATTTTTCATGTCCTTTAATTTAGAAACTTTACAGGGAGAATATCCCTGTATCGACTCAATCTGTGTGTTATTTAAAAACAAAGGAATATGAAAATAAATATTTAGAGTAAGTAGCTGTTCATAAACAGTAACAGTTAATATACAGTAGTTTACAAACATTTTTTATACAAAACATCATGAATAAAGAAGATACAATAATCGCACAATTTGATTATACACTAATCGCCAACTATTTTTCAGTCATAGACCGTCAAGGACCGGGCGGAAAAGAAGAAACGCTGAAAGCCTTGAGTTTTATGAAAAACCTTCCTGCCAAACCTAAAATAGCGGATATAGGATGTGGTACAGGTTCCCAAACGTCAGTCCTGGCTTCCGGTATGGATTGTTCTATTACTGCTGTAGATCTGCTGCCCGAAATGGTAGAAGGTGTGAAAGCAAGAATCAGAAGAGATAATCTGGAAGATAAAGTCACTGCATTTGTTGGTTCAATGACTGAGTTACCTTTCCGTCCGAATGAATTCGATATCTTTTGGGCAGAAGGTTCCATCTATAATATCGGCTTTGAAAAGGGACTGACCGAATGGAGAAAGTTCATAAAGCCCGGAGGCTTTATCGCTGTCTCCGAGTGTTGCTGGCTGACTAATAAGCGTCCGGACAATATTGGTTATTTCCTGCAAAACTATCTCGAGATAGATAATATCTCGAACAAACTGCGAATCATGGAACAGGCAGGTTATCTTCCTACAGCGCATTTTGTACTTCCGGAGCATTGCTGGACTGACAACTATTTTGCCCAGATGGAAACTCGCATGCGGGAGTTTCTGGAAGAAAACAACAATAGTACGGCTGCGCGGCAATTCGTAGCTTTTATGAAGAGCGACATGCTTATTTTTCAGCAATATAAAGAGTTTTTTGGTTATGTGTTCTTTATAGGACAGAAATATGATTAAACAAAACAAGAAGAAATGAATAATTTATCAGTATATGGCTGGAACGATAATCTGTTCCGGCAAAAACAGTCAACACCTTTTAGCAGCTTGCCTCACGGGCGCGTCATGGTTACTCATAAGACTTGCTATGAAGTAGTTGCCGAAGCTGGTTTATACCTCTGCGAACTATCGGGGAATATTCTCTATGGCCGAATGCCGAACGAATATCCCTGTACCGGCGATTGGGTGATTTTTCAACCTACGGATGAAAGCAAAGGCATTGTAATGGATGTCCTGCCGCGCACCCGGACTCTCTGCCGTAAAAAGAGCGGCACTGTATCGGACAAGCAAATGATTGCCGCACATGTGGATAAGGCGTTTATTGTGCAAAGTTTGGATGCAAACTTCAATGTTCGGAGAGCAGAGCGTTTCATGGTTCAAGTACTGGAAGAAGATATTCAGCCTGTGCTTATTCTGACTAAATCCGATCTGAGATTTAATGAACAGGAAGTTGTAGACTCGTTAAAGCATCTGGCAAGGAAAGCATCAGTGTTTACAACTTCCATTCATTCACCGGAGACGATAGAGGCGTTGCGTCAATCTATCGGAGAGGGGGAGACGATTGTGCTCATAGGCTCGTCCGGTGTAGGTAAAAGTTCACTGATCAATGCTCTGTGTGGGAAGGACGTGTTGGAGACTTCTTTCATCAGTGACTCTACGGGCAAGGGACGGCATACCTCTACGAGGCGTGAAATGGTTTTGCTTGAGCATTCGGGAGTGCTGATTGATACTCCGGGAGTCCGGGAGTTCGGTATCACTTCCGGTAATGCTGATGCATTGTCATCCATGTTGGATATTTCTGATTTGGAAGGAACATGCCGTTTCGCGGATTGCACTCATACGAATGAACCCGGATGCGCTGTGATTGAAGCCGTTAAAAATGCTACTTTGGAGCAGGGCGTTTATGAGAGTTATCTGAAGTTGCGCAAAGAAGCCCGGTATTTTTCTTCTTCGGAACAGGAGAGGAGAGGGCAGGAAAAAGCGCTTTCCAAGGTGTTGAAGCATTATTCCAAGCACTATAAAAAGGATCGGTAATCCGAAACAGGCGAAGAGAATAAATCCTTGAAGCCACAGTGAAAGATGTTTTTTTGCCGTAGAAGATGAATCTTCACCGTAAAGATAACTTTTTGTTGTGAAGGATAAATCTCTTGGAACCGCCGAAGAGGATGAATCCCCCGTTTATTAAATTAAGAAGGCTGCCTCCTTAATAAAGAGACAGCCTTCTTTGCTATTGTAATCAGTCAATTACTTGCGTAGTTATCAAATCCTTGTGTATATCAAGTCTTTTACTTGCGATAGCTTTCCAGCTCCTCCACTTTGAACTTGCTGATAAAGTTGGAGTGCTTTTCTACTTCAGCTTCGGCATAGTTCAGATATACAACGGCTGATTTGTTGAACAGTTCAGGAGCCTTTGTTGCATCCTGAATGATGAGATGGGACATTACACACACGGCAGCCATTTCGTAAAGACGGCGGGCAACGAAGTCCAGGTATTCCTGGCTTGCGGTTTCTTTTGTTACGTTGATGGCAGCCTCAAACTTGTTCGTCATTTCTTTCAGGCGCTCCATCAGCGGTTGCATTTCCGCACTGCATGGAATTGCTTCATAATCGCGGAGAGTAGCAGTATATGAACCATTCGTTACATAACGGATGGCGGCTACAGTCTGCAATTGCGTAGTACCTTCGTAGATGCTCGTGATGCGAGCGTCGCGATAGATGCGTTGGCAAGCATATTCCAACATGAAGCCTGAACCGCCGTGTATCTGAATACTGTCGTAAGCATTCTGGTTGGCATACTCGGAGTTCATACCTTTTGCCAGCGGAGTGAAGGCATCGGCAAGCTTGGAATATTTCTTCTGTTCCTGGCGTTCTTCCGGAGTCAGTTTGCGTTCGCGGGAGATGTCGTCCAATGCTTTGTAGATGTCTACGTAGCGTGAAGTTTGATACAACAATGCGCGTCCTGCATCCAACTTCGCCTTCATGATAGCCAGCATGTCATACACTGCCGGGAATTCGATGATGGCTTTGCCGAATTGCTTACGGTCTTTGGCATAAGCAAGCCCCTCATTATAAGCAGCCTGTGATAAACCTACCGACTGTGCCGCAATACCCAAACGGGCGCCGTTCATCAATGCCATTACGTATTTAATCAAACCGAGCTTGCGGTCACCGCAGAGTTCGGCCTTTGCATTCTTGTAAACAAGCTCGCAAGTAGGAGAACCGTGAATACCCAGTTTGTTCTCAATGCGGCGTACATCTACACCACCTTCGCGTTTGTCATAGACGAACATGGACAGACCACGACCATCTCTTGTTCCCTCTTCCGAACGTGCCAGTACGAGGTGCAGGTCGGCGTCACCATTCGTGATGAAGCGCTTCACACCATTCAGGCGCCAGCAGTTTTCGTTTTCGTCGAAGGTGGCTTTCAGCATTACGCTTTGCAAGTCGGAACCTGCATCAGGTTCGGTCAAGTCCATCGACATGGTTTCGCCGGCACAGATACGTGGGATGAAACGGCTGTGCTGGTCTTCGTTACCGAATTCGTACAGAGTTTCGATACAGTCCTGCAAAGACCAGATGTTACCGAAACCTGCATCGGCGGCAGCCACGATTTCAGCGCACATCGTGTACGGGGTGATGGGGAAGTTCAAACCACCGAAACGGCGAGGCATTGTCATACCGTTCAGCCCGGCTTTCACCATGGCGTCGAGGTTTTGTTTTGTACCGCTGGCATATTCCACACGGCCGTTGGCACAGTGAGGACCTTCTTCGTCCACACCTTCGGCATTCGGGTTGATAATCTCTCCGGTGATTTCTCCGGTGATTTCAAGCACCTTGTCATAAGAGTCCATTGCATCCGCATAGTCTTGCGGCGCATAGTCAAACTTGTCTTTATCTTCGTATCCGCGCTCTTTCAGCTCGCAGATACGTTCCATCATATCGTTTTCCAGGTGAAACTTGAGTTCAGGAACTTCGGTATAAAAATTTGCCATAGCTTACTTACTGTTCTGTTTGTAGTACTTAATCATTTTAGGAATCACTTCTTCCACTGTGCCGTTGATAACGTAATCAGCGATGGTATTGATAGGAGCATTCTCATCATTATTGATAGAGATGATGATACCGCTTTCCTGCATACCGGCGATGTGCTGGATTTGTCCGGAGATACCGCAAGCGATATAGAGTTTCGGACGTACCGTTATACCTGTCTGACCAATCTGGCGGTCGTGGTCGCAGAAACCTGCGTCGACGGCTGCACGGCTGCCGCCTACTTCGGCGTGCAACTCCTTAGCCAATTCAAACAGCATGTCGAAGCTTTCGCGACTACCCATTCCGTAACCTCCGGATATAACAATCGGAGCGCCTTTCAGATTATGCTTTGCTTTTTCTACGTGACGGTCGATAACCTTCACTACATAATCCGTGGTGGGTACATACTTGGCAACGTCGTGGTTGATAACTTCGCCCTGATAGTTGGCATCAAGGATTTCTTTCTTCATCACACCCTCGCGAACGGTTGCCATTTGCGGACGATGTTCGGGGTTGACGATAGTTGCCACAATGTTACCACCGAAGGCGGGACGAATCTGGTACAACAAATCTTCGTACACCTTGCCCTCTTTCTTGTCTTCGTGCTCGCCGATTTCCAGTGAAGTACAGTCGGCAGTCAGTCCGCTGGTCAGTGCGGAAGATACGCGCGGGCCGAGGTCGCGACCGATAACTGTAGCTCCCATCAGGCAGATTTGCGGTTGCTCTTCTTTGAACAGGTTGATGAGTACGGATGAGTGGGGCAGTGAAGTATAAGGGAACAGCCCCGGAGCGTCGAAGATGTGAAGACGGTCGACGCCGAAGGGTAATACTTGTTTTTCGATTCCTGCAAGATTGTCGCCGGCAACAACGGCTTCCAGTTGGCAACCCAGTTGATTGGCTAACTTGCGTCCTTTGGTAAGAAGTTCGAGACTTACTTCGGCAACTACAGCGCCTTCAATCTCACAATATACAAATACGTTATTCATAATTTTATTTTTTAGTAGTCAGTAGTCAGTAGTTAGTAGTCAGTAGGAGATACCTTATATTATTCATATTTAATAATTTCTTCCTCTTTCAGCAGCAAGTCTATTCTACTTGCTACTTACTACTCGCTACTTGCTACTTTATCCTATAGTGTGGTTAGCAAGTAGTTCAACAATAAGGTCTTCTACATCCCGGTCGCTTCCGGTAAGCGTGCGGCTTTCCTTGGCTTGGAAAGAAATGTTCTGGATGGCTTTCACTTTGGTGGGCGAGCCGCTGAGACCGCATTGCGCCAAGTCACCATTGACGTCGGCCACGCTCCATTCGGTGATGTTCAGGTAAGAGCATTTCTCGTAGAGGTCGGAATACGGCAGGACGGCGCCTTCTTTCGTGATGGCGGCTTTCTCCTGTGCACCGAGGGCGCGTTTGTACTTCTGTACCAGCTTGGCGTTGCGCGGACGGCAGGGGGCTGCGCTTCCGTTTACGGTGATAACGATGGGCAGCGGACCTTCTACGGTTTCCACACCGCCGTCGATATGACGTTTCACAACTACACGACCGGTTGTTTTCTCAACATTCAGGATTTCTTCGGCATAAGTAATCTGCGTCAGACCGAGCTTTTCGGCAACCTGAGGACCTACTTGCGCCGTATCGCCGTCGATGGCCTGGCGTCCGCCGATAATGATGTCGTACTCGCCGATCTTCCTGATGGCAGTGGCAAGGGCGTACGAAGTGGCGAGGGTATCTGCTCCGGCAAAAGCGCGGTCTGTCAGCAGATAGCCATTGTCGGCGCCACGGAATAAACCTTCACGAATAATTTCGGCTGCACGTCCCGGTCCCATGGTAAGGATCGTTACGGTAGAGCCTGGATGTGCATCTTTCAGGCGAAGCGCTTGCTCGAGGGCATTCAGGTCTTCGGGATTAAAGATGGCGGGGAGTGCCGCACGGTTGATGGTTCCGTCGGCTTTCATGGCATCTTTCCCAACGTTGCGTGTGTCGGGAACTTGTTTAGCCAATACTACGATTTTCAAACTCATGTTATTAATTATTAGTATTAGTATTTCTAAATGTGTCAGTACCGGAGATAATAGTAGGCAGATATATAAGGTCTAACCACTGAAATTATCCGGTCAATGAATTATCAGCGTGCAAAATTAGTCAAACTGTTTGTACTGACAAGGAAAGAATGGAAAAAATGCACATAAATAGGGATTTTGAGCAACGAGAATTATAGAAATGCCGTTGAAGTATCAAATAAATAATCTATATTTGCGTTTTAGAAATATGAAAATGTGAAACTATGGGTTGTTTTATGAACTTTTTGTGGCTGATATTCGGAGGCATTCTCACGGCTATTGAATATCTTGTTGCCAGTTTGCTGATGATGATTACCATCGTTGGTATTCCGTTTGGTATGCAGACATTGAAACTTGCCGCACTTGCGTTGTGGCCTTTTGGAAAGACAGTTCGTAGTGGAGAGAGGTCGGGCGGATGCCTCTACGTATTGATGAATGTACTGTGGATATTCCTGGGTGGTATTTGGATTTGCCTTTCACATTTGGTGTTCGGGGCAGTGTTGTGCATTACTATTATAGGTATTCCCTTTGGCTTGCAGCACTTTAAGCTGGCGGCATTGGCGTTGACTCCTTTTGGAAAAGATATTATTGCGGATTAAGAGCCTGTTTTAATTTTCCTCAAAAATAACTCTTAAAACACTATGAGCCTGTTTAAATTTTGCTCAGCATTGTTTTGAGAGTTATTTTTGAGCAAAATTTAAACAGGCTCTAAGTTGAAAAGAAAAAGGGCGAAGAACCTTTTCAGTTCTCCGCCCTCATTCATTTTATTCAAAGGTATTGTTTACATGGTGGTGTTAGCTTGCTTTGCAAGCAATTTCTGAAGTTTGCCATTTAAAGCTTGGCACATTGCGCCGTTTCCCATTGCCTGATAGCGTTTGATACGGTACTGCAACATAAAAATTTCGTTTGCATTCTTTTTCATAATCATCTTGTTTTGTGCTTTCCGCGTTTCGGAAAGCGGGTTTTTACTTCTTTTTCTTTCTCTTATTAACGCTGCAAAGGTACGCATTGTTCACGAGAAACATGTTGTATAACATAAAAATGTGTGCTTTCTCTTTAGAAATCCTCTTGGAAAACATGTTTTTGCCATCTGTATATTACAAACATATTACATATCTTTGTCGCATATATAAAAGAATAGAAGTTATAAACAGGAAACTACGATGATAAATAAGTTGTTGGCGCTTTTGCATAGCCCGTATCCGGTACTGGTGAAACGATGGAAGGCGGTGGTGATACCCTCCTTTATCGTGTTCATTATCCTTTATCTGTTGCAGCCTTTTGGTATTTCCATGATAGAGAATAATAAGATTTGGATAGTGTTGGGATATGGTATAATCTCTTCGTTGGCGTTGAGCGTTTCGGTGTATTTGCTTCCGGCTGTGTTTCCGTGGTGCCATGATGAGCAGCACTGGACACTGGGGAAGGAGTTGTTGGAAACGTTAGGAGCTTGTCTGCTGATTGCGATAGGTAACTGGTTCTATACGGTTTGGTGTTTCGGAGGGGATATTCTGAGTTGGAGAGGCTTTTTTGTTTGTTTGTTCTGGGTAGGTATTCTTTCGCCTTTTCCTGTTGTGGTCTTTCTGATGTGGAACCGTAATCTGCAACTGGCTCGAAACTTGAAAGAAGCTACGGAGATAAACTTCGCTCTTTCAAAAAAGATGAGTATCCGGAGGGGTACGGGAGAAGCAGAAGCTGGGGAGAATACAGAGGCAGAAGGAAAAGCAGGGGCAGGAACGAGAGGGAATGCAGAGACCGAAGGAGTAGAAACAGGAACGAGAGAGAAAGCAGAAACCGGAGAGAATACAGAAGTCAGAGGGAGAGCAACAGAGGCAGCAGAAGCCGGAGAGAAAGAGAATGTATGCTGTCCGCTGACGGAGAAGCCTGTGAATCTGGTCTTTTCCGGTGGGACGAAAGAGATGCTGGAGATACCTGCCAATGCGCTGTTGTATGTGGAGGCGGAGGGAAACTATGTGCGGGTTATCTACCGGGGTGAGAGCAAAACGAGTGAGAACAAAATGCAGCAAATGTTGCTGCGCGCCACGATGAAACAGGCGGAAGAGGCGGTGGCTGCTTGTCTGTTCATTGTCCGTTGTCACCGGGCGTTCCTGGTGAATGTGAATGCAGTGGTAAAAGTGGATGGAAATTCACAGGGATACCGCTTGCGACTGGAAGGGTGTAAGAGTGAAGTTCCTGTTTCCAGAGCATACTCCAAAGAGGTGAAAATGCTGATAGAAGGCGGTTCGGAGATATGAAAGTGCTAATAGAAGGCGTTCAGAAGAGGTGAAAATGCTGATAGAAAGCAGCCCGGAAGGGTAGTCATTCGTCACAGAAAAAGGGATAGAAGCGGTCATTCGTCACAGATGGAATGCTGTTTGTCACATATCCGTGCTGTTCGTCCCGGATATTTTTTTGTACCGCAGTCTTAGTCTATGTTTGCAGACGGAAATCGTAAACAACATAGATGAAATGAAAAGATTGATTTTACTTTTAAGTATGGGTGCGCTACTGACGACGCAGCATTTGGAAGCCCAAACAACAGTGGCGAGTACGAAAGCTCAAACCGCAGTGACAGGTATAGAACCTCAAACCGCAGTGACAAGTACAGAACCTCAACCGGCACCAACCGATACCATCTTCCTGCGAATATTCAATGATAGCGTAGACCTATACAATGATAGCGTAGACCTGAAGGAGGTAGTCGTCAAAGGCAAAAGAACCCCGGTAGCCAACAGCCGCTGGAGCGATATGCACCCTATAGAATTGGTAACAGTAGGCGGCGCAAACGGAGATTTGTACCAAGCATTGCAAACATTACCGGGCACGCAGCTACAAGGCGAAAGCGGCAGACTACTGGTGCGCGGCGGAAGCAGTGACGAGTCGCAAACCTACATTGACGGAATGCACGTACTGAACCCCTATACCGCCACAGCGATAAACTCACCCGCACGCGGACGCTATTCCACCTTTATGTTCAGCGGCGTCAATCTCGAATCCGGCGGCGCTCCGTTGGAATATGGCGAAGCGTTGTCTGCCGTGCTGCCGTTGGAGACGAAAGATAAAAGTCCGGTGAATAAGTTAGGCATCAACGCTTCGACGGTAGGTTTCGGTAGCGGAGGTACGCGCGCTTTCGACAAAGGTTCTCTTTCTGTGAATCTCGATTATCAGGACTTGTGTGTGTACGACCGCATTTATCCGGGGCGAACAGACTTCGCAGACCCTTACCGCATGATGACAGCTTCGGCGCAGTTCCGCTATCATCCGGATGATGCTACGCTGTTTAAAATCTACTTCGGATACGACCGGACGGACTTCTCCAACTATGAGGGACAGGAAAGAACGAATCTCTCTAATCATGAAGAACAGATGCAAACAGGCTTCTCCAACTACGAAGGGCAGGAGCGGAGACTGTTCGACTTAGGCGAGAATAATTTCTACCTCAACACTACTTTTCGCAAGACAACCTCCAAAGGCTGGAACTGGTTTGCCGGAGCGGCTTATGGCTTCTTTGAACAGAAGATAAACAATGTGTCACTCTCCGGCGATGGCTGGATGGAGCGTCAGCAGGAACTTCATATAAAGGCGAAAGTCTTCAAGCGCCTTTCTCCTACCTTCCGCTTAGATGTGGGAACGGAGAGTTTCATCCGCCAATACGAAAACCGTTATAAGTATCAGCCGGCAGGAATAGCGGAAGCATCGGAAACTCCGCAAACAGATAACCATAATAAGATGACTCCTACCATCACCGCCGCCTTCCTCTCCGCAACCTACTATCCGGTAGAGCAACTGAAAGCGGAACTTTCCCTCCGCACGGAATATACTTCCGGAAACCGGCAAGCGAATCTATCTCCCCGCCTGTCCGTCAACTACTATTTGGGCAGTGTGGTGTTTTCGGCTACGGCAGGAAGATATACGCAGTTGCCGGTAAACAGATTGTTGGTTCAGAACGAGAGCCTCAAGTCAGAGGTGTGCACACAGTACAACCTGGGCGCGCGGTTCGAAAATGGGGGGCGTCTTTATAAGGCGGAGATTTACTACAAGGACTATAACCATCTGGCATTAATAGAGAAAGGCACTATAAATCTGGCAGAAGTGGTTACTTCCGGTGGATATGGCCACAGCAAGGGCTTTGATTTGTTTTTCAATGACCGCGTGTTGGTGAAGAACCTGGAGTACCAGCTTTCTTATACGTACAACGTCTCCAAAAGAAAGTTCCGGGAACTGACGGAACTGACTACTCCGCAATACGCCACCCGTCATAATGCGTCCGTGGTTCTGAAGTATTCCATCCCCCGCATAGGAACGATTGTCGGTCTGACGAACCGTTTCAGCAGCGGGCGGCCTTACCATAACCCCGCTTTGCCGGGACTGATGAACGATGAAGTGAAACCGTATAACAGTCTCGACCTGGGACTGACTTACCTTCTGAGCAAGAAAGTTATCATCCACGCCTCTGCCACGAATATCCTTTGCCGGCAGAATGAGTTCGGCAAGGTGGATAACAAAGCGATATTGGCTTCGGAAGACCATTTCTTCTACGTGGGCGTATATATCACGATAGGGAAGAAGGCGGCTTACGACGTATCCAATTTCTAATAAGCTCCAATCAGCTTTTGCATACAAGAATTTTTTAGAATCGGATAACGCGGATGACGCGGATTTTTAAACGCTGCGCTATGTTATCCCATCAGGAAGATAAAAAAGAGATCCGCGTCATCTGCGTTATCCGCGTCTAAAAAATGATTTTTAAGCATTTAATTTCCAAACTCAATAAATTAATCATTTAAAAAAACAAAGAACATGAAAGCAATTATTATCAGTTTCGTTTTCGCTTTGACATTCGTAGCTCAAAGCCTGTCTGCACAGAATCTTACTCTCGAAGTGCGTGGTATTGAAAATGTAACCGGCAAACTTTACGTCGCCATTTACAATTCCCCGGAGACCTTCATGAAGAAACCCCTTGCCGCCTTTGCGGTCGAAGTAAAAGACAACGTACTGAGCCTTCCCTGCAAGGGCCTTCCTGCCGGCACCTACGCCTTCTCCTTGTATCAGGACGAAAACGGGAACGGTAAACTGGACACAGCCACCTTCGGCATTCCTACCGAGAAATACGGTTTCAGTAATGATGCCAAAGTCGTCATGGGTCCTCCGTCTTACGAGAAATGCAGTATCACCTTCTCCGAAGATACTACTTTAGTGGTGAATTTGCAGTAATTTCTAACGCAGAGGCACAGAGGGACAGAGAGTTTTTTTCTTATTGAACACAGAGACACAGAGAGTTTTTTCTTATTGAACACAGAGACGCAGAGGCACAGAGAGTTTTTTCTCTGCGACGCAGTCGCCCTCTCTCTGTGCTCTCATTTATGTTCTCTTCTTAAAAGAAAAATAAACTCTGTCCCTCTGTGTCTCTGTGTTCAATAAAGAAGAAACTCTGTGCTTAAACCACCATCACAAATAAACATTTTGATGCAGTTGCCTTATTTCAGATAATTCTTTAACTTTGTGCCTCACACATTTAATATCTTAATATTATGAGCCGAGTTACACATCTTTTCGGAATATGCTGGCTGCTGTGCCTGCTTGCTTCCTGCGGAGAATCCCATTTCATAACCGATGCATCCTACCATTCCCGCGTGGGACAGGACTTGCTGCAAAAGAGGGAGATGCTGTCGCAAATACAGTTGCTTATCCGTAACCACCGCGGCGGCAACGACCTGACCACCTACGAGCACGAAGCCATGGAATTCCTCTACGCCTACATGCCGCTGGCAGATATCATGGACTATCCCGTCGACTTCCATCTGACGAACGTCCGCGCCTCCCAACGTGCAGCGCAGGAGATGCCGTGGGGAAAGACAATACCCGAAGAACTGTTCCGTCACTTTGTGCTTCCGGCACGGGTCAACAACGAACAACTGGACAGCGCCCGTGTAGTGTTCTACCGTGAATTGAAAGACCGCGTAAAGTCCCTCTCCCTGCGCGACGCCATACTCGAAGTGAACCATTGGTGCCACGAAAAAGCCGTCTATATGCCTTCCGACTCCCGTACCAGTTCGCCGCTGGCAACCGTGCGTACTGCCTACGGGCGTTGTGGAGAAGAGTCTACGCTCCTCGTAGCCGCCCTCCGCTCGGTAGGCATCCCGGCACGGCAGGTCTATACGCCGCGCTGGGCGCATACCGACGATAACCATGCCTGGGTAGAAGCCTGGGCGGATGGCAAGTGGTACTTCCTGGGTGCTTGCGAACCGGAACCCGTCCTGAACCTCGGTTGGTTCAACGCCCCTGCCAGTCGCGGCATGTTGATGCATACCAAAGTATTCGGCCGTTACGAAGGAGCGGAAGAAGTAATGTCCGCCAACCCCAACTATACCGAAATCAACGTAATAGAGAACTACGCGCCTGCCGCACAAGCCAAAGTCACAGTGACGGACAGTCAAGGAACCCCCGTCTCCGGTGCGCAGGTCGAGTTCAAGCTCTACAACTATGCCGAGTTCTATACCGTAGCCACCAAGCAAACCGCCGCCGACGGCACCTGTACCCTGACCGCCGGACAGGGCGACCTGCTCGTTTGGGCATCGAAAGACGGAAAGTTCGGCTTCTCCAAACTCTCCTTCGGCAAAGACCGCGAACTGACCGTAGCGCTGGATAAATCCCCCGGCGACAACTGCATCGTCGATTTTGATATCATCCCGCCTGCCGAAAGTGCAAACCTGCCCGAAGTTACCGCCGAACAGCGTGCCGAAAACGACCGCCGTCTGGCGCAGGAAGACTCCATTCGCAATGCCTACATATCTACATTCATATCCGAGGATTCGGCACGTCGCTTAGCAAAGCAATACAAGCTGGATGAAGATGCAGTGGTAAAGATTCTGACTGCTTCGCGCGGCAATCACAAAGTCATCGCCGAATTTATGACCCGCCTTCGTTCCGAAGATTCCAGAAAAGGCGGCATCGACCTCTTGCAGCAGATTTCGGCGAAAGACCTTCGCGACGTCACTCTAGACGTGTTGATAGACCACATGCTGTCCAAAGTGCGTACAACTGCCGCCAACTACCGTAAGTATGTCCGCAACCCGCGCATAAGCAACGAAGCGCTTACCCCATACAAAGCCTTCTTCGGCAAAGTGATTTCTCCCGAAACAGAGAAAACCTATCTCGAAGACCCCTCCAAACTCATTGCATGGGTAGCCGAAAACATCCGCGTGGAGAAGGATTGCAACCTGGGCGCTCCTCCCATCTCTCCTGCCGGCGTGTGGACAGCGCGCGTGGCTGATGCTCATAGCCGTGACATCTTCTTTGTTGCCTTGGCGCGCAGCATGGGTATGCCTGCACGTATCCATGAAGTGACCGGCAAAGTGCAGTTGATAGAAGAAGGAGGCGTTATAGACGTGAACTTCGAGACAACAGAACAGACTTTGGGCGCAAACTCCGGCACGGCAGAACAAGCTTCAAGCGCGAACTCCGGCACGGCAGCGCGTACTTCCGCTCCCAAAGGCACGCTTGTAGCCGGATATAAACCTGTTAAGTCACTGGGCGATCCGAAATACTATTCCCACTTCACCATCTCCAAAGTCACTCCCCAAGGCCGTTTGCAGTTGCTTACCTACGAAGAAGGCGATGCCGATACGGACGGCGCCACCTGGAGCAACCTCCTGAAGCAGGGCACAGCGCTGGATACCGGCAACTATGTCCTCGTAACCGGCACGCGTCTGGCGAGCGGCGCAGTCCTCTCCAATGCCACCTTGTTTAGCATAGCCCCACAGCGGACAACGAACATCAACCTGGTAATGCGCGAGAGCAAAGACGACGTGCAAGTCATCGGAAATTTCAATTCCGAATCCCTCTTCACTCCGGTAGCAGATACGGCAACACCATCATCATCCAAGCAAAGCATCTTGCAGGCATGTGGACGCGGCTATTTCGTAGTCGGCATCCTGGGCGTCAACCAGGAACCCACCAACCATGCCTTGCGTGACATTGCCGCTTACAAAACTGACTTGGAGAAATGGGGCCGAAAGCTCGTGTTGCTCTTCCCTGATGAGGCTCAAGCCGGAAAATTCGCCAAAGAATCCTTCCCCGGTTTGCCTTCTACTATTGTATATGGTATAGATACGGATGGCATCTCCCGGCAGATAGCCGAAGCCATGAAGCTGAGCAACAGCAATAGCCTGCCCATATTTATCATTGCCGATACTTTCAACCGCGTAGTGTTTGTCTCGCAAGGCTATACCATCGGGCTGGGCGAGCAGTTGATGAAGACGGTGAAGGGGTTGGGGAAGTAGTTAGTAGTAAGTAGTAAGTAGTAAGTAGTAAGTAGTAAGTAGTAAGTAGTTGGTAGTAAGTGGCTGTTCATAATTAGTTTATACTATGAATGATAGTATAAACTAATTATGAACAGCTACTTATACTATAAGATAACTACTGGCTGCGGTGCGTAAGCCGGGGACATTCAGGTCTTTTTTTATTGTTTTCTTTAAAAAAGCATTTTTAGGGTAGTATTTTATCTTAATTATGCTTTGTTTGTATTTCAATTGGGCTATATTTGTGCTCAATTTAATATTTGGTATCAACAGAATATTCGCCTTTTTTATTTGCATACGACAGATTTACTATGTTTAAGAGGAAAAAGGAACGATGACTGTTGAAAGATGGGTCACAAAAGAATGTGCTGAAGATTACGACAATATAGCACAAGACACAAACGTGAAAGATATAATAACAGCGGATATCTATACTGCTACTACTCGACATAGGGTCAAAAGTCCGTTTGGGGAACATGCAAAACTACAAAGAGTTCTCGACAAGTGTCAGCGGCGGACTGATAATCAGGATTTGTATTTAAGGAAAAGAGGCGTTAGTCAATCTATTAATTAATAATAAATAGAACTTCTTAATAAAAGCAAAATTATCTGAATTCATAAGGATAATGTTGCAGGTTGTTTGTTATAGATTATGCAATTGTATTCTGTTGACATATATGTAATTGGTATCACAGTGAATCTATTAATTGATATGTAACTAAATTCAAAACTAAAATGAAAGAAGTATTTTTGACCCAGTTTATCGAAGGGCTAATTGCTGAATTAGAAAAAGAACAGCGTGACGGAACTGCTCATGTGTATAGAAGTACATTGAATAGGATACGAAAATTCATGAACGGAAAAGAAATGAGTTTTAAACAGCTGAATCCGGAGTGGCTGAACAGGTTTGAACAGAATTTATTGGCTGAACAGGTGAAGTGGAATACGGTTTCCACTTATATGCGTATGTTGAGGTCTATCTACAATCAGGCGTTGGAATCGGGGATTACCACATATACTCCACGTCTTTTCAGTAATGTACATACGGGGGTCGACAGTCCGGTGAAGAGGGCTGTTTCGCCGGAAGTGATATCCCGGCTGATGAAAAGCGAAAAGAAACTGCCTCGGAGGCTTTCTTTTAGCCGCGATCTCTTCGTTCTGCTGTTTTTGCTTCGCGGGATGTCTTTTGTTGACCTGGCTTTTTTGCGCAAGCGCGATATGGAAGGGGATGTCATTATTTACCATAGACATAAGACCGGGCGTAAGATAACTGTTGTGGCATGTCCTGAAGCAATGGTGATTATCGAAAAATACAGGAATAAAATCCCCGATTCACCTTATCTTTTCCCTATTATAAAAAATCCGAAGGAAGATGAATACCGGCAATATGCTCGTATGCTACGTCTTGAGAACTACCATTTGGTGCGGTTGGCACGTTCCTTGAATATAAGGGAACGGCTGAGCACTTACACCGCCCGTCACACCTGGGCAACTACGGCGTTGCGGCAAAATTATAATCCCAATCTGATATGTGATGCGATGGGGCATTCTTCCGTGAAAGTGACGGAGACTTATTTCCAGCCCTTTAAAGAGGCGGAAATCAACCGGATGAACCAAGCTATTGTCGCATTTATAATGTCGAAAAAAGGATAGAATAGAATACGGGAAATATAGCTAACTACTTGATTTTCAGCAAAATAAAACCCCGTTACTTATTAGGTAACGGAAACAACATTTGTTTCGGCAAAATTATAGCATTTTTTTTGAAATACAAATAAAAACGCAAAAAATATTATATCAAACGGCATTTTTAATAGAAATAAGACGAAAAACCAGTGTTTTTAAGACGTTTTTTTTTCATTTATACATAATAATAATGTAGTCCACCTTTATTTACGTCTAAAGGTGGAAAGGGATTTCTATTGTAAAAACAATACGTAAAATTTAATTTTATATTGGATTCTGATTCAAATACGCCCCATAGTGTATGCTATTATGTATACCCCCGTTACCTAATAAGTAACGGAAAATGCAAATGCTTCTGATGAAGAAGTTAAAGCGTTTATTTTGATTAGAAACCAATATTATTAATTAAGTTTTAAAAGTTATGAAAAAGAAAGTGATTTTATTGTGGTCATTGTTTGCAGCGATGACATTTAGTGCGTGTACGGAGAATAACGATGCTCCGATTAATGAAGAAGCGAAATCGAATCTGGTCGTTAAGTTTAACTTTTCGGAAACAGATACGAGAGCAACAGCCTCTACTGCTATACCTACAACATCTTGGTCTAATATTGATCAGGTGCAGCTTTTTCTTTATGATGCTGCCGGAGTAGTAAAATACTCCAAGATAGTAAAGCCGAATAAATCGGGTGACGCGGGTAATTCGGTTACCGGCGGATATCAATACACGTATGCGGATGTTCCGGTAGGTACTTATACATTGGTTGCTGTTGCTAATGCAAATAGAACAACCGGTACTCCAACGGTTGGTGGGTTTGTTAACACTTATATTGATGATGCACCTACTGCACCGGTAGCAGTATGGAGTGATGGAAATGTTCGTGCAAAAAACATAACAACCGACCTTTTCATGAAACACCAAGCGGGTACGTTTCCTGATTTCTTAACGAGTGCTGTTCCAGGCTTTTCAACATCTAACAAAGCCTATAAAGAGCCTGCCGAAATCTTTATGGGTACAGCTGTCAAAGGAACCGGGGCCACCAGCACCAAAGTGGTGACCATAACAGAAGGTGTATCTACTGATGCCGGTACTATTTCATTGAAGCGTGAAGTGTCTATGATGCGTGTACGTCTGAACGTATCAGAATCAGCAGCCGGTGTAGATAATACTACTGCAGGTACTAATGGAATTGATTGGACTAAAGATGCTTCCATCATGATTTATCGTTTGCCGGCAAAGGTGAATATACATGATGCGAGAACTATCCAAGCTTCTGTAGAAACTGATATCTTGTCTATTTCAGGTACTAATGTATTCAAAACTGCAGAACCAGCCTCTGGCTATGGTACAGGAGGAGTTATTTTGACCGATAATTTCTCTATGTGGAGAGATATCATCGTATTCCCTAATGCTGAAGATGCAGCTAAACCAGGAAAGGCAGCTATTGGAAGCCAGTATTTCATTGTTGTTTCCGGACAGGGTAAGGTAGGGCATCAATTAGCGGATGGAGAGGTTATGACTGCAGCAGCGCCTATATATTGGTCGGGTATAATATTGGATACTTTCGAATCGAATGTGATTCGTGAAGTAAATCTTACTTTGAAAACAGGCGGTGTAGCTGATCCTCCAGCGGAACCTATTGAATATGGTGGCTTGGATGTTGTAGTTGGCACCCCAATAGCTTGGGATTCAATTGTATCTACTGGCATTGATATGTAACCAATCTCCTTCATACCTCTGAATATATAGTAGGGAGCAGAATTTTGTTGATACCAATATTAATTTGAGATTTGAGCGCAAATACTTAATGAAAGCGGAAATCTGCTCCCGCTATATTTTCACTTGTACTAATGCATAAATTATAGAAAATGAGCAAAAACGGACTTCTCATAGTGTTGTTTACCCAGGTAGTAGCTCTACTTTGGTTTACTTCGTGCACCTATGACTATTTTGAAGACGAGACCACATACCAGGTCTTTGTGCCGGAAGTCCTGAATCATACTGTCAGCGACTGTCGGGTACTGGTCTACAATACTACCGGAGCATTGGTTGGTTCACGCTATGCCGCCTATCCGGATTGGAATAAAGACCCGCGTATGGCAACAGGCCTGTTCAGTTTCAAGCTGCCCCCCGGTGAATATAATGTGTATTGCTATACCAATACAGACAGTCTCCGGTTTGTAGATGACCATCACATGGAGTCTTCGGCTTTTATATTGAAAGACCATCCTCGCGGCGACAACTATTATGTACATCCTTCGGATATACACTATCAGAAGTATGCGGCTGTGGTAAAGCATCCGGGTCTTTTGGTGACTGATACCGCGCAGTTGGAGCGTTACACCGGTCGCATTACGGTACGTTTTAAGAACTTCCCCGCCGATGTGTCCCGCATCAGGAATGTGCAGTTGCGGGCGGAAGGCGTTTCGGTTATGCAGTTTCTGAAGGATCATGATCCTGTCGCTTCCCGTTCAACCACTACTACCCGTTTAACTCCGGACGACAAGATGCTCCATATTGACGAACTGCCTGCGCAAGCAAACCCTGCGATATTGGAAGTGGATCACAGCTACATGCCTTCCATTGAAAATGTACCCATGGTGCTGGGTTTTACGTTCCTCGCCAATGACGGTCTTACCGTAATTCATATACCGGTTGAAGTGAGAGATAAGGATACGGGACAACCCTTGCGGCTGATGTCCGGCGAGCGTATCATTATTGAAGTAGACACCTATATGGTTGTCAACATAGGGATTGTAGGCTGGGATGAAGATATCAAAACCGGTGGAGATATCGACATGGGATGATTATATACATAAAATAAAGAAAGAATTATGAAATTGATTGTGCGACATATATTGTGTCTTGTTCTCCTGCTCTGTTCTATCAGCGGCGTGCAGGCACAAAGCGTAAAGGTTAATGTTCCGTTTTGGCTTACCGGCTCGCCCAACGTTGGCTTTGAATACACGCTAACCCGGCAGGTCACGGTGAACGCTGAAGCGATATGGATGCCGTATATGTTTAAAAGCGGTGAAGAGGTTTTCCGCGCCCTCCAGTCTACACTGGAACTGCGCTACTATATAAATCCGCATAATTTCTACACGAATGATTCCTGGGACGGCTTCTATGTTGGCCCTTATGCGATGTATGGCAACTTCAATGTCGGTTTCCTGACGAATGACGACCCGTTGCAGAGCTACCGCCGTATGGGCTGGGGTATATCGGGCGGCATTTCCGGCGGATACAAGTATGCATTCAATTCCCGTTGGGGATTGGACTTCAATCTGGGTCTTGGGTACGCGCACATGCAGTACGATAAGTTCTACCTGGGTGGAGAGTACGCCGCCTTCCCTTTGGAGCGAAAAAAAACAAAGTCATGGATTGGCCCTACCAAAGTGGGCATAAGTGTTACCTATAATATATACCGTTAATGTGTACTGATAAAGAGTTGCTGAAAATGAAAAATAAGAAGATTCAAGTTCTGTTGTTTGCTATGGTGTTCCTGTTTTTGCTTGGAGGTGTTTCTTCCTTTGCGCAGGAACGTAAAGTAGGCAGTATGGAACGACGGGCTGATCGCAATTTTGTCAGTCAGAGATTCGATAAGGCCATGTCTCAATACGAGGAGGCCATCAAACGTGAGCAAGGAATGGACGACGGTTCCAAAGCTGCGCTTCATTTAAAAATTGCACGTTTGTACTTCATGGTGAGAGACTACAAACGCGCGTCCGAACACTATGGTAGCGCCATAGAGTTGCGTTCTGATATACTTGAGATGGACGATGTCTGCGAATACGTAGACGCCCTGCGTTTCCAGGGCAAGATCCGTGAGGCAGAGGCTATTTGCCTGAACAATGCCTACAAAAATATTTATACCCGGTCACAGCGTTACCAGAATACGCTGGA
>NZ_DBDF01000010.1:0-4504 GCF_002293435.1 Bacteroides sp. UBA939 | reverse complement strand
TTACAGAATGGCCCGGTGGCTTTCTCTCCCAATATGGATATGATGGTAACTACGGTTATCGAATACGATATGGCGCGGACATCCGTTGCCATGGCTGATAAGAAGTTCCGTCCTTTCCGCACCAAACTATATTATTCCGTACTGCAAAAAAAGAAAAACCGGTTTTCTAAATATATTCCGGTGTTGCCACAAGAAACAGTGGCTTCGTACGCCCATCCGTATTTGTTCAACGACGGCAAATCCCTGTTGTTTGCTTCGGATATGGCAGGCGGCCACGGCGGCTTCGACCTGTACGTCGTTCACTGGAACGACGAAACCCAGTCGTGGGGAGCGCTCGTGAATTTGGGCGCGGAGATTAATACGGAAGGTGATGAGATTTTCCCTGTATTCTTTAAGGGACGGCTCATCTTCTCCTCCAACGGTCTGGCAGGCTTCGGCGGGTACGACCTGTTCAGTTGCGCCTTCGATAAGGATGGAATTATGCCGGGCGGCGTCAGCCATTACCCTTACCCTGTGAATTCAGTTTTCAATGATTATTATATGTGCCCCGTTGACTTGCAAAGCGCCTATTTCGTATCCGATCGTGCAATGGAGTCGTTAGACGACATCTACTATCTGCGTACGATGGAGGATTTAGGTGCCCAACGGGAGAAACCCTTCTACGGCATGAGCGAAGATATGGCTGTTCTGGGCGGTGCGTTGCTGCTGAACGGAGCCACGGAAAACGTCCGCAGGGAAACCGTTTCTTTGAGGAAATTCGTTCCGGATGGTCTGTTGCTGACTCTTTATTTT
The DNA here is from genome assembly GCF_002293435.1 of Bacteroides sp. UBA939. Lineage (GTDB taxonomy): Bacteria > Bacteroidota > Bacteroidia > Bacteroidales > Bacteroidaceae > Bacteroides. The sequence continues at coordinate 3,712 of NZ_DBDF01000010.1, read as the reverse complement.
GATTTCGATTCGGATAAGTTGACCGCGGAATCTATCCGCAGCCTGAATTCGTTTGCCGACGAAATGGGCGGTTACGACCTCTCCGAACTCAAGTTCGACGGTTACGCCGACGAAATGGGTAGCGAAAGCTACAACTACGAATTGTCCGGTCGCCGTGCCGAACGTGTTGCCGAATATCTCCGCAACCGTAATGTGAATGTGGACTTCATAATCGAAGCCCGCGGCAGAACCAAACTCTCTCCGGAAGAAGTGAAGGAAGAAGTCAGCAACTACGTTTGGGGCGAAAACAATATTGACTGGATACGCGTAAACCGCCGTGCCAGACGTGTGGAAATATATAACAAAAGGTAGAAAATTATCAAGAGGTAGAAAATTATAAAAGAAAACAAAATATGAAGAAGAGAAGAACTCATAGGATATGGATGTTGCTCCTTTTGGTTGCCGCAATCTGTCCGTTGGCGAAGGCGCAATACATGCCGGTGGTTTTTGATAAACAGTATGGTGATGCGAACCAGATTCAGCAAGTTTGCCCGTTGCCCGGTGATGAAGCTGTTGTGTTGGGCAAAGAAGGAAGAGCGTACAGTCTGACCTGGGTAGACCGGTTGGGCGAAGTGGTATTCTCCTTGCCCTTAACAGGATTTACAAATATAAATGAGTTGACCGAAGTCGATAACGGTTGTGTACTGATTGTAGGCCAGTCGTCTCCGCAGCAGATAAAGAATAAGAAGGACCAGGAACTGCTGAGCGGACGTGCTATTGTCGTAAACCGTCAAGGACTGCTTGTGCAGAATATCTATGCCGGTGAACAGGGAAGCGAATTTATGAAAGGTCACTTGTTGCGTGATGGCTCTTTGGTACTCTCCGGTATGGAACCCAAAACTACCGGTGAGCGCCAGGGTATATTGCTGAAGACGGATAAAAACGGCAAGGTACTCTACCAATACAAGAATGCCGGCAGCGGCTATTGCAACCAGTTTGTCGTAATGGGCAATTCCACGGAGTATATCTGTGCCGCCTTTACGGGTGAGGGAGAAAAGGAGCAGAGCATCATCGTCCGTCTGGACAATATGGGAAAACCTTATTACACCACCACTATTCCTGCTAAGAAATATGTAGTCACCGGTCTTCACGCCAATATCAATGAAGGTTCTGTAATCATCACCGGTAATTCTCCGGTAGAAGGCGGCGTTATTTATAAGATACGTACAGAGGGCGACATTGTCTTCGGTAAGACTTTGATTCCTGCCAGCCAGGGAGTAGCCCTGCTGAATCACCTCCGTGTTGCCCGCAACGGCAATATCCTGGTAGGCGGTAGTGGCGACAGAGGCTACTACGCCCTGCTTCGTAACGACGGAACAGCGCTCTATTCCGGGTCTTCCACCGGTCAGGTAAAAGGCTTGGGCATGAACCTGGTTACAGGCGAATCAGTAGTAACCACTTATGACATGAATGCCCGCCGCGGTACATTCGTCCGCATCCAATCCAGCGGAAAGGCTGAGTTCGACCGCACAATAGACGGAAACTTCAATATGGTACGTGTAGACAATAACGGCGAAGTGCTGTTGCTGTCCTCAGAAGAAGGAAGGGTATGTATGTACTCTGACACGGGCAGGAAAGAATTCGACCGTTATGTAACGGACAACCAGCCTACCGCTTTCCGCCAGGCATTCACTACCGCATCCGGCGAGTTGATGTTCCTCGGCAAAGGCAGCCGCTTAGTGAAACTGGGACACGGTGTTTATGTATCCGACGTGAGGATTACCAAACCCGTGATCGGAACAGCTACTGCTGTGTTTACCGTAACCCTTACCGGTTATGCCACTACTAAAGAAGGTGCTCCTGTTCCCGTAACCGTAGGCTATGCCACCCGTGAAGTTTCGGCTACTACTGCCAATAACTACATCCCGGTGGAAGGAAAGCTTTCATTTACTCCCTCGCGTGGTTCTTCAAACAAATACTTGGTGAAACAGGATATTGAGGTGTCAATCAAGGCAAACGACCTGGTTGAAGGCGTGAAGAACTTTGAACTTGTACTTTCCGACGTACAGCAGAGCTACCTGGTGAAACCCGTAGGCGAAGCCGTTATCGAAGACCAGCAGGCTGTCGTGAAACTGGTGCGCACCGAACGCGGCGAAGAAGGAACCAAAGACATTTTGTATGAATTGGGCTTGTTTAAAACAGACGGCACTTCCTTAGTGAACGCCACCGGCGCCAATATCATCGTCGACGGTATGTACGGCGAAGGCACCACCGATGCGCTTGATTTCGATATGGGTCTAACTCCGCGAGTTGTGTTTGCTAACGGCTCCCGCAAGTCCACGTTCAACGTGAAGACATTGGACGATACCCGCTACGAGCTACCCAAGACAGTGATTATAAACTTCAACAAGACGCATTGCCTGAGCGGTTCCAACGTGATGTTCGATGGCGAAATGTTGAGCTGTAGCGGCGTAGTTGTCGACCAGCCTGCCCGTTTGGCTATTGCTTCGCTGGGCGACCACCGTGTCAACAACAACGTAGTATCCGGCTTCTTCACCGTATCCCTGCTTCGCGCCTCTGACGGAGTGTTGCTGACCAACACCACCGGAAACGACATCATTGTGGACTGCACAACCCTGCCCGATGCTACCGCCAAGGAAGGTAAAGACTTTGCATTCACCAACCTGCACGACCTGCGCATCAGCGGCGACGGCAACCACAGTTCTACCAACGTGAACGGTGTGATACTCTATAGTACGGATACCGCTGAAAAGCAAGTTAAACTGAANNNCAGGATACGGAAAGTACGGCTGATTTCACTATCCGAAAGTAAACTTTCGCAATTATAAATTATGAATTATGAATTATGAATTTTGAATTTTGAATGATGAATGGCTATGTGTATGCAGTATGATTGCGCATCCCAATTCATAATTCATAATTCATAATTCAACATTCATAATTCAAAATTCAAAAATATGAAAAGGAATGTTTGTGCTATATGCATCTTGTTATTGTTCTTGACTTTGTCCTACGGGTGTAATGAAGAAGAACCTGTCCCTATAATAGACGACAGTAATACTTTTCAAATCTCCATGAGTGGCGACATGACCCGCTCTGCAGAAAGCGATGCTATACTCGACAATATGCTCTTGTATTGCTTCTCGCAGGGCAGCAACCCCGTTTCCGGTACTGGAGGCAGTTGGAATTCTGATTTCAGCCATCAGCTTCTTGGGGTAACCCGGACGAACATGACTCTGCATACCAATCAGGCACAGGCAGGCGACTGGGATTTGGTGATGGTATCCGCCGCCGGTGCCACATTCACTTCCCCTGTTGCCGGTAAAACATCGAGCAAGGCCCTGATGTACACGTACGATCCGGGCACTATTCAGGCTGACGGCTCTCGAAACCGCGCTCACGAGATTTGGCACCGCATGTTGCGCCTGCCAACCATTGGTGGAAATACGAATACCGTTGCGTCAACCGCTATTACGCGAAACTTGTCACAAATCCGGATAGTTGTTGACAGGGCGGTGGACATAAAAACGACTTCGCCGGCGGTTCACACGCTTCAACTTCACGGCGTACCCAGCAAGCTGTCCTGGAGCGGAACTCTTCTGCGCACAGTGTCCGGAGGGTACGAAACTTCCTTAAGTAACCCCGACACTTTGGCTACTCCCTTGACAGGTAAGTTTACCTTCACGGACAACAATGCTGTGGAGACGGGTAC
>NZ_DBDF01000019.1 GCF_002293435.1 Bacteroides sp. UBA939 | reverse complement strand
ATCCCGTCCAAGAACCGCATATAGATGGTGTAAATACCATCTATATGCGGTGTAAACTCCATCTATATGCGGTGTAAACATGAGATTTTAACTCCTTAACTCCTAACAAAGTGATAACCCCTTTAACTCCTACTGTGAATAATGAAGGTTATAATTCCAAATAGTGAAGCTCCGCCACGCTAAATTATCCTTTATAAGACTAATTTTAAATCATTACTTATTGCATATATGCGAAGCCTTTTTGGGAAAATTATGAATAGAGCACTGTCTCAGATAGCTTTTTTCTTTTGTTTTTAAAATAAAATAGCAATTTCTGATATTATTTTCTCTTATTGTTACCTCGCTTTGCTTTTATTAGCTTATATTTATACGCAAAACAATATAGGGTGTCGCAGGATATTCACCTTTTTATTCACATTAAACAGATTTATTATGTTAATGAAAAAAAAAGCACGATGATTGTTCTGCACGACTAAAGAAAGAATGCATTGAAGATGCGGCGACAATTCTTGAAATAGAGTCGAAAGCCCCACCTAATGGAAGATGCGAAACTACAAGATAGTATGCTCATTGAAAAAGAGAAGCGATCTCTTGGATAGATACCGGCAGCATACTGATAACCAGGATTTGTATTTAGGGGAAAAAAGGCGTTAGTTAATCTATTTAATGATAAATAGAACTTCTTAATTAAAGCGAAATTATCTAAATTGAATGGATAATCTTGCAAATGATTTGTTATGGCTATACATTTGCAATTATGTTCATATATATGTAGGCATATATAATGGGCTAATAAATGTATTGATTAATAAATATGTAATTTAATTAGTATTGAAATGAAAGAGGTATTTTTGACAGGGTTCATCGAAGAACTAATTGCCGAATTAGAAAAAGAGCAGCGCGACGGAACAGCTCATGTGTACAGAAGTACATTGAACAGGATTCGAAAATTCATGAATGGAACCGAGATGAGTTTTAAACAGTTGACTCCGGAGTGGCTGAGTCGGTTTGAACAGAAACTATTGACTGAACAGGTGAAGTGGAATACGGTTTCTACTTATATGCGCATGTTGAGGTCTATCTACAATCAGGCGGTGGAGGCTGGGGTTGCCACATATACTCCGCGCCTTTTCAGTAATGTACATACGGGGGTCGACAACCGGGTGAAGAGAGCTGTTTCGCCGGAAGTGATATCCCGGCTGATGAAAAGCGAAAAGGAATTGCCTCAGAGGCTTTCTTTTAGCCGCGATATCTTTGTCCTGCTGTTTTTGCTTCGCGGGATGTCTTTTGTAGACCTGGCCTTTTTGCGCAAGCGCGATTTGGAAGGGGATGTTATTACGTACCATAGGCATAAGACCGGGCGTAAAATAACTGTTGCAGCATCCCCCGAAGCAATGGCGATTATTGAAAAGTACAGGGATGAATCCTCCGACTCACCTTACCTTCTCCCTATTATAACGAATCCGAAGGGGGACGAGTACCGGCAATATGCCCGTATGCTACGCCTTGAGAATTACCATTTGATACGGTTGGCTCGTTTCTTGAACATTAGGGAACGGCTGACTACTTACACAGCCCGTCACACATGGGCAACTACGGCATTGCGGCAAAATTATAATTCGAATCTGATATGTGATGCGATGGGGCATTCTTCCGTGAAGGTGACAGAAACTTATTTCCAGCCTTTTAAGGAGGCTGAAATAAACCGGATGAACCAAGCCATTATTGCATTTATAATGTCGAGAAAAGGATAGGAAATGTGCGGGGAATATATGTAACTACTTGATTCACAACAAAATAAAACCACGTTACTTATTAGGTAACGGGAGGTTTTTTACCCCCGCAAAATTATAGCAATTTTTTGGAATTACAAACAAAAATGCAAAAAATCTTATATTTAACGGTGATTTTGATGTAAATAAGGCATTGTTTTAAGTGTTATAGGCTGTTTTTCTTCTCATTTATGCATAATAATAGTGCAGTCCACCTTTATTTACGTCTAAAGGCAGAAGGGTATTTCTATTGTTTGAGAAACACGTAAAATTTAATTATATGCTATATTGGATGTAAATCTGCTCCTGGTGTATGTTATTGTGTTTATTCCCGTTACCTAATAAGTAACGGAAAAAACCAAGTACTTCTGATGAAGAAGTTAAAGCATATATTTTGATTAGAAACCAATATTATTAATTAAGTTTTAAAAGTTATGAAAAAGAAAGTGATTTTAATGTGGTCATTGTTTGCAGCAATGACATTTGGTGCGTGTACGGAGAAAGAAGCTCCGAATAATGAAGTGGAGAACGTGGAGTTTGCTATTGAGTTAGACTTCGCTGGTGCTCAGACGAGAGCGGCATCCAATGCTGTCCCTGTAACGTCGTGGGATATCATTGAGAAGATACAGTTCTTCCTTTATGATAAAACAACCAAGGTTGTGAAATTCTCTGCTGTAGAAACGAATCCCGGAGCTGGAACTGCATTTGAAACAACCAAGAGGAGATACGTGTACACCAGTGTACCGGCAGGTACTTATAAGTTAGTTGCTGTAGCCAGTACTAACACTAAAAATTTGGCTAATATCACTCCTTTTGGTGCTACTGATAATGCAGTATGGGATAAAAACAACGTCCTTGCCAAGAATATATCGGCGTTGTTTATGACGCACAAGAAAGCACTTTATGATCATGATACGGATCCTGCTACGGCTGATGTTGATCAGTGGCCTACTTTTATGGCAGGATCATCATATACTGTCGCTGCTAACGGTATGAAACCTTATCAAGAACCCGCAGAAATCTTCTTGGGTACTGCTACCGGGCTTGATGCGTCGAATAACCCTGTGTATGATGTGGATGTAGTAGTGGATGGAAATGTCATGAATAATGCTACTGTCACTTTGAAGCGTGAAGTATCTTTGATGCGTGTGCGTATAGATGCGAATGGTGTAGACAATCATGCCATAAATGATGATGTTCACTTTGCCGGCAATGCTGCAGCAACTGCTTCTGCTATTTTGATTCGTCATTTGCCGGAGAAAATGAATATCGGAGCCGGTACCGATGGTGGAGTAAATAGTGTAGCTAATGCTACTACTCTTACAGCTGTTCAGGTTATCACTGAAGCAGGTACTAGTGCTAATGGTATGGCTACATTCAAAACAGCAAACCCGGGTACTGGTGACGGATACGGTGCTACTAATTTGACAATTGTAGATACTGAATTCAAGCTCTGGAGAGATATCATCGTATTCCCGAACTCCGACCGTGCTGCGGAAGCTGCGATAGCCGCCCTCCCCGTCCAACCCGCCGACAAGGATATTGCCATTGGTAATCGTAAATATCTTATCGCTATTTCCGGATTTGCAGAGGCAGGTCATATCTTGGCGGACGGAACTGAAGTTACGACAGGTGGTAAACCTGTATATTGGATCGGTGTAATCAATGAAAAGTTCTTGCCCAATCAGATTCGCGAAGTGAACATTTCCTTAAATACAGGTGGTTACCTGGATCTTCCCACTACGGAATTTGGTGACTTGACTATCGTTGTTAACGAACCTACACCTTGGGATAGCAACATTGCGACTTCTACAGTTGAAATGTAAATCCAATCATCCTTCATACCTTTGAATATATAGCGGGGAGCAGAATTTTGTTGATACCAATATTAATTTGAGATTTGAGCGCAAATACTTAATGAAAGCGGAAATCTGCTCCCGCTATATTTTCACTTGTACTAATGCATAAATTATAGAAAATGAGCAAAAACGGACTTCTCATAGTGTTGTTTACCCAGGTAGTAGCTCTACTTTGGTTTACTTCGTGCACCTATGATTATTTTGAAGACGAGACCACATACCAGGTCTTTGTGCCGGAAGTCCTGAATAATACTGTCAGCGACTGCCGGGTACTGGTCTACAATACTACCGGAGCATTGGTTGCGACACGCTATGCCATCTATCCGGATTGGAATAAAGATCCGCGTATGGCAGCAGGTCTGTTCAGTTTCAAGTTGCCCCCCGGCGAATATAGTGTGTATTGCTATACCAATACGGACAGCATCCGGTTTGTAGACGAACATCACACAGAGGCTTCGGCTTTTATATTGAAGGGTCATCCTCTCGGCGACAACCATTATGTACATCCTTCGGATATACACTATCAGAAGTTTGCGTCTGTAATAAAGCATCCGGGTATTTTGGTGACTGATACCGCGCAGTTGGATCGTTATACCGGTCGCATTACGGTACGTTTTAAGAACCTTCCTGCCGATGTGTCCCGGATACAAAATGTGCAGTTGCGTGCGGAAGGAGTGTCGGTTATGCAGCTTCTGAAGGAACATGAATCTGTCGCTTCCCGTTCAACCACTACTACCCGTTTAACTCCGGACGACCGGATGATCCACATCGACGAACTGCCTGCGCAAGAAAATCCCGGGATATTGGAAGTAGACCATCGCTACATGCCCTCCATAGAGAATGTACCCATGGAGCTAAGTTTTACGTTCCTCACTAATGACGGTCGTACCGTAATCCATCTGTCGGTTGACGTGAGAGATAAGGATACGGGGCAGCCCTTGCGATTGATGTCGGGTGAACGTATCATTATTCTGATTGATTCTTATACGGTTACCGACATTGGTATTGTAGGCTGGGACGAAGATATCCAAACCGGTGGAGGTGTCGACCTGGGATGATAATATACATAAAATAAAGAAAGAATTATGAAATTGATTGTGCGACATATATTGTGTCTTGTTCTCCTGCTCTGTTCTATCAGCGGCGTGCAGGCGCAAAGCGTAAAGGTTAATGTTCCGTTTTGGCTTACCGGCTCGCCCAACGTTGGCTTTGAATACACGCTAACCCGGCAAATCACGGTGAACGCTGAAGTGATATGGATGCCGTATATGTTTAAGAAAGGCGAAGAGGTTTTTCGCGCCCTCCAGGGTACGGTAGAACTGCGTTATTATATAGACCCGCATAATTTTTACACGAACGACTCCTGGGACGGATTTTATGTAGGTCCCTACGCCATGTATGGTAACTTCAATATCGGTTTCCTGACGAATGACGACCCGTTGCAAAGCTACCGCCGTATGGGCTGGGGCGTATCGGGCGGTATTTCCGGCGGATACAAGTATGCTTTCAATTCCCGTTGGGGATTGGACTTCAATCTGGGTCTTGGCTACGCGCATCTGCAGTACGATAAGTTCTACCTGGGTGGAGAGTACGCCGACTTCCCTTTGGAGCGAAAAAAAACAAAGTCATGGATTGGCCCTACCAAGGTGGGCATAAGTGTTACCTATAATATATACCGTTAATGTGTACTGATAAAGAGTTGCTGAAAATGAAAAATAAGAAGATTCAAGTTCTGTTGTCTGCTATTGTGTTCCTCTTTTTGCTTGGAGGTGTTTCTTCCTTTGCGCAGGAACGCAAAGTAGGCCGTATGGAACGGAGGGCTGATCGCAATTTTGTCAGTCAGAGATTTGATAAGGCCATGTCTCAATACGAGATGGCTGTCAAGCGCGTAATGGACGACGAATCCAAAGCTGCGCTTCATTTAAAAATTGCACGTTTGTACTTTATGGTGAGAGACTACAAACGCGCGTCCGAACATTATGGTCAGGCCATAGAGTTGCGTTCTGACATACTTGAGATGGACGATGTCTGCGAATACGTGGACGCCCTGCGTTTCCAGGGCAAGATCCGTGAGGCAGAGGCTATTTGCCTGAACAATGCCTACAAAAATATTTATACCCGGTCGCAGCGTTACCAGAATACGCTGGAGGCTCTTTCCATGAGCCATTCCATTCAGGAAGAACCCGGCTACTCGGCTAAGCGGTTGGCGATGAACTCGGAGAATTCCGAATACTGGGTCGGCATTTTCGGCGACCAGCCGTTCTATGCCATGAGCTACAGCCAGTTCAACGACCCGAGAAAGACATTTTTTCATCGCACCCTCTACTATGAACTGGATGCGAACTATGATGCAGGAAATAAATCCCAGAAGCCGCCCAGACGTTATGACTATTTCAACCGGATTCCGGCTGACTTGCAGAATGGTCCGGTGGCCTTCTCTCCCGATATGGACATGATGGTAACTACGGTTATCGAATACGATATGGCGCGCACGTCGGTTGCCATGGCGGATAAGAAGTTCCGCCCGTTCCGTACCAAATTATACTATTCCGTACTGCAAAAAAAGAAAAACCGGTTCTCTAAATATGCTCCGGTGTTGCCGCAGGAATCTGTGGCTTCGTACGCCCATCCGTATTTGTTCAACGACGGCAAGTCTCTGTTGTTTGCTTCGGATATGGCAGGAGGCAATGGCGGATTTGACTTGTACGTTGTTCACTGGAACGACGAAACCCAATCGTGGGGAGCGCTCGTGAACTTAGGCGCCGAGATTAATACCGAGGGCGATGAAATTTTCCCCGTATTCTTTAAGGGACGGTTGATATTCTCCTCCAACGGTCTGGCGGGCTTCGGCGGCTACGACCTGTTCAGTTGCGCCTTCGATATAGACGGTATTATGCCGGGCGGCGTCAGCCATTACCCTTACCCGGTGAATTCGGTTTTCAATGACTATTATATGTGCCCGGTCGACTTGCAAAGCGCCTATTTCGTTTCCGACCGCGCCATGGAGTCGCAAGACGATATTTACTATCTGCGCACCATGGAGGATTTAGGTGCCCAACGGGAGAAACCCTTCTACGGCATGAGCGAAGATATGGCAGTTCTGGGCGGCTCATTATTATTGAATGGCGCCACGGAAAACGTCCGCAAGGAAACCGTTTCCCTGAAGAAATTTGTTCCGGAAGGTCTGCTGTTAACTCTGTATTTTGATTTTGATTCGGATAAGTTGACCGCGGAATCTATCCGTAGCCTGGATTCGTTTGCCGAAGAAATGGGCGGTTACGACCTCTCCGAACTGAAGTTCGACGGTTACGCCGACGAAATGGGTAGCGAAAGCTACAACTACGAGCTGTCGGGCAGGCGTGCCGAACGTGTCGCCGAATATCTCCGCAACCGTAATGTGAATGTGGACTTCATAATCGAAGCCCGCGGCAGAACCAAACTCTCCCCTGAAGAAGTGAAGGAAGAAGTGAGCAGCTACGTCTGGGGAGAAAGCAGTATTGACTGGATACGCGTGAACCGCCGTGCCAGACGTGTGGAAATATATAATAAGAGGTAGAAAATTTAAAAGAAAACAAGATATGAAGAAGAGAAGAACTCATAGGATGTGGATGTTGCTCCTTTTGGTTGCCGCAATCTGTCCGTTGGCGAAGGCACAATACATGCCGGTGGTTTTTGATAAGCAGTATGGTGATGGAAACCAGATACAGCAAGTTTGTCCGTTGCCCGGTGATGAAGCTGTTGTGTTGGGCAAAGAAGGAAAAGCGTACAGTCTGACTTGGGTAGACCGGTTGGGCGAAGTAGTTTTTTCCTTGCCTTTAACAGGATTTACAAATATAAATGAGTTGACCGAAGTCGATAACGGTTGTGTACTGATTGTAGGACAATCAACGCCGCAGCAGATTAAGAACAAGAAGGACCAGGCTTTGTTGAGCGGACGTGCTGTTGTCGTAAACCGTAAAGGACTGCTTGTGCAGAATATCTATGCCGGTGAACAGGGAAGCGAATTTATGAAAGGTCACTTGTTGCGTGATGGCTCTTTGGTACTCTCCGGTATGGAACCCAAAACTACCGGTGAGCGCCAGGGCATATTGCTGAAGACGGACAAGGCGGGTAAAGTACTCTATAGTTATAAGAATGCCGGCAGCGGCTATTGCAACCAGTTTGTTGTAATGGGCAATTCCACGGAGTATATCTGCGCGGCATTTACGGGTGAAGGAGAAAAGGAACAGAGTATCATCGTCCGTCTGGACAATAAGGGAAAACCTTATTACACCACCACTATTCCTGCAAAGAAATATGTAGTAACCGGTCTTCATGCCAATATCAACGAAGGTTCTGTTATCATCACCGGTAATTCTCCGGTAGAAGGCGGCGTTATTTATAAGATACGTCCTGAGGGAGATATCGTGTTTGGTAAGACTTTGATTCCTGCCAGCCAGGGAGTAGCCATACTGAACCACCTGCGTGTTGCCCGCAATGGAAACATTCTGGTAGGCGGTAGTGGCGACAGAGGATACTACGCCCTGTTGCGTAACGACGGAACAGCACTCTATTCAGGTTCTTCCACCGGTCAGGTGAAAGGAATAGGTATGAATCTGGTTACAGGCGAATCAGTAGTAACCACTTATGACATGAATGCTCGTCGCGGCACATTCGTTCGTATCCAATCCAGCGGAAAGGCTGAGTTCGACCGCACGATAGACGGTAACTTCAATATCGTACGTGTAGACAATAACGGCGAAGTGCTGTTGCTGTCATCAGAAGAAGGCCGGGTATGTATGTACTCCGATACCGGCCGGAAAGAATTCGACCGTTATGTAACGGACAATCAGCCTACTATCTTCCGTCAGGCATTCACTACTGCATCCGGCGAGTTGATGTTCCTCGGCAAAGGCAGCCGCTTGGTAAAACTGGGACACGGTGTTTATGTATCCGACGTGAGGATTACCAAACCTGTGATTGGAACAGCTACGGCTGTGTTTACCGTAACCCTTACCGGTTATGCCACCACCAAGGAAGGCGCTCCCGTTCCTGTAACCGTGGGCTATGCCACTCGCGAAGTTTCGGCTACTACAACCAATAACTACATCCCGGTGGAAGGAAAGCTTTCATTCACCCCCTCACGTGGTTCTTCAAACAAATACCTGGTGAAACAGGATATTGAGGTGTCAATCAAGGCAAACGACCTGGTTGAAGGCGTGAAGAATTTTGAGTTGGTACTCTCTGATGTACAGCAGAGCTATCTGGTGAAGCCCATAGGCGAAGCCGTTATCGAAGACCAGCAGGCTGTTGTGAAACTTGTTCGCACCGAACGTGGCGAAGAAGGAACCAAGGACATTGTGTACGAACTGGGTTTATTCAAAACAGACGGCGCTTCCTTGGTTAACGCCACCGGCGCCAATATCATTGTCGACGGTATGTACGGCGAAGGCACTACTGATGCGCTTGACTTCGATATGGGTTTAAGCCCGAGAGTCGTATTCGCCAATGGCGCCCGCAAGTCCACGTTCAACGTGAAGACATTGGACGATACCCGCTACGAACTACCCAAGACAGTGATTATAAACTTCAACAAGACGCATTGCCTGAGCGGTTCCAACGTGATGTTTGATGGCGAAATGTTGAGCTGCAGTGGAGTGGTTGTCGACCAGCCTGCTCGTTTGACTATCGCCTCGCTGGGCGACCACCGTGTGAACAACAACGTAGTATCCGGTTTCTTCACCGTATCCCTGCTTCGCGCCTCTGACGGAGCGTTGCTGACCAATACCACCGGTAGCGACATCGTTGTGGACTGTACAATCCTGCCCGATGCAACGGCTAAGGAAGGTAAGGACTTTGTATTCACCAACCTGCACGACCTGCGCATCAGCGGCGACGGCAACCACAGTTCTACGAACGTGAACGGTGTGATACTCTATAGTACGGATACTGCTGAAAAGCAAGTTAAACTGAAAGTGAAATCTGTAAGACAGCCTACAGGTGCGCAGCCTGTCAGTGTACAGGATACGGAAAGTACGGCTGACTTTACTATAAGAAAATAATTTTGAATTATGAATTTTGAATTATGAATGGGTACGCGGACGATGCGGAATAAACGGATGAACGCGGATTTTTTTCTTAATGATTAGCAGAAGTATCTCTA
>NZ_DBDF01000088.1 GCF_002293435.1 Bacteroides sp. UBA939 | reverse complement strand
GAAGCTAATAGAGATACTTCTGATTATAAACAACATAAAACGTGCAAAACTTAAATTAATGTATATTGAGCAACAAAATTAGCCTTTATTCCCCATATTCCTGCTTCTCCGACAGTAATTTTTCAATTTCCTTGTCGGCTTTAGTCAATTTGTCACTGCAAAACGCAATGATTTCATTTGCCTCCTTTATTTTCTCAGCGAGAACGTCTATTTCCAACTCGTTATTGTCCATCTGGCGGACAATCTTCTCCAAGCGTTCCATAGCTTGAGAATATGTTTCTTTTTTTGCTGCCATATACTCCTTGTATTATAATACCCTGCAAAGTAAGGCAAAAAAAATAAAACTGTTTCAATAATCGGCGAATATGATTTAAGTTTCAGAAGCTGTCTGCATGTTACCTAACCACCTCTCCCTGCTACCTGAACCTGTCCCGCTCCTCTATTGCTCCTCTTCTGCTCCTCTTAAATGGTACTTTTAGAGGAGCGGGAAAGGAGCAGAAGAGGAGGAGAAGAGGAGCAAGTATGGTTTCACCCCGCATAAACCGTAGAAAAATAGAGGTTGAAACAAACACCTACATTTTATGCTATACAACATGTTTGAGCTTTTTTTCAGTTGATTACTTCTTCCTTTTTAAATATCGCCTTATCTTCGAAACATGTTTCACAACATCATTCCAAATACAGAAAAAGAAGAGACAACATAGAAAAGTATGAACTATTGCGAAAAGATACACTATAGCATATACACCACGGAAGAAGCGGATTTCGAAACTATGGCAGACACTTTATTAGCTCAATTGCCTGAAAACGAGCATATCTTCCGGCTGATTTTCTTCGGCACACCCGCAGACAATGTGCAATACGTAACCCGGCGTACAACGCTGTTCGACAAAATAGAGAGATTGTTCGCAGAACGACTGCCAGTATTCAGTTATGTGTCCCAGCCGGCGCTGGACGGCAGGTTGACGCTGGAGGTACACAGTTACCGGGCGGACGATACGGATTCTGTCGCTTACCATCCTAACAATGGCTTTCCGTACGTTGTACTGAGAAACACGGACGGGCGTTTCCTCTTTGCCGGAGGTTTTCACAGCGATATCATCACCTTCAATACTCAGCAACAATCCGTAGAGATATTCCGGTTAGCCAGCGAAGTGCTGCACCGGGAAGGATTTCCGGTTGAGAGTATCATCAGGCAGTGGAATTATATCGAGCAGATTACAGGCTTTGACGGCTTCGACCAACATTATCAGATGTTCAACAACGTACGCAGCAACTTCTACAAACGCGCCACATGGAGTACCGGATATCCTGCCGCAACGGGCATCGGCACGAATCTGGGAGGAGTGCTGGTGGATATGGATGCGGCAGTATTCGCCCGTCCAGGATGTTTCATGACTGCCATTGACAACAAGTTGCAAGTGGCCGCCCACGCCTATTCCGTGCAGGTGCTGGAAAATGCCAATGAGGAAAAAGCAACTCCCAAATTTGAGCGGGCAAAGAGCATGACATTTGACGATAGGGAATTGATATATGTATCGGGCACGGCTGCCATTCGCGGAGAAGAGAGTATGGCGGGTGTAGGGCTTGAGCGTCAGCTTCACATCACGATGGAGAACATTGCTCAGTTGATTGGCAATGCGCAACTTAAGATACTGCGCGTGTACCTGAAAGAGAAATCTGATTACAAAGAGGCATACGAGCTATTGGATAGCTATAAGCTGAACGTCCCCATATCTTATATGTGTGCGGATGTATGCAGGAACGAGTTATTGATAGAGATAGAAGGAATCGCTATTAATTGACTCAAGTTTCCATGCGAAACTTGAGTAACAAGTAACCAAAAAGCTATCAAGGTCTTTTCTCTTTCAATACGGAAAGTACATTTCCTTTTTCTAAATAGGTTACCAATTCATCTCCCGCATTTAACAGAGAAGCATCCTTCACCACTTTGCCATCCTTGAATGTAATGCTGTAACCACGGGCCAACTGTTTTTCAGGCGCCGCATCCACCAAACGTTGTTGCAGCAACTCCAGACGGTGCCGTTGACGGGACAGGGAAGCAGTAACCGACTGAAATATATCCTTCCGCACCGTAAGCAGAGCCAGCTTTGCCTCAGATACACGCTTGAAAGCGGCAGAAGGAATGCGATTCTTAAGCATCGCAAGTTTCTTGCGCTGTTCTTCCAATAACGAAAAAACACCCTCGTGCAGACGATTGGCAAGAACTTCCAGTTCGTCAGCAGCAAGACTCATGCAGCTTATGAGATATTCCGCAGCAGCAGTCGGTGTTTTCACACGGGTATGGGCTACGGAATCGAGCACCGTATCGTCTCGCTCATGCCCTATCCCGGTGATAATCGGCAGCGGGAATTGCGCGCAGGCGGCAGCAAGCAGATAAGTATCGAAGCCGGAAAGGTCGGAAGTGGCTCCACCGCCGCGAATAATGACCACGGCATCAAACTCTTCCCGGCGACTCAGTATTTTATCCAGGGCGGCCAATATGGAATCTTCTATGTTGCCTTGCATCAGGGCAGGAAATAATTCGGTATAAAAGAAGAAGCCACGAGGGTTGTTTTTCAACTGATGGCAGAAATCGCCATAACCGGCAGCCGTGGCAGACGAAACAACTGCGATGCGTTGCGGCAAGTCAGGCATTTCCAGTTCTTTATTCAGAGACAGGACACCTTCCTCTTCCAGTTGCTTCAGTATTTCCCGGCGACGGCGCACCATATCGCCTAACGTATAAGTGGGGTCGATGTCCTGCACCGTAAGGCTATAGCCGTAAAGTTCGTGGAAACTGACGGTAACCTGAACCAGTACCTTAATGCCGGAGACAAACGCCTGTCCCGTTGCCTCCTCAAAGTAGGGTTTCAGCAGGCGGTAGACATTCGACCAGATTGTTCCCCGAGCCTTAGCCACCAGACTGTTGCTGCGGGGGTCTTTCTGAATAAATTCCAGGTAACAATGACCGGTAGTGTTAGAACGCACATCGCTCAACTCCGCCTGTACCCAATATTCATTGGGCAGGCATTGCTCGAGGCTGCGGCGCACCAGGGAGTTAAGCTCCAACAGGGATAGGGCTTCCATTCGTTAGCGGCGATTTTTATAGTCATTATATGCCTTCCACATATCAGGCACTCCATATCCATAGATATTATCAGGGAAAGCGGCACGGTTGCCCGAAGAGCGTACCAACTCGATTATTTCTTTCGCTGTCAGCTTCGGGCAAGCCTGCCACAGGCAAGCCACCATGCCGCACATGATGGGTGATGAGAAAGAAGTACCGTTAGCCCTTCCCTGATTACCATCCGTACGTATCACATCCGAACCCAGGCCAACTGCCACAATATCCGGTTTAACGCGCCCATCAGCCGTGTTGCCAATGGAAGAGAAAGGCGCCAGCACAGCTTTTTTATCAATAGCACCCACCGTCAGCACATTATCGGCATCTCCCGGAGGAGTTATCTTCTTCCAGGTTCCCGAACCTGCATTTCCGGCGCTACATACCAATACCATTCCTTTGTCCGCAATGCGGGAAGCCTGGCGGGACATCAATGCACGACGCCCATCGAGGTCACGGTATTCGTAATTCTTCGACTTGTCGTCGAATGCGTAGTACCCCAAAGAGGTATTGATTACGTCCACACCCACGCTATCGGCAAATTCTACGGCGGCAGCCCAGTAATCCTGTTCTACCAGATGTTCCGAATACTCGTCTTCGCTGCGAAGCAACCAGAAAGAGGCTTCGGGGGCAGTGCCGGTCATTACATTAGGCTGATTCATGCCAATACACGAAAACACGGACAAGCCATGACTGCTTTCGGCATAGATATCAGCCTGTGGATTTACGAAGTCTTTTGCGCCAAGTACGCGGGTGTTCTGCAAGGCTGTTATCTTATCCGCATTGTGGAAACCGGCATCTATAACGGCAATCGTCATACCCCGGCCTTTATAGCCGGCTTCATGCAACTTGTCTCCGTTGCTTAATCGAATTTGGGCGACGGCAGGTCCGTAAATGCTGTCCGGGTATATTTTCGGTTGGTTGATGGCGGAATCACGTTTCGTTGCTACCGACGGTTTATCTGCTCCGGGAGCTATCCAGACTTTCTCTGTGGAACGAACAAAAGGCAGGGCGGCAATGCGGTCAATCAGCGTGGTATCGTTGCAGGATACTGTCACGAAGTTATCCCACTTTCCGGTCACTACAATCCGTACTCCTTGCTTGCGTATCTCATCTATATACTTGCAGCAAACCGGAAGGTCTGTGGAATCAATGGGAAGATTCTGTCGCTTACGACGTTCAATGGCCTTGTCGGACAGGAATTTCTCCGGGTGTTTCAACGAATACTCCGTGGCAGCTTTATCTTTCAGGCTGATGCGATACTTCAATGTATCTTGCTGTGCCGATACTCCCGTTGCAAACAGGATAAGGCTTAAAAGGAAAATGGCTTTTCTCATATCTTCTTATATTTATTATTTTTTCAATAAGTAAGTGTTCATAATTAGTTTATACTATAATT
>NZ_DBDF01000102.1 GCF_002293435.1 Bacteroides sp. UBA939 | reverse complement strand
CTACTTCCGAAACTTGAGTAATTATACTACATTGACAAGTCTGTATATCAGTGGTGAAGGAACTTTTAATTTTGACTACTACGGTGGCGAATATATGAATCGCCATGCACAAGACCTATGGGGATATTATAACGGAAAACTAAGTAATGCTACTTTGATTCCGAGTTTTAGGATGCAGGTAGCAGGAGAAACGGGACAGACGCGTCTTTATGTTTATGAAGGCGCAGACCGCAGTACGGATGCTACCGCCATGCAGAGTTTTATGCTGAAGAAAGTCACTTACCCCACAGGGGGATATATGGGGATAGAGTATGAACCCCATCAATTTGAACCGCATTTGATATTAGACATCTTGTTAAACGGAAGTTATACATCCAGTCTCACCGAAGGCGGAGGAGTAAGGGTAAAAAGAACAATCAGCAGTCCCGGGCATGGATCTCCCGAAGTTATCCGTACGTATAAATATGGAACGAATGAAAGCGGCAAAGGCAATATTGTAGACGCTCCGGAACTTCGCTGGTTTGTCAATGACCAATTCTGCTATCGTAAAGACATGTTGGTATATGTTGGTACTGTATTCGGTGGTTATTATGCAACTTATGAATATGAATTAGCTTTCAGCCAGAAGATCATCGGAAATACAGGCGCTAACGTGGCATACCCCACTTACAACCCCAACGTATGGTATCCGGTAGTAACCGAATATGAGGGAGAAAACAAGGCTGTCAGCTATTTTACATATTATACCAACACCTCATACATACTACACCAACCTAATACAGGTGGACATGGAGAAGGGGGTAGCAGTACTCCGTTCTATATACAGAACTATGTCAATCTGGCACAGAAGGGATCTCTTTTAAATAAAAAAATCACTTTCAAGAAAGAAGGAATAAACTATATCCCGGTAGAGAAAACTGAATATAATTATAACACTTTCAGCAGCCCTGGATGTACTAACGTATTTAATACCATGAGCAAAAGGCTTTATTCGGATGAATATGGTTACGATTTGCCTCCATATCACAAGTTTGCCAGCCCCAAAGCTTTCTATGTTGGCAATTACTGGATTAACCTTCAGAAATGGAAAGTCAGCCGAGAAAAGAAAACCCTCTATTACGGTACGGACTCCGTTGCAACGGAAAAGAATGTAGATAGCAGGTTTCATGACAACAGGATGTATCTCCCTTATGCCACAACAGTGACCGACAGCAAAGGAGACATCTATTCGGACTACATTTACTATCCGTACGACACCGAAATCACCACCCTGATGAATACGACCCAGCGGGCGGCATTAAGCTCTTTGAAAACCGAGAACCGCATCGCCACTCCCCTGGTGCATGTCCGCAAGAAAGGAAACCTGGAGTTATACAAGAAAGTGGTTCAATATAAAAACTTTGGCAACAAGCTCCTGTTACCGGAAAAAGAATACTTCAGAAAGAATACCGGACCCGAAGAGGCGCGTATCAGTTATCTGCGATATGACAGCCGGGGCAATCCTTTGGAAGCCATTCAGGATAACTCCGTTAAAATCGTGTATCTGTGGGGGTACAACTCACTTTATCCCGTAGCCAAGATAGAGGGTGCTACGTATGCCGAAGTAGAAGGTTGGTTGGGGTCTTCCACTATCAGCAATCTGGCAAACAGCAACGCTCCCGAATCTCTTCTAAATACTGTTCGCAATACGCTTATTGTTCTTCCGCTCGCAGACAGGGGTGTACAGGTAACCACTTACACCTATCAACCGTTAGTGGGTATCACTTCTGTTACTGCCCCGACCGGCGAAAAGACTACTTACGAGTACGACAACGCCGGACGCTTGGTAACCATAAAAGACCATAACGGCAAAACCGTAGAGCAATATGAATACAAATTAATAAACGAATAAACTATGATACCAAGCATGAAGAAGTTATTCATTCTCACATACTTACTTCTGTCCTGCCTTTTCAAAATGCATGGACAGACTTTTAACGGTTTCCCGTTGGTATCCATGTCGGACGCTACCAATTACTCCCTTTCGGAGATGTATTCCATGTCCAGCTTCAGTGCCGGGTATTTCTATTGCCATTTCTATGTCACAAAGGAAGTAGACGTGGAAATCGACCACTGCGGCTCCGATCCTTCGGAATCAAACATGAGTTTATTGAATGCCAGCGGTTACCCCGTTGCCTTGAGTACGCCCTACAACTACAAGGCGTGCGGTCAGCTTGCCGGTCTGAAAGCGGTCAATCTTCCTCCCGGCGATTACTACATTGGTAATGACTTCCCCACCAGCAACAGCAGTGACTACATTAACATCAGCATCGTCACCCGCGACGCCCAAAACCCCGCGGGCAACCGGATGAGCAACGCCATCAATGTTGGTACCCACTCCAATGCGTTCAGTTATTCGAACACCCTCGACACCAATCCGATGACGAACGACTACCCCGGCAGGTCGACAAAGGATGTGTACTACACATTTACTTTGGCCTCTCCGATGGATATCACTCTTTCTCATTGCGGTTCCGCCCTTGCCGATACGTATATTTCCCTGCTTAATTCCTCCGGGACTCTTATTGCATCCAACAACGACCACTCCGATACGCAAGCGTGCAGCAATACCCGGCAAGCCTATCTGAAACAGACGAACCTGGCTGCCGGCGTGTACTATGTAGTAAGCGAGGGCTACACCCTGAACGGCAGTATCACTACCCGCATAGAAGGAACGAAAGGCATCGGCATGGATTTGGGAGACGACCATAACTACATCATCACCCGCACATATACAAACGATGCCGGTACCCAGTATCTGGACAATGTTCAATACCTCGACGGTATCGGTCGCCCCGTGCAAAGCATCCAGCGCAAGATTACCCCTTCGGGTAAGGATCTTGTGATGCTTCAAGAGTATGACGCCTATGGGCGCGAATCAAACACTTGGCTTCCGGGAACGTCTACGGGCGACGGGAGATATGTATCCCCCGAAACGGTAAAATCCTCCGCAAGGACATTGAATGCCGACCAAAACCCCTACTCACGCCAGGTGTATGAAGCCTCCTCCCTGGAACGTGTATTGGAGCAGTACGGACCCGGGACAGCCTGGCATACCAACTCCCGTCGGGTAAAGGCCGATTACTTCACCAATATCTCGGGTAATGACACGCTGAACTGCGTGCTTTATACAGTTCCTGACACTTCCCTGTCGGCGGATACGTTGTTAACCATCACTCGCCGTGGATATTATCCTACAGGCTCACTGCATGTCACCCGCACAGCCGACGAAGACGGTAACACCTCGTTTGAGTTTAAGGACAAGCTGGGACAGGTAGTGCTTACCCGGCAAATAGTACGCAGCGGCAATACGAAAGTCTTGCATGACACCTATTACATATATGACGATTACGGCAATCAAACAGCCGTTCTTTCTCCGCTCGCATCGGACGCCATGAAGGGCAGTACGACCGTTTCCTGGACGAACGCCAACTCCGTCGTCCTGCGCAACTATGCCTACCTGTACAAGTACGACCATCGCAACCGCTGTAAAGCTAAACGTCTTCCGGGCGGCGACTGGACATATTATATATATGATACTTCCGACCGACTCATTTTCTCACAGGACGGCGAACAGCGCCGGAAGTCTCCGAAGGAATGGGCATTTACTATCACCGATGCCTTCAATCGCGTCTGCCTGACAGGCACCTGCACGAACACTTACAATGCTTTGGCTACCACCCCTGCACTGAACGGCATCACAGTGAGAGCCACCCGTAACAATACCACCGGTACTTACAGAGGATACACCATTTCGGGCGTCACACCGACAAATCCCGCCGTGCTCTCTGTGAACTACTACGACGACTATGATTTCTTAGGGACGAATAACATACCCGCTAACACGGACGACAGAGTTAAGTACACTGCCGAATCCGGCTACGACACCTGGTATGGAGCGGATTATACCTCCGCCCGCAAGAGTCTGAATGAAGGAAGATTGACCGGCATGCTGACCGTCCGCCTTTCACCCGACGGCACGATACTTTCTGCCGCAAACGACTTGTACTGCGTGATGTACTATGATTCGAAAGGCAGACTGGTTCAGTCCAAATCCAACAATCACCTTACGGGTGGCACGGAAAAGGAGTACTACGCTTACAGCTTTACCGGGCAAATCCTCAAACGGAAGCATGTGCATGCCGCCATGGGCAAGTCCACGCAGACGGAAGTCTATACGTACACTTATGACGCCGCCGAACGACTCACCACGGTAAAGCATAAGCTGAACACCGGCAGTGAAATAACCATCGCCGCAAATACCTACGACGAACTGGGACGCCTGAAGACCACCCAACACAATGGGGTAGCAGCGTTGAAGAGCACCTATACTTACAATGTGCGCTCGTGGATGAAGTCAATCTCTTCCACCCTGTTCACCCAGACGCTGTATTACAATGATGCTTACGGCAGCAACACCGTCCGCTATAACGGTAACATCTCCGCCATGAGCTGGAAGCTCTCCAACGAGAGCAAGACCAGGGGATACCGGTTCACATACGACAACCTCTCGCGGCTTACCGCCGCAGGTTACCTGGAGAACGGGACGGCGAACAGTAATTTCAATACCACATACGCCTACGACAAACACGGTAACATGACCAGCCTGATGCGCCGTGGCAATACCGGTACCTCGAGCTACGGCATTATCGACAACCTGACAATGACTTATGCGGGCAACCAGCTCATAAAAGTTGAAGACTCGGGAGCGAGCGTCAGCCTATCCGCTTCAATGGATTTCAAGAATGGTTCCAGTACCGCCCGTGAATACTATTACAACCGGAACGGCAACCTGACGAAAGACGCAAACAAAGGTATCAGTAGTATTACGTATAACATCCTGAACCTGCCGGGCACTATTGTTATGCCTACTTCCCCCGGTTCCACGAGTACTTCTTCCAACCTTTATACGTACGCCGCCGACGGAGAAAAATTGAGCACGAGCATCAGCGGAAAGACCACAGATTACTGCGGTAGCTTAATCTATGAGAACGGAACGCTGAAACGTATCCTCATTGAGAGCGGTTACATTGAAATTGCAAATGGCGGCACAAGCGGAACATACCACTTCTACCTGACAGATCACTTGGGCAATAACCGCGTGGTAGCCAACGCGAGCGGAACAATCGTCCAGACTAACCACTATTACCCTTATGGTATGTCATTCGCAGAAGGTACGCAGACTTCGTCACAGCCTTTCAAGTTCGGAGGAAAGGAACTGGATACGCAGAAGGGGCTGAACTGGTATGACTTCGAGGCAAGATGGAAAGATGATTGGAGTTTCCCGACGCCTGACCCGCATTCCGAGAGTTATTATAGTTGGAGTCCGTACGCATACTGTGGTGCAAATCCCATTCTTCGTAGCGACCCCACAGGGATGGACTGGTATGTAGATAAGTATGGGAATTATTTTTGGCAAGAGGGTGAGGAAGAAGTGGAAGGTTATACCCGAGTTGGAAATACCATTTCCATTCGGTTGAATGAAAATTCGTATTTCAACGCCTATCAGAATGCCGGTGTCTGGGCTAATAAACCCGTTAGTGCCTTTGATTTGATAGCCATGAGTCCTAAATTGCAGAACCAATTCCTGGGTAAGGACAGCCCCTTGTCGGAGAACTCTAAATCAGAATTGTATAATTCATTGAGAGATAGAGAATTGAACAACATCGGACGCCGGATAGGAGAGACAATTGTAGAACTTGCGGCTTGGGAATTTGGAGGTGCCATGCTGGGGAAAATGATCGGCGGACTGGTTGGTTGGGCGACTAAAGGAGCTACAGCGGCTAAAGGAGAAATGACGGTCTACAGGTCTGTAACAGCGGGAGGCGTTGTACAATATGTGGGCATTACCAATAATTTTTTAAGAAGATCAGCGGAACATTGGGCTTCGAAAGGAATTGTAATACGAGAGTTAATACCAGGAATCTCCAAAGCGGATGCAAGAGCTATAGAGCAGGCGTTGATAGAAATACATGGCTTGGGTAAGAATGGCGGTACTTTACTCAACAAAATTAATAGTATATCGCCAAAAAATCCGGTGTATGCAGCGCAACTGCAAAGAGGACTTGAATTATTAAAATCAATCAAATACAAACCTTAGATTTGCAGGATATATTAACAATTAAATAGAAATTGATAACTTTGTAGTATGAAAAGAATTAAGTTAGGAGACATTTTTGAGATTAATACGCCTGAAGGAAAGGCATATTTACACTACATCTATAGAGATGAGTCATTAGGTGAATTAATAAGGGTTTTGCCTGGGTTATATGTTGAAAGACCGACTGATTTTAATGAGTTGGCGGCTTCCAAAGAAATGTATATGATATTTTTTCCACTTCCGGCATCCTATAGGGGAAAGATGGTGGAATTGGTTGGCTATTATCCTGCCGATAAATTCGGAATGCCTAAATATATGAGAGAGGAGCTTATTATAAGAGGTGAATTCTTAGGTTGGTATATTATTAATATAAGAACTCGGCAAAGAAAATTGGTAAAAACACTTACGAAAGAGCAAAAGGAACTATCCTCTTGGGGAACTTGGAATGGCGCATTTTTAATTGAAATGCTAACCAATGGTTGGACTTTAGAGAACTGGGGTAGTGAATGGACTTCTGACAAGAAATAACTTTAATTATATCAATAAGTCCTTGCTAATTCTTAATCAATAAGAGAATCGGTAAAAGATGGAGTTGTTGAACCTAACAAACCATAATTAAGGTGCGTTACTGAAGTATCTTCCTGCATTTTTTAATTTTATTATATTATGAATATTGAAGATTTTTATGATTTTGGAAGTAAATTAGTTTCATCAACATTTCTAGCATGCGCTGTTGGGCTGAAAGAATTTCATCCAATTGTTCCTAACAAACATTACATATTTGATGAACACAGATTAATTCAAGGAGATTATGATAGTATTTCTTTTCCAGTTGTATTCAAACAGGAGTATGGAAAAAAGTTGCAGGACTTGTTAGATACAGGTTGGGCAGATTTGTATCTAATTTCTAACAGGATGAAAGCAGCCTTTGAAGATAATCATTTGACCGGTTGGAAAACTTTTGAAATAAAAGTATTCACAAAACGAGGAGAAGAAATACAAGGCTACCATGGCTTGTCAATTACCGGTAGATGTGGTAAAATTGATTACAGTAAATCGGAAATTATTAAAAAGCGGCTTGTACCAGAAGGGCCTTTGGGTAGATACTACAAAGGCTTGTATGTTGGTTTGGACAAGTGGGATGGCAGTGATTTTTTTCTGCCTGAAAAGAATTTTGGAACAATCATAACAAGTAAGGTTGCTGATGTGTTGAAAAAGAACAAGTTTATCAACATCAATCTTGTAAATCTTGCAGATGTCGAAATTCCAGATTTTGCTATACCAAATGCACATTAACCCAGAAGCCCCACATGGTAATGTTTTTGAACTTTTTATACATTCAAGTAACCCAAAATTAGTATCATGAAAGGAGTAAAAGATTTAGTTGAAGAGTTTCGCCAGAGAGCTATTAAGCACTATAAATATAGCTTGGAAGGTGATTATAAACATGGAAATGCAGAGATAAAAGGGATAAACAAAGTTTATGCTGCAATCAAAAAACAAGAGGAATTAGAGGAATTGCTGCAATTAATTTACTCTGACACTCCAGAAGTTGTATCTCTTGCTGCAACATACTGCATGAAATTTAGTCCAGAAAAATGTTTAGAAGCACTAAATAAATTATTTAAAGAAGATATTCCGCTTATTAGTTCTGGGGCTAAGTATGCTATTCAGAATTGGAACAATAATAAATGGTATATCGATTAATATATTTATCAAATATATTATAAATAGTAAAGCACTCTGGATTATCATGTACAATATGATTTAGGAATTCAAATATTAAAAAAACGGTAGGAAACCATGATAAAATTGAAAGATACAAAAACAGCATTAGAAAAGTTCGAGGAAGCGGCATCTAAACATGCCGAAGCCACAGAACAAGGTGATTATAAAACAGCAAATAGATGTTATGCTATTATAGTTAAAGCCATAGCGTTCCTAAAGGAACAAAATGAAATGCATCAATTGCTAAAAAGCTTAAATCACAACTCTGTTGGTGTTCGTATATGGGCGGCTACTTATCTTTTAGCAGTAGAAGAACGGGAAGGAATACGAGTATTAGAACAAATTGCGAAAGGAACAGGAATATGTACTTTTACAGCAAAGACAACTCTAAACGAATGGAAAAAGGGAAATTTGAAATTATAACATTGTTTGCAATTATCTCAATATAGCGAAAAAGGGACTCTTGTTTGAAGTGTACCTGATACAGCAGATAAAAAACACACCATGATTACAGTAGAAAAAATTAGAATATATCAACGCTTTAACGGTGATGCTGATGGTTGGGCAAGAATTGGAACTAAAGAAGAAAAATTAGTTATGAATAGCAATGATTGGTTTTTAATTGAAGGTTTTATTCAAGATTTACATTTAGTAAAAAAAGGATTAACTTCTGATACTTTCATAATTTCGCTAAATGAAAGATTAAAAGAAGAATGTGATAGCGAAGAAACTATTCAAGCAATAAAGGATATAAGTATAGTAGGTATTCATTAGATCATTATAAATCCTTTGTTCCATTAAGGTGCGTTACTGAAGTATCTTTCTGCATTTTTTAATCTTATTATGTTATGAATATTAAAGAGTTTTATGCTTTTAGAAACAAATTAGTTTTATCTACATTTCAAGCACATGCTGTTGGGCTGAAAAATTTTCATCCAATTGATGCAGACAAACATTACATCTTTGATGAACACAGATTGATTCAAGGAGATTATAATACATTAATGATTATCCGCATACTGTCCGTTAAAAGCTTAACGCATAATTAACATTACGCGAATGAATTTATTTACATATATATTTTCGTATATTGCTGATATTCAGTATATTTATGGTGTAAAATCAAACGAGCACTACATTATGAACATACTGAATTTTATGCAATGTTTCCCTGATGAGGCTTCTTGCATAGCCTATCTAAAAGAACAGAGAGAGCAATCTGGCGTTGTCTGCAA
>NZ_DBDF01000233.1:10173-14957 GCF_002293435.1 Bacteroides sp. UBA939 | reverse complement strand
ATGAAAGCAAATCACAACTGAAGGTTTTGATTCATGATGCCTTGTATTTCGGGGTTGAAATACTGGGGCTGTTTGTCGTTTATGCCTATTATGAAGATTTTCATTTTAATCACTAAACTCTAATCACTAACCTGCATTATTCATACTGTAGTTAAAGGCGTTATCACTTCGTTAGTAGTTAAGGAGTTAAAGCCGATACTCCGTGAATCATATAACATTAGTATCGGCTTTAACTACTAAGACAACTTGTTGGCTGATAACTCCTTTAACTCCTGAAGCATGAATTATTCAGGTTAAATACCTATCACGGCAATACAGATTATAGCAAGAGCTATCATCAACAGTTCCGCCCGGCGATTTATGGCTATGGCAGTTTGCATATCGGCGGTTGTTAGTTCCCTGGGGTTGTGGCCTATGTAGGGCTTCGCGATGGTTTGTCCGAAGTACACGTTAGGCCCTCCGAACCGGCAATTGAGTATTCCCGCTAAGGCTGCTTCCGGATATCCGGAGTTGGGGCTGGCGTGTTGACTGCCGTATTGCTTGACGAATGCAAACAGATTCACGGGTGCAGACGGATTTATGAATGCAAACAGATTCACGGGTGCAGACGGCTTGACGAATGCAGACAGATTCACGAGTGCAGACGGCTTGACGAATGCAAACAGGCTCACAGGTGCAGACGACGGCTTCACAGATGCAGACGGCTTCACGAATGCAGACGGCAGCTTCACAAATGCCGGCAGAGACAGCCTCCCGCTTACGATAATCATCAGAGCAGCCGTCAGACGGGCAGGGATGTAGTTGGCAATATCATCAATGTGCGCCGCCCAGCAGCCGAATTGCCTGTACCGTTCGTTCTTGTAGCCAATCATCGAATCGAGCGTATTCACCATCTTATAGGCAAACATACCCGGAACTCCCAGCAGTACGTACCAGAAGAGCGGAGCAATTACCCCGTCGCTCAGGTTCTCGGCAAGAGTTTCCAAAGCGGCGGTGCGGATTTGCTGCGGCGACAGTGCCGAGGTATCGCGTCCTACGATGCGGGCTACTTGCGTCCTGCCCTCGCTTACCGAAGAATCAACGGCTACGAACACCTGCTTCACTTCGTCTATCAGGGTCTTTCCTGCCAGGCAGAAGAATATAACGATGGCAGAGAATATCATGTACGCATAACAATAGGGTGCCAATGCTTGCAGCAGGAAGTACATCAGCAGGAAGCATAGCGAGATGAGGAGTATCGCGAACAAACCTCCCTTGAGCATCCTCCGGTTCCCTTTGTTCAGTGCTCGTTCTCCTGATGAGATTACTTTGCCGAAACCTACGGCAGGATGAGGCAGGAAGCGCGGGTCGCCGAACAGCCTATCGGCAAGCCAGCCCAGCAGTAGTGGGAGCAATAAGTTAATGTTCATAAGTTAATGTTCATAATTAGTTTCTACTTTGATAGTATCTCCGGGGGTATGCTAAGTATATCCCCCACCAGCGTAACCTACATACCCCTGTATCTTAGGACATACATACCCCTGTATGTTATAACCTACATACCCCTGTATCTTACTACCTACATACCCCTGTATGTTATAACCTACATACCCCTGTACCTTATAAGGAGAAGAGACCGGTTTATGGTCTATATCCATTCCCGAATAGCTATTATTAATACATCGTTTTCTTCGGGCGACTGAGTGGCTATCCTGAAATAGCGCTCATCCAGTCCCCTGAAGTTGGCAGCATCGCGAATCAGTATGCCGTGGCTGCTGATAAGGAACTCCTTCAGCTCGGATGCACTGCGGTTCTCCAGCTTGCACAGAAAGAAGTGCGTGTTGGTGGGTAGCGCCGCCAACCCGTCTATGGCATTCAGCGCTGTGGCGAGGCGGTTTGTTTCGGCAAGGTAAGCCGGCAAATCGAAGCTCCTCTCTGTGCCAAGCAAGTATTTACCCGCTTCTATAGCCAGTTGGTTCACCGACCAGGGCATCCGGTAGGTGGCGATTGCCCGGATGTGTTCATCGCAAGCCGTGATGTATCCGAGGCGCAGCCCCGGGATGGCATAACTCTTGGTCATGGAGTGCAGCAGGATGGCGTTCCGGTGGTTCAGACCTTCGGCGGCGGTAAACGTATATTGACTGTCGGCGAAGGCTTCGTATGACTGGTCTATGACGAAGCTAATGTCCGGACGACCGGCGATGAAGCTGTCTAAAAGCTGTTTGTGGTAAGCATACCCGTCGGGATTGTTGGGGTTGCACAACCATACGAGTTCAGTGTCTTTATCTATCTCGTACAGCGAAGGCGCAAACGACAACCGGTGCCCGTTGATGCGGCAAGCGTCCTCGTACTCGCTGAATGTGGGGGTGATGATGCACGACTTCTTGCCCCTGAATGTCTGGGCAATCAGGTAGATGGCCTCGACGGCTCCGTTCGTCACCAGTACGCCGGATGGTTGTATCCCGTTCTTCTCCGCCAGTAGCTCGACCAGCGAATGGGCGTCCGGTTCGGGGTATGAGTGTATGGCAGCAGGGACGCAGGCGCACAGATGCCGGTGCAGACCCGTGAAGTCTTGCCTGTTGTAAATGTTGGAGCTGAAGTTGCCTGTAATCTCCCGGCTGTGATGGTATATGTCGTCGCCGTGGCCGTTAATCATAGCATGCCTCCTTTCTCTTCCTCCGGTGCGGAGGGGGTGATTATCTGATATATCAGTTCCATGTCCACGTGCTTGCGGACATGGTCGGACAGTTTGTTGTACTGCTCTTCTTTGAACGCCTGGTAATCGAAAGGCTCACCGGTCAGCTTGTCGGCGTAAGGGGCGAGCAGGTAGTCGATGACGACTTTGTTGTCCAGTATGCCGTGGATGTAGGAACCAAAGCATTTGGGGGTTGCGAAGTAGCCGTCTGTGGATTCAGCTTCCGGCATGTCCGGAGAGGATGAACTTTCTGCTATCAATGTATTGAGAGGCGAAGGTGATGCCCCCTCCACAGGAGAAGTCGCCCCCATGTGTATCTCGTATCCCCGGCACGTCTCTTTAGAGTCCATAAACGTGAATTGTACCTGCCGTGTCAGCTTCCCGCCTTCTATCCGGGTAGATACGGGCAGTAGACCCAACCCGGGCAACCGCTCGATGTTGCTTTCCATGTGAGTAGGGTCGCACACTTCCTGCCCCATAATCTGGTAGCCTCCGCAGATGCCCACTACCGTTGCCCCCGCCTTGTGAGCCTTCACAATGCTTTGAGCCACCCCGTTGCGCCGCAGTTCGTACAGGTCGGACAAGGTACTCTTGCTTCCGGGTATGAGGATGATGTCCGCTTTCTCTATTTCATCCGTATTGTTGGTATAATAAAGGTGGACGCGCGGGTCACGCTCCAGTACGTTGAAGTCGGTGAAGTTAGACACATGGCGAAGCAATACGACTGCAATGTTAATCTTGCCGTGTGCCGACTGCATGTTCTTACTTTGCAACGTAACCGAGTCTTCCTCCTCAATATGTATGTCCTTGTAGTAGGGCACCACGCCGACAACGGGAATGCCGCAAAGCTCTTCGAGCGTCTTTACCCCCGGCTGGAATAGCCTGATGTCTCCCCTGAATTTATTGATAAGAATGCCTCTGACGTACTTTCTCTCTTCGGGCGTGAGCAGCATAACCGACCCGTAGACGGAAGCAAATACCCCGCCGCGGTCTATATCCGCCACCAGTATGACGCGTGCATTGGCGTGCATCGCCATCGGCATATTCACCAGGTCTACGTCGCGCAGGTTTATCTCAGAGATGCTGCCGGCGCCTTCCATTACGATGGGGTTGTAGCGCTGCTCCAGCCGGTGGAAGGCGGCGTTTACCTCTTGGCGAAGCTCGTCGCGCCCTTCTTTGCGGAAGTACTGGTAGGCGTGCTGGTTGCCGGTGGGTTTGCCGTTGAGTATCACCTGGCAAATCTTCTCGCCGGATGGTTTCAGCAGCAGCGGATTCATGTCCGTGTGGCACGGGATGCCTGCGGCTTCTGCCTGGACGGCTTGCGCGCGACCTATCTCCAGCCCCTGGGGTGTTGCGTAGGAGTTGAGCGACATGTTCTGCGCTTTGAACGGCGCAGGGCGATAGCCGTCTTGCAGGAAGATGCGGCACAGTGCGGTGGCAATGATGCTTTTGCCGGCATCGCTGCCGGTTCCGGCAAGCATGATGGGGTGTAACTTGAGGGTTTCAGACATTTTAGTAGAGCTTACAGCAGCGGGTCAGTTCAGGATTTCCAACCAGATTCCCTTTTCATCACTTTTCCGTTGTCTTTGGAATTGTGAAACCAAAAGTGTGGCAAAGATAATACAAATTGGTTAATCGAACTTGGTGTGGGTGGTAAATTTCGGGCAACCGCATCAAAATTGTATTTGTCCTAACTATATTACTCCTGCTTATAGACTCCTAACTACTTTAACTCCTCTAAATCCTAAAATGTGAATAATACAGGCTAACTCCTACGGTATGAATAATATAGGCTAACTGTACTATTCATACCGTAAGAATTAAAGGAGTTGTCAAATTGACAATTTGTATTTTTAATCGCCTGAGAATGCGTTATTTCCGCCCGAAGGCAAGGTTGGTTAGAAATACGCGAGCGAAAATTAGTAAGTGCCATACTGTCAGAGAGATATCGAAATACGTACATTTATTCTGGAGCAAAAAATCTCCTAAAAAGTCAGAGATAAGGGAAAAACCGGGCAGGATAAGCCAACTACTTATAAGTAACAAGTCAACTACCTATAGGTAGTTAGTGATCTACCTATAGATAGTTAGTGATCTACTTATAGATAGT
>NZ_DBDF01000233.1:0-10167 GCF_002293435.1 Bacteroides sp. UBA939 | reverse complement strand
TTGCATAAATAGCTTGTAAATATGCAATAATTCGCATAAATGCTGCATCATTATTCCTTGTTTATTCATCAAGTACTCTAAAAGATGAATTTATAAATCAAGGCGTGTTACGAAAAGCGGGATAATGCTATCATAATGAATACAAACGGCTATTATTTGTTGTCATTTAGATATTTCCGGTAGATAAGTTCAAACTCATCGCTTTTCCGGAAAGTATCGATCCAGGCGTTGAGGCTATCCAATAAAACGGGTGATTGCTTACTTACTCCCCATGAATAAAACTGGGTAAAACCAATGCTTGTATTGATATCTATCTGCGGAAGACTGTCGGCTGCAGCACGGGCAATGCTTTCATCACATACAGCATAGTCAATATCTCCATGAGCTACGAGTGATATCAACTGTTCCGGACCATATTTCTCTATTTCTTCCGTATATATAGTATCACCGATTTCATTCCCTAAATTACGGATACGGAGGATAGCCGGTGAGCCTTTTACTACATACAATGTTTTACGTGCCAGATCCAGTTGGCTCTTGATATATAAGGAGTCTGTAGGCGAGGTAGATTTTCGTTGCACCAATACTTCCTTATTCAGTATAATAGGAACGGTAAGCAGTAAAGAGTCTTTAAGTTCGCTGTTTACCGGAATGCTATATGCGATAACGTCGAATTTTCCATTTGCCAGTCCTTCCAACCTTTTCTCAAAACTCATTTCAGGAGTAATGTCAACTTTCCAACCATGCCCATGTGCAAAAGCCTCTATCAGTTCGTAGTGAAATCCTGATAGCGTATCACCATCTACATAATAACTAATGGAATTATATTCCGTTGCGGCGCGTATCACTTTTTCGGTAGCTATTTGTGCATAATCGCGCGGGTGTCCTTGTGGCTTCTCTTTTTTGAGAAAGAAAGTAGCGACAAGAGCAGCTATGATACCCATTATTCCGTATTTCAGGATTTTGGCTTTTGATATCTTCATCGTTATGGTTTTTAGTCGTAGAAATTCCACGAAATACCTATCTTGAGCAGACTTGGATTGATAGGATAATGCGGTACAAGGAAGTAATTACGTGTACCCATGCCTTGATTGACGTGGGACATCATTACAAAGATGCGCGTACGTTTCAGATGCAGGTTAGCGTAGATATTGACTATCGGATAATTACCAATCTCTACCTGATCATCACTTGGTTGCAAGTGGAACTGTTGGATGGCGGGTGTATAAGCCGGAGCATAATATTTACTGAAATAACGTACGTCGGCACCCAATTGTACGGTAAGCACCTTTTTCGCCAACTTAGTCAGAATATATAAGTTGGAGTAAAGCGAGAGTTGCGGCAAGGGAATAACTGCTTCATTGCTCGATTTCTGCCAGGTTACTTCATTGTCCAGGTGGAATATACCCGCACGGAAGTTTTGTCTAAGCGTGGCGGAAAGTATTTGTATGTTGCCGCTATATTGTTCGGGAACGGATTTCCGGTTAAAGTAAGTGTAATTCTTTATATTTTCTACACCGGCGCGGATATTGGTTCCCCAACGTTCTATGTTCAGTTCACCTTCCATACGGGTACGGAATTCTTTGTCCATATTATCATTATCCCAAATGAAATGATTGGAATGATAATGCCGCATATAGAAAGAAGGTAGGGTATTGGTTACAAAACCTCGTGCGATGAGGTTTACGGTATCTTTCCATAACCGGAAGTTCAAATCTGCATTTCCATCTACGCGGAATTGTCCTAATGCCTTATCCATGATACCTATTTCACCATTTACCAAATAGTGTAAGGTCTTACCTTCCCGTTTGGCGAGTTCGCCACCCACAAATATTTCTTGCTCGGTAAAGCGGTCTGTCGTAATGGAGTCTTTATTCATTAAATCATACCGGCTGTACTTATGAGAAATATAAGCTGTCAGTCCGGCTTTGGCATATTTGTTAAAGCCTTCCAGCAAAGCTATGCCGAAAACATTCTTTACGCTGAATGCCGTGGTAGAATCCCTGCTGGCTCCTTGGGCATTGTAGTGTGAGTTTTCATAAAACTTGTCCGGCTCGCCTCCTGCATGGAATCGGTGGCGTGAACGCTCTATCTTAAAAGTATGGATGAAACTTGTTACCGGTACAAACTCCTCAATATAATTGGTGTCATTGGCAAGAGTTACGTTATTACCGATACTGTCTGATTTAAGACTGTCTAATTTAAGACTGTCTGATTGAATCCTTTTTTCTGCCAACAAAATACTATCTGTTGCCAGGCTGTCTCCAATATTTGGTCTTATTCTTGTCGCTGTGGGGGTAGGTGTAGGTGCAAAAGTTTGCCGTATATTGTTTTTTGCAGCTTCTTCTTTTAATATTTTTCGTTTGAATCCTAACCGGTAGCGTTGAGTCAGATAAACGTAGAAGTTCTTATTATGGTTTGCGGCTCTTTCAAAAACTACAGGTATATTGGCTGGTTCATACTCTTTTCTGCCACCAACCATCGTATCCGGACGAGTAATATAACCATCGTTTTCAATACCGCCATTCTCGTTCATCTTCATGTGGAAGTTATTATAGACAGCTTGTACTTGATAACGTTCACCAATATAGCTTCCGAATATGCCGGCATTGAAGTACGAAGTAGACTGTTTGGCATAAAACCCTCTTCCGTATAGATAGTCAATGTTGAAACCAAAAGCTAACGCTTTGTTTGCATTGACGGAAAAATAAGATTTAAAGCGTTCTTCACCGTTTATCTTGTTACCTGCCTTGTAATAGGTTAAATTAGTATAGGGAATATTGCTGTTGGTGAAATATGCCTGATCGGGATTTACGAAAAAGCTGGAGAAAGGAGTCATAAAGATAGTAGGATCGTCTCCTTGACGTTCGAAGAACACACGTGAAAGTCGGGGAGAACCCAAGTTACCCAGGAAGTTATATTGTCCGGTCATACCGTCTACCAGATTGGTATTCTGAAAGTTCAGGGCTGTGGTATCGGCAGGAATGATAGTCCGGTTACCCAGGTTTTCGCTTACTTTCCACATATAGAGTTTAGGTGGAGGGCTTTGTATATCGGTGTGGTTATCCAGACTATCTGGTTGTGTGGATGGGTCTACCTGATTCCCGTAGCGGTCACGATTATCTAATGCATTGAGTGTGCGCTGTGCCTGTACTGTCAGCAATCCCAATACAAATAGAAATGTGTATGTTAATAGAATGCGTTTCATAATTAGGGGACAAAGATAAAACAAAATAGTATGTGTGATATATAAATAATAAGAAAAATGTAAAAGAAGAATGTTAGTGTGAATTGAATGTTCTTCATGGTAGGAATTAGCCTGTATTATTCATAGTGTAAGTACTTCGCTTACTATAAATGAGAATTTAGCGAAGAATGGGTACGCGGACGACACGGATTAAACGGACGAACGCGGATTTTTTTCTTAAATAATAATTTAGCGGAACGCGGATTAACAAGAGTATCTCTGTCAGCGAAGCTAATAGAGATATTCCGCGTTCGTCCGCTTATTCCGTGTCGTCCGCGTACCCATTTCCACCTACTTATGACAAGACACTTATGAATAATGCAGGTTAGAATTGGGGCGCATATATAAAATTAGCCCTTGCAAAATGAAATTATTGCAAGGGCTAAATTGTTATTTGCAAGGCTTATAGGCTTACACTTCTTTAATCAGCTCCATCCCCTTCTTAATCGCCTCTTCATTCATCGGTATCAAGTGATGGTGGCGTTCGGGCAATGTCTTTTTCAAACCTCGGAGTACACTGTCCAGCGTAACCATCGGTTTTAGCTTAAGCAGTCCGCCCAGCACAATCATGTTGAATGCTTTGGCGTTGTTCATCCCGTTGGCGGCATCCATTGCGTCGATGCGATACACTTTGATATCCTTGCGCGTAGGCGGGTTGATGATGCCGTACCCGTCGTAAATCAGGATACCACCCGGCTTTACCTTGCTTTCGAATTTCTCTAATGAAGGCTGGTTCAGTATGATGGCGGCATCGTATTGGCTCAGGATGGGAGAGGAGATTTTCTTATCGCTCACGATAACCGTTACGTTGGCAGTACCGCCGCGTTGCTCCGGACCATAGGCGGGCATCCAGCTCACTTCCTTGTCTTCCATCAGTCCCGAATATGCCAGAATCTTTCCCATGGACAATACACCTTGTCCGCCGAAGCCGGCTATGATGATTTCTTCTTTCATTGTTCTTAGTGTTTTAGTAATGATTGAAAAATAACTTGGTAAGATTGAAATATAATAAGCGGATTATTTATCTTTCAAGTCACCCAGCGGATAGAACGGGAACATGTGCTCTTCCATCCATTTGTTTGATTTATCAGGAGTCATCTTCCAACCGGAGTTACAGGTAGAAACGATTTCTACCAGGTTGGAGCCTTTACCTGCCATAGAGTTCTCAAAAGCCTTGCGGATAGCTTTTTTGGCTTTGCGGATAGCAGCAACGCTTTGTACGCTCTGGCGGGTCACGTAAGCTGTCCCTTCCAGTTGTGCGGCAATGTCAGCCATCTTCAGCGGATAGCCGTGCAGATGGACGTCACGTCCGTAGGGACTGGTGGAGGTCTTCATGCCAACCAGCGTGGTGGGAGCCATCTGTCCGCCCGTCATACCGTAGATGGCGTTGTTGATGAAGATGATGGTAATGTTCTCGCCGCGGTTCAGGGCGTGGATGGTTTCGGCAGTACCGATACATGCCAGGTCGCCGTCGCCCTGGTAAGTAAACACCAGGCGGTCGGGCCAGAGGCGCTTGATAGCGGTGGCAAGTGCGGGCGCACGTCCGTGTGCAGCTTCCTGCCAGTCAATGTCCAGATAGTTGTAGATGAACACGGCACATCCTACGGGGGAGATACCTATTGTTTTATCTTCCATGCCCATTTCCTCGATTACCTCGGCAACCAGCTTGTGTACCACACCGTGGCTGCATCCCGGACAATAATGCATGGGATTATCGTTCATCAGAGTCGGTTTTTTATAAACCTGATTTTCGGGTTTGATAATATCTTCTTTTGTCATAGTCACTTCTCCTTTATCTGTTGGTGAATCGTATAAAGAACTCCATCAGCTTGACGAATATTGCTGCGCCGCAAACGTAGATGAACAGTTTGAAGTCATCCTTTGCAACGAAATACACAATGATAGCAGCCACGGCAAGTATCATAAAGAGTATATTCAATACGTTTCTTATCTTATCGGGATTCATTTTCCTATTAGTTTTTCTTTTAATGCACTTACTATTTCATCCGGGTCGGGTACGATACCGCCGAGGCGTCCGAAGTGTTCTACTTTTACCTTACCGTTTACAGCCAGACGTACGTCTTCAACCATCTGCCCCGCATTCAGTTCGGTAACCAGCATGCCTTTTACCTTGTCGGAATATGCCGCAATGGCTTTTGTGGGGAACGGCCAGAGGGTAATGGGGCGCAACATGCCCACCTTGATACCTTCTTCGCGCGCCAGTTCCATCGCTTTCTGGCCGATGCGCGCCATAGAGCCGAATGCTACTATCAGATAATCGGCATCTTCGCAGTTGATTTCCTCGAAGCGCACTTCGTTTTCCTCAATCAGTTTGTATTTGGCCTGGAAGCGGATGTTGTTCTTCTCCATTTCTTCCGGTTTAAGTTCCAGGGAAGTAATGATATTGGGCTTGCGGCCATTGGTTCTGCCGGTAGTAGCCCACGGGCATTGCTCAATAACTTCTGCATCCGTGCGGCGGGGTTTCTGTGCGGGAAGAACTACTTTCTCCATCATCTGGCCGATAACACCGTCGGCAAGGATGATAGCCGGGTTGCGGTACTTGAAGGCAAGTTCAAAAGCCAGCCCTACGAAGTCCGCCATTTCCTGTACCGAAGCCGGGGCAAGAGCAATGAGGCGATAGTCGCCATGTCCGCCGCCTTTCACGGTCTGGAAGTAGTCTGCCTGGCTGGGCTGGATAGTTCCCAATCCCGGGCCGCCACGCATTACGTTTACAATCAGGCAAGGCAATTCGGCGCCTGCCAGATAGGATATGCCTTCCTGTTTCAGGCTGACCCCGGGACTGGAAGATGAGGTCAGTACCATCTTTCCACTTGCTGCACCGCCGTACACCATATTAATTGCTGCCACTTCACTTTCTGCCTGAAGCACTACCATGCCGGTAGTTTCCCACGGTTTCAGTTCGGCAAGAGTTTCCAATACTTCCGATTGCGGGGTAATAGGATAACCGAAGTATCCGTCTGCCCCGCATCGGATGGCGGCGTAGGCGATAGCCTCGTTTCCTTTCATTAATACAACTTCTTCTGCCATATTCTTTTACTGATTACAGATTTATTCAACTTTCAGTTTATAAACGGAGATACATCCGTCCGGACAAACCTGGGCGCACGACGCGCAGCCGTTACAGGTATCTTCCAGTATTTGGTGGGCATAGTTATATCCCTTTACGTTCACCTCTTTGGTGAGGGCTATTACATGCAGGGGACAGGCTACTACGCACAGGTTGCAGCCTTTACACCGTTCGGTGTCCACTACGATTGCTCCTTTAATTTTTGCCATAATTCATGTTCCTTTTATTTATGTTATTGATTGTACATATCTTTATTGAAGAAATTCAGGATATCCATTGCCATACGATGGGCTTCCCGTGCAGGGCTGTCGGGGTTGAGGTCGATGGCGTACCGGTAGTTATTCAAGGCTTGTTGCCAATTGCCTTGTTTGCGGTAGGCATTTCCCCGGAGATAATACACTTCGTCCGGATTGGCGGAATCAGTCATCGGATATTCGTCAAGCAGCCGGATGGCTTCTGTTATATTTCCCTGATTGATAAGCTCTTTGATTATTTTCAGTTGCTCCATATCATATTGTGTGCCGGATTATTAGCCCACAAAGATAGCTTTTATTTAGAAACAACGGATAAGAGCCTGTTTAAATTTTGAGCAAAATTTAAACAGGCTCTTAGTATTCTGTGAAAAATAGGGAGGTGGAGGAAGTAGAAAGCCCGAAGCCTGATGATTCTCTGTCAGAATGTCATCGCTTCGGGCTTATATCGTGTAAATGATAGCAGGCCCTTACTTTACAAGTTTATTGTTTATATAGAGATTTTTGAATGTAACGTCTTTAGCTCCTTTTATATCGTTTCCACCTTCGGCAACGTTATTGAAGCGGGAGTCTTCGACGCTGATGTTGTACACGTTGTCGTCATTGTCGAGGCCGATAATGAGGACGCCGAGCTTGCTCTTCTCGCAGGTCACGTTCTTCAGATGAACATTGCGGACGGTAGGAGTGAAGCCACGGCTACAGTTTTCGCGATTCTCGTATTGCAGGTTGATGCGCAGCACGGCTTCGCGGCATTGTCCTACGGTGATGTTGCGTACAAATACGTTCTCAATCAGTCCGCCGCGGCAGGTGCTGGTCTTGATGCGGATAACACGATCCAGGTCAGGACTGTCCATCTTGCAGTTCTCAACATACAGGTTGCGGTATCCGCCGGAAATTTCGCTGCCAATAACTACGCCGCCATGCCCGTTCTTCATGTAGCAACCCCGTACAATGATGTTTTCACTGGGGATATTCCATTTGCGTCCATCCTGATTGCGTCCGGACTTGATGGCAATGCAATCATCGCCGGTATCGAAGGTGCAATTCTCTATCAGTACGTTCTTGCACGACTCAGGGTCGCAGCCGTCACCGTTAGGGCCGCGGTTGAAGACATTGACTCCACGTACAATGAGGCTTTCGCAGAACAGCGGGTGGATAACCCAGAATGGAGAATTCAGCAGTGTTACATCTTCTATCAGCACAGTGTTGCACGAATACAGGTTGATAAGTTGCGGACGCATACCGTCTTCAGGCGTCATGATGCGTTTATATATGGGAGTAGAAGTTTCGCCATACATCAGCAGGCGTTCGCGCCCGCCATTGCGCTGTGCCACCATGCCTTCTTTCCAGCCGTAGCGGGGAGCGCCGCACATGGGCCACCAGGTTTCGTTGGAGCCTTGCCCGTCAATGACGCCTTTGCCGGTGATGGCGATATTTGTCTCGCCATACGCGTATATCAATGGGTGGGCATTGTAGCAGTCTATTCCTTCCCAGCGGGTGATAACACCGGGGAAGTAGAGGCTTTGGTCGGTTGAGAATTTCAGTGTAGCGCCTTCTTCCACGTGGAAGTTGACGTTGCTTTTCAGTGTGATGGGACCTGTGTAGAATGTACCTTTGGGGACTACCACTGTGCCACCGCCATTCAGGCTACACGTCACAATGGCCAGGTTGATGGCTTCATGGCAGGGTTCGTCCGGTGTATCGGGCTTGGCGCCGAAGTCGGTGATGGGATACATTTTCTCAGGGAAAGCGGTTTTCTTGATTTGTTTTTCGATTTTAGCGCTTTCATTGAATGCTTTGTCGAAGTCTATCGGGTTGGCGGTAGCCAACGTAACCGGGAGAAGCAGGGAAAGAATTCCGAGTACCTTTTTCATGGTTTCTTAATTATTTTGTTTTAATACTTGTTAGATATCAAGGGCAAAGATAGGCGAAGTATGTGTTTATCAGGGATGAGTTTTTGATGAAAAGGGTGTAATTTTTGACGGAATTGCAAGATATGGAAATAAAAATGCTCCGTTCTATAGGTAAATCCCAATAGGTCGGAGCATTTATGTGATAATGCCTTCTTTTACTCTAATTCTTTTCCGGGTTATCTTTATACATTTTCCGTAGTAACCTCCGAGCCGGTACGGCTTTGATTTTTCCGTCGGGCGTACCCTGTATTACGTCCTCATTACGCAAAGCCTTCTCTTCAAGCATCCTTCGTTCAGCAAGCGCCAATCCGTAGTGCAATTTTTGACTTAGTTCTTCTCTTTCTTTATTCGACATAGCTTTGTATAGTGTTAAAAAGTTTAATATCATGCACCTCAGTTGATATCCCACGTCCGCCTTCTGCAACAATAATACGTGGAGTATGACTATTATCCGCTAACATCCAATAGTCAACATTAGGCATATATATATTGAAGAAATTATTAATACCTGCTTGGTAACGGCGTCGGACTGTTTCTTCAGGAATATCATGTCCGCCATTACTGACACGTTGTGCTACGCGGTTGATTGCCAGTTCCGGAGAGTTTAGCCAAAAATAAATCAGACTGACTTTATATCCCTGTTTCTGTGCTTGCTTGACGAGACGCGTATAGGAACGAGTGGCAAGTGTAGTTTCAATTGAGAAATTTTCGTTATTCTTCAGTAATTCGTCAATGCGTTGCAGCATCAGCCGTCCGGCTTCGATAGCTACATTGGTCGGATTAAAAGGAGAGAGGCCGCGCGCTATTTCATCGGCATTGACAAACTCTTTGCATTGCAAAACGTGAGGCAATACAGTGTATGAGGCAGTCGTCTTTCCGGCTCCATTACAACCACTGATAATATAAAGCTGCTTATCGCTATTCATTCTCTTCATATTACTTTCAACTGCAAATTTACTACAATTTGTTGAATAGTAGACGATTGATAGTTATAAAATGAAAAAGTGAACAACATCCCTTCAAATAGTTTTCAAAATAAACTTGAAGAGTGTTTGAACAGGTAATAAGAATCAGATATTATCTTACCGGTATTTTCTCAATTCTGCGAAGATGGCGTCCGCCTTCAAACTGTGTTTGAAAGAACTCGGTCATAATCATGTCGGCTTCTTCAGTGCTGATGAAGCGTCCGGGCATGACGAGCACGTTGGCGTCATTGTGCTGGCGTGACAAGTGGGCAATCTCTGCTGTCCAGCAAAGGGCGGCGCGAATGCCTTGGTGTTTGTTTAACGTTATGCTGATGCCTTCGCCGCTTCCGCAGATGGCAATTCCGGGATAGCACTCGCTGGACTCAACAGATAGGGCTAAGGGATGGGCGAAGTCGGCGTAGTCGCAGCTTTCTGTGGTGTATGTACCGAAGTCTTTGTAATCCCAACCTTTGGCTTCCAGCCAGCCCTTAACGAACTGTTTCAATTCAAATCCTGCATGGTCGGAGCAAATTCCGATTGTTTTCATCTTGTGCGATAGTTTTTTAATAGGTTTAATAAAAGGGGGTTATGTGGTGAGGGTAATATTATCAAGGCAACTGCATTAGAAAGATGATGCAAATGATTAATAGGAGTATCTTTATTAGCTTCACCGACAGATTATCTGATTTCTTTCACTAAGGTA
>NZ_DBDF01000098.1:27276-40184 GCF_002293435.1 Bacteroides sp. UBA939 | reverse complement strand
TTAATTATTTACCGAAGTATTGTAAAGTGGACTCTTTAATTAAATTATTAAATATACCAATAACATCCTAACTATTTATTTTTCTGCATAGATAGCCCTTTTATGCAATAAAGCCAAATCCAAAGCGTCTACAAATTTCACATCATGGAATTTGTAGACGTTTTGGGCTATTTTTCTGACTCAAACAGCCCTCTAATGAACTTTGGTAGCGATTTACACTCTACTCCCATTTTCATCTTTAAGCGGTAACGTCTCATACCGAAAGACTTTGGCAAGATATGCAATAACCTTGCAATTTTGACATTCTTCATACCAATGCGCATCAAGAGTATAATATGAACATCATCCTTCGAAAGCATCGAAAAATTTCGGCAAAGCTTACAGGCAAAGTTGTTATGCAATAGATTTACCGAGCCCTCCAATTCTTCCCAATCCGTTTCATTCAGATGTTTTTTGGACAAAAAATTATCCAAAAGTTCTTTTCTTACTTTAATCAAATTTGCTTCCATGATAATTTTTACTGTTTATTTGATCACTTCAATACTTATATCTCCTAATTTATATCTTCACCAATACCTCTGCTTTCCCTCATCATACTCAAAAATCCGTTCATCACTTCCACGGGTATGGTTCTTCAGATAAAGCAACGCCCCCTTAGGAACCGTATAAAGCAAAGAATCGGAGGGAGGCAGCTGTTTGCCGATAGAAATCCACTCGCCCTGCGAAGAATAAAACAATTCATACACATCGCCCTTGCGAACATAATTATCCCGGTTGCGAGGAGTAAAGATAATCTTCCGGATCGGATAAGGGCGCCCCAAATCAAGCCCCGACCAGCCGCCTGTAGGCTGATAATAATCGAAAGAAGTATAGGGGTCACCATCATAGACATTCAGGTAGTCATGCCCTCCATCTCCATTTGTCCCGTTAGAGGTACCGATCACCCTGCCCCGTAAGGCAGAAGTGCCTGCCGGGGTTTCATAGAAAGCAACTTCCGAGATATTGCAATGACCGTTTTCAGGACCTATATATCGCACATAGCGGTAAGATTTCGCATTGTTTAGATTGATAATGCTGTACAAACGCACCGGAGGCTCCAGCACTGCATACAACGTATCTTTCTGAAGAAAATCCGCACGATTGCTGCCCTCGAAAACTCCGCCGACCATGCGTTGCGCAAAAGGTTCGATAAACTGGTGGTACTTATTCAGAAGCTTTATCTCTTCCGTCTCATCCGAGGCTTCAAAGTAGTGGACACCACCCGTACCTCTGTCAAAAACAAAAGGATCGGATACCGGAACAAGCCGCCCATCTTTATCATAGATGCACAAACGGAAGATAACACCACCTTCCACGTCGGCAAAAGAAACGTCATTCCCTGCGGGATGCGCCCACGCCATGGGCAACCAGTCCATCCACATGGGACTGCACAGGTAGACCACTTCCTCCTCCGGAACCTCATGGAAAAGTTTCTCGCGGGGTATGTTAAGCACACGGGCATACTTGCCACTGTACAACCGCGTCACATCTATAAAATTAGGAAACCGGAGAGAGAGAGGAACAGCTTCCATTTCTTTCCGCATGCCTTGCACAACAGCTTCGTTCCGGCTGAATGTCTGCCTGTAAATTTTGGACTTTATTCCCCAATACTTGCGCACAGGATCTATCACACCGTTTTCATACATATAGTAGGATTCACCATCCTTATCCAGTATGAAATTCCAGAAATGGGCCACGTTGGCATCGCCGCGCAAGGGCATATAGTCGCAACCGCAGGGAATGCCCAATGCCCGGAATATATAGATCAGCATGTCCGCCGTCTCGCGGCAATTGCCCGAATGCCAGTCAACCAGATCGGGACCCACATGCGGGCCTTTCTCAAACTGCCCTGTAAAGTGGAACTTTATCCGGGAGATGGAATCTATCAACACCCGCGAAACGAACAACGGGTCTTGCGCCTCGGGAAGCGCCCTGACGGAATCCAAGATGGG
Organism: Bacteroides sp. UBA939; assembly: GCF_002293435.1. Lineage (GTDB taxonomy): Bacteria > Bacteroidota > Bacteroidia > Bacteroidales > Bacteroidaceae > Bacteroides. The sequence goes on along the minus strand of NZ_DBDF01000098.1, from coordinate 38,193 downwards.
ATTGAACGCATTGTACACTTTCTCACGCCAGGGTTTCAATGGTTCATCCGCTATCCGGTAAGGCAGGACGTATTCGCAGAAATCGTCGAAAGGGACATACTTGCCCCACGGCTGTTCTTCACGGACTTTAAACGCCCACTCAATATTGTCAATCAGGAAATCGGGGGTAAGTTCCATATCGGATTTGAAAGTGGAACTACTCAGATTGATGTGCCCATACAGTTTACGGATGGAGTCCTGTACTTCGCCGGGGGTATACAGACCGGTACCGAAAAGTTCAAACTGCTTCCGGTAATGTTCCACCTGCTCGCCCTCGAACGAGTAATAGTACGGAAGATTCATTATCAGGAATTCGGCGGCTCGCAGCTTCAGCGTATCGGCCTCATATCGTTTCAACACTTCTTGCAGTTGAGGGTTTTCCCGGATGACATCTTCCAAAACATGTGAGGAATAACTCCGCCCACACCCGCTTAACAAGGCTCCTAAAAGGAGATATAAGATATATATTTTCATACCTATACACGTATTAAGGATTATTCATCTTCTTTCATTGCATCACCGCGGGTAATGCCTCCTTCGTTGAAACTATCAACCGCGAAATAGTAAGTTTGTCCAACCTGCAGGCACTTCAATTCAATCTCCGTGTCGTTATATACCATATAACTGCTATACAATTTCTCCGGATGGGTTCCGAAACGGATGCCGTATCCGGTGGCACCTGCTGCTGCTTTCCATTTCAAAAGGACGCTTCTGCGGTCATCCTTATTTCGGCGAATGCGATGGAATGCTGTTTGGACCGGAGCCGGTTTGTCTGCCAGTCCAAATACGCGCAAACCGGATACAGAGAACTTGCCGGAAGGACAATAAAGATTGGTAAGCCGGACATAGCGGGTCTTCACAGGGGTGTCAAGTTGGATATAGTCATGGGGAGCATCCGTGGTGTTGGCAGACTTGTCAATAAGGATATTCCACTGTCTACCGTCTGAAGATTCTTCCAAGTAATATTGATAAAAGATACTGTCGTTCCGACCGAACAATCGGGAGTCATGGTCGGCAAAGTTGATCTGTACGGCGTGGATTTCGCACATCTCGCCCAGATCTACGGACAGATATTCGCCCTTGTCGGCGGTGGCGGCGCTCCACCAAGTACGGATTGTTTCATCCACTGCACAACATGCCGGATAGTTTCTGAGTTCGGAAGAAGAACGGACACTTTTATTGTGGGACAACAGCATCCATCCGGGAAACAGTTCTTCAGGAGAAGTTACTTTATGGTCGGGAACAATCATCGGGTAATCTCCCAATTCGGTACAAGCATACATTACACTGTCGGCATCAAAGAACACCGGATACAGGGACAACCGCCTTTCGAAAAAATGTCGCGTCGTGACGGCAACAGTGCCTACATACCAGTAATTGCCATGCTTATCCTGAAAGATACTGCCGTTGCCGGCACCGGTAGTAAAGCCATCGGGCCTGTAAACCAAGGGATTGTGTGCCGACAGCGTAAACGGGCCTAACGGAGTGTCGGAAACATAGACGCCGGTATTGGAGGTCTTAAGCTGAATACCGGGAGAGGCATATTGCAGATAGTATTTCCCACCACGCTTGTTCATCCACATGCCTTCCAGCCAGGGAGTAGCGTCCGCCCAGTCGTGGTAATCGCCGGGGGTTTCCCATCCGTTAGCGTGCCAGTTGCTTTCGATTAATGTAGAGGGTTTTCCCAGCAATTGAAATGTATGCGGATCGATTTCCACGCCGGTTAAAGGGACGGAATTGCTCGAACCCGCATACAGGTACAGCCGACCTTCGTCGTAAAAAAGCATGGGTTCCAGCATATCCGGAGGGAAATTGCATGTCACCACTTCCCAGGTTCCGGACTTTGGGTTATTGGTTTTATAGATTGTAAGCGTAGTATCAGAGGAGGCATAATACAATGCACCGTCCATCTCCACAACTGTAGGGGTAATACCTTCTGCAGGAAGATTGGTTGCATCAACCAAATGCCAATCCATTAAATCAGACGAATGATAGTAGCCGCCCGAACCGGACATGAAAAGATAGTAATCATCATCGAACAACACAATGCAAGGGTTTGCAGCATCTCTGCGGGAGACATCGTCCAAACAGAAACGGTAATTTAAATTAATGGGGTTGCTGATGGTACGAATGGCGAGATGTTCGTTAGTCTGTAAACGGCAACCTATCAGCATGGCAATTATCAGAACTAACACCCAGAGGGAGTAACGGTTAATGAGTGCTTTCATAAAATAGGATTATCAAATAAGCATATTCCATATATAAACTAAAAATAAAAATTTTACTTCTCATAAGAAATCAGCGTTTTAGTATTAGACATCACGATTTATCTAATAGAAAAGCCAAGAGTATAGATATTTTCAATCCTTATATTCATAATATAATAACACAGGGTTAGACCCTTCTTTTAAATCTAAAAGTTTATTATAAGATGCATTATGATTAAAAATATCCGAATGTACGCCTTCTATGAATTTTCCCATTGCAAATGGATGAATATAACTATATCCACCTTTATTATCAGAAAAACAAAAGTTTATATCTATATAATCCAATACACTTTTCTTATATAGCAAGTCATTTACAACCAAACTAGAATGAACGACATCTTTTGTTTTAGTATTATAAAAAACATGCCAAGGAGTCATCCCCTCCATATATTTAAAATATATAAAATCTTTACCTTCCAACAAATCCCCAATGCCATATATCCGATCTGTTTTAAACAACCCACTATAACGTTCATAAGGATCTCCTTTTTGACTCAAATCTTCTTCCGACACCCAATTTTTACTTTTTAATAAAAGAAAAGGAGAAACACCATTATTATCTATCTCCATGATTACATTCATAAATAGTTGAACAAATTTCGGTTTTAGAGAAGGTTGCGAATAGAATGCTTTATTAATAAAAAAGAGTTCACTCCAACCTAAATTATATTGCTGTGCACTTAACCAAAAATTATTCACTTCACCTGTTTTCATATCAAGTTCACAAAGCATATAATCATTTTTAGTTGACTTTCTTCTAAAAAACAAATCACCATACACCTTATTATCCCAATATTGTATATTATAACTCCTATTTGCTTTGGCATTTAAACTCACAGTTGTCAGATATTTACAACCACCTAACTCGTATTCGTATATTTGTTGTCTATCTGAATCTAATAAATACAATCTTCTATTCTCTATATCAATTGTAAAATCTTCCAAACTAGAATACTCTCCTGGTCCAGACCCTATAGACCCAATACGACCTAAAAAAGACCCATCTCTTCTATTAAACATGAAAACACCTTTAGAACCAGTCTTGTCCAAAATAAACAAAGTATCATTATAAACATGTAACTTATTTATCCTTCCTAACAATGCTTCATTATTTGTTTCAAGGGGAATAAATTCTAAAGATGAAAAATAAGATGATAATTTTATATTCGATGCCGGCTCTATATTATCTATATCAATAATATGCATATCATTATTTTCTAATACATTAGAATTAGAAACTTGACCACTACAAGCCTGCAATACAACAAAAGACAATATATATATATATTTCACAACCTAGACATTAAATTAGACAACAAATTCAGAAGTGCCATATTTATCATTTCAATGGCTCAACAGACAAGCTGCCATCTTTCATATTAGAATTTATACATCCACCTCCTTTCTACTATTTTTCTCCTTACAATATTTCCGAAAAGAAATACGAAATGCTACTATATTCATATACAGGATATAAGATTTTCCGTTCTGGGAAAGCTGTATACGACAATCTTTTATCGACATATATAATAAGGAGAAGCAATAATAATATATTCATATACTATATTTCATTATCGGTTCATCACTATTCACATCCGTAGCAACAATATCTCCGTTCTGTTCGTCCACTGATATACCATAAATATAATGATCCAACACATATTTTCTAACAGGTTCACCAGTCAGGCTAAACACATATATATACCTTCCACCATCCGTCATATCACCCCTCTGCATTTTTTGCGAAATCTCCTTAAAAGTAGTCCCTTGAAAGACTGCATAAATAGCACTATCCGTCACTTGTACATCACTAAACCCCATAATTCCGGTAGGCACACCATAGCTTTCTGCAACCCTAAACTTCGGTTCACCATGCAACCCAACACGAACCACATGGGTACTATCTTTCAAATTGTAAATTTCAAGCACTTCTCCCAATTGAGTAACAGCAGCCAAAACTCCATTACGAGGATTGTAATCAATGAAACTGCGCCATGCCTGCGCTAATGCCGGACGGGCATGTTTCAAAGCCTCTTCATTCGTAGTAGGAATACTACCCATCTTATGCAGCAACTTACCCGTTCGATCAACCAGGCAAAAGCGACTTTCTCCGGAATAATCAGGAATAATAAAGGTGGAATCATTATAAAGTACAAAATCCAATCCCCGAAGTATTCCTTTATCCAGACTTACTCTTTCTTTACGAAGTAAGGAATCTCCGGATAAAGACAAACCAAACCGAGTTAGTTTTGACCTATTTGCATCCAACGTCCACAATGAATTCCCATCCCATCGGATATTTTCGGCAGAAAGCATCTCTTCCGGTGAATCTCCACGCTTACCTAAAGAAGTAATGTAAGAAAAGTCCGGATAATGGAAAAGATGAATAAAATGACCCACACCATGCAAATCCATTACCGCCACAGTATCCCCTTGTATCTTTATCCGAAAAGGGAAACGGAATACAGCTGTATCCATAGGCAAAGGACATGCTGTCAGATTTCTCGTTTCCGGAAAATCCGTATACGGTATCCCTTTATATGCAGGTGCAGAAGTACATGCAACAAAAGAAAGCAGGAACAATATATTAATAAGGTACTTCAAAACTATAACCAGTTACTACCATTCTTACTTTACCACCCATGGGGCAGTCTACAGTTCCTGTACCCATGCAATGAAGAGGAACAACTGCCTCACCAGCTGCTAATGCTTCCACATTCTTCAGCATCAAACCATCTATTTTCTTTTGGGATTTAAAACTCCAAAGAGAAACAACCGCCACCACCATTAATAAACTAAAAATAAAAGCTCTACTTCTCATAAGAAATCAACGTTTTAGTATTAGACATCACGATTTATCTAAATGTATGAGCACAAAGTTAGCAGTAAAAAGCTTTCAACCCAGACTTTTCCACTGACGAATACTGACTAAAACTATTTTACTTGATTGCGATGTTACATATTTCTTCGACTATGTTACATAACCCAAAAGAGTGGTTGTAATTTTTATGCTAACTACCACATTTACAGGAACATAAAATCTATAGTGTGTTTTTTAGATCTTTCTATAGACATTCATAATTTCCTAAACATTCGTTCCCAGCGAATCTTTCCGGTTTTCGGTTCTTTAGAAAACCACGTGAACAATCCCACCCCCAAGATAAAGTCTTCTGGTAGTATCCCCCAAAAGCGAGAGTCGTAAGAACCCGCATAGTTATCACCCTGCATGAAGTAATAATTGCTCTTAAAACGGTAACTGTTCATCATGGTATCAGCATGCATCACTATTCCATCTACCAGTTCCGGCATCCGTCCTGTCTCATACTCTATGGGGTGGCTGTAGTGGTGGAAGTTCAAAGTATCAATAGTTAACGTTTCTCCTTCATGAGGGAGATATACGCTATCCACTCTTTCCTCCCACCACCAGCTATAAATCTCTCCCGGGGTAGCAACACATCGTTTGCAATAAAATATTTTCATATCAAGTGTCATTCTGCTTTCATTCTCCGTATAAGGGAAATTGAATACGACAACATCATCCTTCCGTACTTGGCGCATTCCTTTCACTCTACGTACCAACAATTTGTCGGAATCGGCGTCCTCATTAATTTCTCTGCGACCTGGAATCTGCAAGGATACCAAAATGTAGTCTCCATTTTTTAAAGTAGGCGACATGGAGTAGGTAGGGATAGAGCACGATGCAAGCCAGTATAGCCTGATAAAAAGATAGATTTGAAACAAAGCAAACAAACCTAACACTATATACCCTAACTTCTTGAATATTTGCTTCTTATTTTTTCCTATAAATACCACTTTCACACAATTGATACAAATATTTACTTTGATTGAGAGCGAATCACATCATAAAACGCTATAACAGGATTATCATCGTCTGAATTATAATCACGCAATACATCCGGATATGCAGGCTGTGAACAAATAGTGCTATCACCCAAATACTCTGGTGTCAGTACGCTAAAGAATTGTCCCTTATACACACCATCCATTAATCGTAATAACGGTAAGTTGGGGTTATTACCTCCAAACATACGCCTGCCACTATATATCATTTCCTGATTATCCCGGTCGTAAAGAGACATCATATAAGCATCTCCTTTCGTATAGCAAAAATAAAGCAAACTGCCGCATTCATAAACGTTGGTAATTCCGGATGAATAACTAGATTTAAGCATCTCAATTGGATTTATTTTATCCTCAATAAATGAACACGGCAAAGGGTCTGGCAAATTAATTTGGTATCGTGCATTGATACGATTTGCTCCTATTTGATAGATAATATTATCAAAATTCTTACAATACAAAAGTAAAGAATCACTATAATAAAAATTCTTGGGAGAGTCGCTAAACATATATTCAGCTTCACTATCATCATGCTTAAAGAATCTCTGCTCTATATTTATGCCATCCCGAGAAGTTAGTAAGGAGTAGTGTAACATGGTGTCATTCGGATAATTGTTATGATATTGACTATCATAAAAGTACAACCCGTCTGCAAAAGCTATATCCGTGGGATTAGGCTTAAATAGTTTCTCCGTCCTCAAATATCTGCCTGTCTTCATATCATAAAACAATAAAGACAATGCCGGATTGTCGTAAATCACCACTTCGGACGTCTCCGTATTGATTACAAGTTCATGAATCGATGTGTATTCTCCAGGACCAACTCCCTCGGCATCAATCAGCCATAAAAGTTTTCCTTGCATGTCATAGCATACTATACGTGCAAACGCATCATGGATAAAGATTTTCCCTTCCCTAATCTGAATATCTTTTATTACGCTCAATAAGGGAGTAGGCGCTAACTTAACATATTTGTCAGCTTTAAGCCAATTTCCCAGTTGGTCGAAATCAAAATCATCTACATTGACAGTAATTGTTTCAAGATATTCGGCCGAAATACGACTATCTAAATTTCTTTGTTCTCTATTCTCATTCCGGCAGGATATGGCAGATATGAATAGTAATATTATGATTACGTTTCTCATGAGTAGAGCTTATTAGAAACCACATGGAAGTGGTGTGCAGGAAGAAGGAACAGCACAAAAGACGCATTCCATCATAATACTTGAAGTAAACCACCCATTTCCTAATTGTAAAGAACAACGTGATGTTTTCCGTTGATACCAGCTCTGGGGTTCATCTGTACCTCCTCCTATTCCTGGACCAACAATACCCCACTCTCCGTTACCCCATCCTCCGTCACTAATTGCCGTCAGCGTCATCATTGCCATGTCACCTGCATGTTCGGTGTTTAACATAACCTTTACATTCAGTGCAGATACTGCACACACTACAATCGTTAATACGATCAACTTGAGATTTTTTTTCATAACTCAACAATTTAAATGTTAATAAAATATTAAAACTACTCAATAACTGCTTCATTTCTTTCCTCATTTCATCCACAATTTTAGAATATACTTTGGGAGACTTGGTAATAACAATAGCAGCCATATTTTTTGATTTTTCATTAAAAAAACACGTTTTAGTATTAGACATCACAATTTATCTAAAATGTATGAGCACAAAGTTAGTAGTAAAAAAGCTTTCAACCTATACTTTTCCACTGACGAATACTGACCAAAACTATTTTACTTGTTTGCGATGTTACATATTTCTTCGACTGCGTTACATCGCCAAAAGAGCAGTTGTGAATTTACGCTCTAACTACCACATTTACAGGGATGTAAAGTATGTATTATGATTAAGGGCAATGATTACGGTTTTCATACAATCAACCCTATTTATAGTTTCTCGTTTAAATAATAAAAGAACAATACGGGGTTAGAATCTTCGGTCAGGTTTTCGAATAAAGAATCTAATAACTGCTTATGCTCTCCACCGTTATACAATTGTGACTTTTGCGCCAGTATTTGATAAGACCGAACATCAAGTACAATACAATTTTCTTTATAGCGTGCCTTAGGAGCAGTACCCATAAAAGCAAAAAAAGGATGATTGCCAGTACCGGAACTTAAATAAGTTTTTTTCTTTCCATGAACATAGACCGCACTTGGGTATCCCCAAGGAGACATTATATTGATATATGTAAAGTCCTTCAGTTCAATGAAATCACCATTGAAAAAATAATGCTCTGCCAACATTTCATGAAACTGTTTAGTATCTGTCACTTTCATATCAGTAACATTGTTTTGAGTAATATCAATATAGTATTTGGCTTCAACTATCGAGTCTTTTATGCAATATATTGTATCTGTAATATTAGGAGTATAATAAACCCCCTCATGAAACTTGCGCAAGGTTCTGTTTTTTGTGTAATAAAAATCACTCCTATGTATATCTTTAAAAAAACTATATACAACATTATTAGCCGAATCTGTTACCACCAACGAATTTTCCTTGTCACTACCAAGTTCCGGATCATTCATTCCATAAATCTCGTATGCCTTATTACCTGATTCAAGATATTCAAAATAATTATTTATAAAAGGCACCCGTTCCGTTGATACATATTCACCATTGTATTTGTAATATAGAATGCGCCGTTGAATTCTATCTAATATAGCCAAATGTCCTTTGTTTGGAACAATGCATACATTTGAAATATCAATGTATTCCTTAGGCCCATTACCTACATGGTAGATTTGATGTTTAAAATTGCCATGTAAATCGAAAGCACTTATTGTCTTACTGCTTTCACTATCAACTATAAACAATAAGCTGTCAAAAAAACAATATTTGAGATATTTTTCCAATCAGATTATTATCAAGGCTCTCTAATTTCACATATTCTATTTTCCCAACAAGGCTATCAAACGGCAATCTTTGCCCTTCTTGAGGATCTATTATAATTCTTTCTAATGACGATAAATCTAATTGAATAGTATTTGAAGGTTTATCACATGAGAAAAACAAACATAACAGCATGATTAAATAAGCATATTTCATATACAGGAATTAAAGTTATAGTGTGCTGTTTTTCACACTTTCATTAGTAATAGAGTTTATTAATTGGTATACACCATTCTCATAGTTAACAACAAGATGCGTTATTCCATTCAATGAACGGCGCAAACGTCGAATAGCTGTATGAATTCTTTCTTGTGTCCCACTACCATCCGGCCATAAATACTTATCTATTTCAGCAGTAGAAAGTCGACATCCCTCGGAGTCTAAAAACAGTTTCAATAAAGAAGCGGCTTGCGGTTCCAGCTTTCTCGTCGCCCCATCTCTATTCAATTCTTTCTTTTCTGTATCAAAGAACACGCCTTCTTCCAACTGATAAACATAAGATTTCCCAGTTTCCACTGCAACAACGGGTACTATTGTTTCTATGATGACAGTCTCATACCTTATAAACCACCTCTTTAATATAAGAATAATTTTTTCTCGCAAAAAGAATAATAAAACGAAGATGATCCATGGTAAGCAAATGACAAAATAGCCCCAACCAACAAACGCGTCATGCCAACCATAAGAAATAAAACCTGTAACTTCCACCTCACAACGTTCTCCCAAATAATAAGACAATAAGCTGTCTGCAGGAAACGATTCGAAAATATCTTTTGAATAAGAAACCGACTCATGCTCATGAAGATCCAGAACGGAAATTCGAGTGCGAGTTTTCACAGGAATATCAACTGCGATTAATAAACTATCCCATATTGCATTCAAAGTATCAGGAGCTAAAGGGTTGTCTTCCAATATAATACTAAGAGTACTTCTTTTTAGCTTCTCTTTTACAAGAGCATGGTCGCGCTTCTTTTTTGGCATGAAATACTCTCTTTCTCCAAACTCGCTAATAATCTTTACTGATTCAGGCAATGAGTCACTCAAAGAGATGGTAGAGTATCCCGTAGATTCTTTATAAAAGACCGAAGCCGTATCTCGTTTTTGCAATTCCAGTTCTAACGCCTTTTTAAATGTAGCAGACGACTGTTCTTTCCAATACTTAGTTTTATTTGGGTATAAAGCATACGCAATGCCTCCGGAAATCAGCAAACAAACGATAATTCCCCAATATAGTAATCTTTTATCATTAACTTTCATGCGCTCTTACTTTCTATACAATCTTTGGGATGCAAAAATAAGAAAATTATATTAAAAAAAGAGATAATGAAGAAGTATTTGCTAATGATTGATTAATTTTCACAGCATGTAAGGATATCAGTCAATCATGTAAAAACGTTTAAAAGAGTTGCTCAAACACCCAAATCACGTGGTTGCACCGCATATAGATGGTACTTTCACCGCATATATGCGGTTCGCGAACGGCATATAGATGGTGGAAACACGGGATATAGATGGTGCACGCACCGCATATATCCCGTGCGCGAACCATCTATATCCCGTGCAACAACTATATTATAACAAACTGCAACCGGAGCAAAGCGACTGATACACCGGAAAGCAGTGTAAGTAAAAACATTGCATACACCTTAAAAAAGTTACTGCCACCACTACTCCAATGCCGATGAACACGGAGATACAGAGTATTGGTGCAAGCATGCAAGTAAAAATGTAAAATCACGGGATATGCGCACGCGCGCGCGAACACGTAATGCACGTGCGTACGCGAGAGACAGAGTTCAATCTTTAAGTAACTGTTCATAATTAGTTTATACTA
>NZ_DBDF01000098.1:0-27149 GCF_002293435.1 Bacteroides sp. UBA939 | reverse complement strand
TAATTATGAACAGCTACTTAACTGCGATACACCAACTTTCAACGGCAACACCCCGAACTAATTTAGGCCTCTCTCATCAAAAACTCAAACGATTATTGCTTTTTACTGTTTTCAGGAACCAAAATCCGAATTAATTTGTTTACTTTGTGACACTTTTAACTCCGACTATTGATTGACGTCCTCATGAGAAGAAAATGGTTAAGATGGGCAGTTTGGATACTACTAACTCCTGTATTGCTGTTCATTGTATTAATGATTTTGCTTTACGTACCGCCTGTGCAGAATTTTCTGCGGAAGCAGGCTACGGTAATAGCGTCAGATGCCACCGGCATGGACATCAGTGTGGAGCGCATTGACTTGCGCTTCCCGCTAAACCTGTTGGTACGTGGGGTGCAGGTGATACAGAAGCCCGATACTTTACTGCTATTGGAAAGTCTGAACGTACGCGTGCAGGCATTGCCGTTGATACATGGGCGGGTGGAAGTAGACGAAGTAACCTTGCGCGGCGTATCCATGAACTCCGCCAATCTGATAGACGGCATGCAAGTGAAAGGCATTTTAGACCGTTTCTTCTTAGAAAGCCACGGCATAGACTTGAAGCAAGAGGATGCTGTCATAAACCGGGCGGAACTGAGCGACACCCATATATCCGTCGTGATGAACGACAGCACCGCAACTCCTCCCGACACTACTTCGACTCCTGTCAACTGGAAAGCCGTACTGCGCAAACTGGCGTTGAAGAATGTTTCCGTCGAACTGCAAATGCCGCCGGACTCCATGCGCCTTTCCGCCCGCCTGGGCGAAGCGCAGGTAGATGAAGCCGTTGTCGACATGCGCCGTCAGGCTTACGGTTGGAGGAAATTCCTGCTTACCGGTACTTCCGTGAACTATGACACCGGCAATGCCAAGCCCCTGGAAGGTTTCGACGCTTCGCATATCGCCCTGCGGGATATCCGCATAGGGATTGACTCTGTGACATATTACGGACGGAACATAAACGCCGTCGTCAACGAAATCTCCATGAACGAGCGCTCCGGATTGAGCGTCACTTCACTGACGGGGCGGGTGTTCGCCGATTCGGCCATGATACAGATACCTTCATTGCGCCTGCTTACCCCACATAGTGAAATGAGCCTCACCGCCCAAACCTACTGGGAGCAGATAGCTACCACAGGACAGTTGACGACTCATTTCGATGCCCTCATCGGCAAACAGGACGTATTACTTTTCGCCGGTGAATTACCTGAGACTTTTAAGAAAGCCTATCCTTTCCGCCCCCTTGTGATTCGCGCCGGAGTAGAAGGAAGTCTCAGCCGGATGCAGATTTCCCGCCTCAATATCAACCTGCCGGGTGCCTTTGCCCTGAACGGCGACGGTGAGGTGCTGAACCTGACGGACAGCCTGACCCGTAGCGGAAATGTAAACCTTGACATCCGCACACAAAACCTGAACTTCCTGACCGGATTGACAGGCGCCACTCCTGACAGCTCTTTTGTAATCCCGGACAATATGCACCTGACAACTCGTCTCGCTCTGGACGGACCGAAGTATGATGCTAAAATGAAGTTGGAAGAGAGTACGGGAGCGCTGGATTTAACGGCGCATTACAACTCCGTCAACGAAGCCTATCAAGCAAACCTTACTATCAATGCCCTGCAACTGCATAACTTCCTGCCTAAAGACTCAATCTACACCCTTTCGGCAAAAGCAACTGCCCGGGGTAAGGGATTCGACCCCGGAAACTACCACACCACAGCTACCGTGCAGGCTTCTCTTGATGAATTACAATATGGACGTTGGAATATATCCGCCATAGATTTTACGGCCGGATTGAAATCGGCGCTCGCTACCGTCCATCTGGTTAGCGATAACCCGTTGATAAAAATGCAAGCCGATGTCGATATGCGTCTGAACCGCAACTATCCGGACGGTAAGATTGATGTGAACGTGGAAGAAATGGACTTATATAAGTTGGGCATATCTATCCAGGAGTTGAAGCAACCTTTTGCTTTCAGTCTCAGTGCAGAAGCCCGTCATGACTCTATCAAGATGCAGTTGGATGCAGGCGATCTCAACTTCCGGTTCAGAACCCGCAGCACTTTGGAGAGGCTGATGGAACAGAGCAGCGCCTTTGCCACCCTGCTCGCCAAACAAATAGAATCGAAGCAACTGAACCATGCCGCCCTGCGCCGGGTATTGCCTTCAGCGGGTATGCAACTGAAAGCGGGCCGTAAAAATCCGGTCAGCTACTTTCTGGCAACAAAGAATATCTCTTTCGATGATATGATTCTCAACTTCGGTACTACCCCCCAATGGGGGATTAACGGACGGACGGCGATACACGGTTTGCGGATGGATTCCCTGCAACTGGATACCATCTTCTTTGCTATCCGTCAGGATACCTCGCGCATGACGTTGCAAGGGGGTGTCATCAATGGCCCGAGAAATCCGCAGTTTGTTTTCCGCAGCACGCTGACGGGCGAAATCCGCAATGAAGACGCCGAACTTACCCTGAACTATATAGATGCCAACGGAGATACCGGACTTGACCTTGGTATCAATGCGCGTCCACTGATAGAAGGTCGCGGCAGAGGCAATGGCCTTGCTTTCCGCCTGATACCTGCCGAACCCATCGTCGCCTTCCAGAAATTCCACTTTGTAGACCGTAGCGACTGGATTTACCTGCACAAGAACATGCGCGTATATGCCAATGTGGATATGAGTAGCGACGACGGACTGCGTTTCCGCATGCAGTCCGACCGGGCGGATACCGTCTCTCTGCAGAACATCAACTTGGAGTTGAGCCGCTTCCGCCTGAGCAAGCTGAGTAGTATCCTGCCCTATATGCCCCAAGTAACGGGGCTTCTGACGGCAGATGCGAAGTACATACAGACCCCCACCTCGCTGCAAGTTTCCGTCGAAGCCGGTGTGGATAAATTCACCTACGAACGGCATCCTGTGGGCGACGTCGGACTGGGTGTCACGTGGTTGCCGGGGGATGTCGGAACCCATTATATGAATGCCTATTTCCGCACCGGAGACACGGAAGTGCTGAACGCCGATGCGGTGCTGACACAGAAAAACGGACGCGATACGGTTGAAGTCAATACTACCTTTGAACATTTCCCGCTTTCTTTTGCCAATGCTTTCATGCCCGACCAGGTAGTGACTTTCACCGGTGATGTTGACGGTGAACTTAATATTACCGGCGCCATGGATGCACCGAAGATGCGCGGAGAGCTTTCAATGGATAGCGTTTCGGTCTATGCCCGCCAGGCAGGTGCACGCTACTGGTTCGACAACCATCCGGTGAAGATAGAAGACAATAAGCTCGTCTTTAACAAGTTTGCCATATATACCACAAGCCGGAATCCTTTTACAATTGATGGGAACATAGATTTCCGGAATATGCAGAATCCGATAGCCCAACTCAACCTGCGAGCAAAGAACTATACCTTCCTTGATGCGCCCCGCACTCGCGAAAGTCTGATTTACGGTAAGATTTTTGTAGACCTGAACGCTACAGTGCGCGGTCCGCTGCATGCGCTGACTATGCGCGGAAACATGAACCTGCTGGGTAATACGGATGTAACTTATGTACTGACCGACTCACCAATCACGGTAGAAGACCGGTTGGGCGGTTTGGTAACATTTACCTCTTTCACCGATACCGTTGCCGTGGTTCAAGAAGCACCCGCCATGTCGTTGGGCGGTATGGACATGTTGATGTCCATGCACATTGACGATGCTGTCCGCCTGCGCGCCGACCTCAGTCCCGACCGTAGCAGCCGCGTAGAATTAGAGGGCGGCGGTGACCTCACCCTGCAATATTCCCCGCAAGGCGAATTGACGCTTTCCGGTCGCTACACCCTGATAGGCGGTATGATGAAATATGCACTACCCGTTATTCCGCTGAAAGAGTTCAATTTTACGAACGGTAGCTACGTAGACTGGAGCGGTAACCCCATGAGTCCCAAACTGAATCTCACCGCCACTGAACGTATGCGCGCTTCGGTATCCGATGGCGACAATGGCGGTTCGCGCATGGTGAATTTCGATATTTCCATTAGCATCAAGAACAGTTTGGAGAATCCGGATCTTACATTCGACCTGAATGCTCCGGACGATGCTTCGGTACAGAACGAACTGATGGCGATGGCTACGGAAGAACGTAGTAAACAGGCAGTTGCCATGCTTGCTACGGGTATCTATCTGAACAGTGGCGCAAGTGGAGGTGGCTTGGATATGGGCGCTGCGCTGAACAGTGTGTTACAAAGCCAGATTAATGCGCTTACCGGCGAAATTAAGAATGCGTCTCTCAGCGTAGGTATAGAAGACCGTACTTCCGCCGAAACAGGTGACAAGCAGACGGATTACAGTTTCCGCTACTCGCAGCGTTTCTTCAACGATCGCGTGCAGGTGGTTATCGGCGGAAAAGTATCCAGCGGCGCCAACGCCACCAACAATGTGGAGTCGTTCATCGACAATATCTCCCTGGAGTATCGGCTGGACAATAGCGGAACGCGGTATGTGCGTGTGTTCCATAACAAAAACTATGAGAGCGTACTCGATGGTGAAATCACCGAAACCGGTGTCGGCCTCGTACTCCGGCGGAAGATGGATAAGCTGAGTGAACTGTTCCTGTTCAGAAGGAAAAAGAGGGCACAGGAGGTGGAATAAAGTGGTTAGTAGTTAGTAGTTAGTAGTAAGTAGTTAGTAGTAAGTAGTAAGTAGTTAGTAGTAAGTAGTAAAAAGAGATGATGAAGAGATTTATATATATACTCGTTACCGCCCTGATTCTGGCAGCTTGCTCAACAACCAAGAACTTGCCCGAAGGAGAGATACTTTATACCGGTCAGAAGCCGATAAAGGTCGAAAACCTTTCGGTGACTCCTGTTGGCGTCACAGCTATGGAAGAAGTGGAAGCGGCGCTTGCCAAAGCTCCCAACAATTCATTATTGGGCAGTTCCCAATACCGTATCCCTTTCCCTTTCGGATTGTGGGTGTACAACGATTTCGGAAAATACAAAAAAGGATTCGGGAAGTTAATATTCAACCTGTTCGCAGCTACTCCCGTATTCATATCTACTGTCAATCCGGATGTGCGGAAGAAAGTGGCGACAAATATTCTGCACGATTACGGTTACTTCAACGGTACGGTCGATTACCAGACCTTCATCAATCCCAAAGACAGCCTGAAAGCAAAGCTACAATACACCGTAAACATGCGCAATCCCTATTCCATCGACACCGTATATTATCATGGCTTTAACAAAACGTCCATGCGTATTATAGACCTGGGGCGGCGGCGTTCACTTATCAGTCCGGGCGAACAGTTCAATGTTACCGACCTTGACGGAGAACGTACCCGTATCAGCACCCTGTTGCGCAATATGGGGTATTATTACTTCCGTCCCGACTATCTGATTTATCAGGCTGATACGACCCTTGTACGCGGCGGACATGTTTCGCTACGCATGACTCCCGTTCCGGGCATGCCGAAAGATGCGGAACGGCCTTTCTTTGTAGGAAATGTTAGTTTCTATCTACACGGTCCGCAAGGGCAAATGCCGAATGACAGTCTTTATCACAAGAATTTCTGGCTGCACTACTACAACAAGCTGAAGATACGCCCCAATATGCTTTACCGCTGGCTGAATTATCAGGGATATCATTTGAAGAGGCAGCAACTATCCAGCGGAGGGTTGAATCGCCGTCCGGAAAAGTTATACAGCCAGTACAGGCAGACCCGTATTCAGGAACGTCTGGCGAGTGTGGGTATCTTCCGTTATACGGAGGTGCAATACACACCGAGAGATACCGCACTTATATCGGATACCCTTGACGTAAACATACGCGCCATGCTGGATAAACCTTACGACGCGGAACTGGACTTCAACGTCATCATGAAGAGTAATAACCAGGCAGGACCGGGCGCCGCTTTCACCGTTACGAAGAATAATGTCTTTGGTGGCGGTGAAACATGGAATGTGAAAGTGAACGGTTCGTATGAGTGGCAAACCGGTGGAAACAGTAGCTCGCTGATGAACAGTTATGAAGTGGGAGTATCGACCTCGCTTGTCTTCCCGCGTGTAGTATTTCCGCGCTTGGGAGCTTTGGAATATGACTTCCCCGCCTCAACCACTTTCCGTATCTACATAGATCAGATGAACCGGGCAAAATACTACCAGCTTCTGGCGTTCGGCGGAAACGTCACGTACGATTTCCAGCCCGTACCTACGAGGAAACACAGCATTACTCCTTTCCAACTAACGTTTAACGTACTTCGTAATCCGACTCCCGCCTTCGATGCATTGCAGGCGCAGAATCCGGCGCTTTACATCAGCCTTCGCGATCAGTTTATCCCGAAGATGGAGTACACCTTTACGTATGACAACGCATCCGTCCGCGGAGTGCGCAATCCCATCTGGTGGCAAACGACGGTTGCTTCCGCCGGTAACCTGACGTCTCTGATTTACCAGACTTTCGGACAATCGTTTAACAGAAAAGATAAGAAATTGCTGGGCGTACCATTTGCGCAATTCCTGAAGCTGAACTCTGAATTCCGCTACCACTATCGCATAGACAGGAACCAGATGATTGCTTCACGCATCGCCGGAGGAGTAATCTGGTCTTATGGAAATGCAACAACGGCGCCTTACACGGAGCAGTTCTATATAGGAGGAGCCAATAGTGTCCGTGCATATTCCGCACGCAGTATTGGTCCCGGTGGATATCCGCCTGATAAGGAGAAAAAGTATTCGTACATTAACCATGTGGGGGATATCCGTATGGAGGCGAATCTGGAATACAGGTTCCGTATCCTGGCCGACTTGCATGGAGCTGTCTTTCTTGATGCCGGTAATGTCTGGCTGATGCGTGAAGACACTGGTCGTCCTGATGGAAAATTCACGTTGAAGAACTTCCCGAAACAGATAGCTCTCGGTACAGGTATCGGTGTACGTTATGACCTGGACTTCCTGGTGTTCCGCTTGGATTGGGGAATAGCGTTGCATGACCCGTATGATACCGGGAAGAAAGGATATTATAATATTCCGAGTTTCAAAGATGGCATGGCTTGGCATTTTGCTATCGGTTATCCATTCTAATCGGTTATTCATTCTAAGAACAGAGAAAATCGTCTCATGAGGCGGATTCTTTCATCCCATGAGACAGATTTAGTTGTCCCATGAGATGTTTTTTTTCGTCTCACGAGACGGATTTCACCTCGTGTTATTATATTATTTCGTACTTTTGCAACTTCTCTGTGTCACTAACCTTTTAAAATGATTAAAATATGAAACCAACTTTATTTTTATTAGCAGCCGGTATGGGTAGTCGTTATGGTGGCTTAAAGCAATTGGACGGTCTGGGGCCGAATGGCGAAACTATTATGGATTACTCTATCTACGATGCTATTCACGCAGGATTCGGTAAACTGGTCTTTGTTATCCGCAAGGATTTTGAACAAGATTTCCGTGATAAGATTATTTCCAAATACGAAGGTCATATCCCGTGCGAACTGGTATTCCAGTCCATTGATGCCCTGCCCGAAGGATTTACTTGTCCCGAAGGTCGTACAAAGCCCTGGGGAACCAACCACGCCGTGATGATGGGTGCTGATGTAATCAAGGAACCATTTGCCGCTATCAATTGCGATGATTTCTATGGTCGCGATTCTTTTCAGGCAATGGGTAAATTTCTCACCGCTTTGCCGGAAGGTTCAAAGAATGTGTATTCTATGATCGGCTTTCGTATCGGCAATACACTGAGTGAAAGCGGTACGGTATCCCGGGGGTTATGCAGTACGGATGCCAACCATCTGCTTACTTCTGTAGTTGAACGTACCAAGATTGAGCGTCTGGACGGTGAAGTGAAGTATGTAGATGATAACGGAGAATGGGTTGCCACTCCCGAAACAACTCCTGTCAGTATGAACTTCTGGGGCTTTACTCCCGATTATTTCGGATATAGCAAGGAGTTCTTCAAGTCTTTCCTTAGCGACCCGAAAAATCAGGAGAACCTGAAAAGTGAATTCTTCATCCCGTTGATGGTGGATAAACTGATTCAGGACGGTACTGCAACGTGTGAAGTTCTCGATACTACAAGCAAATGGTTTGGTGTGACTTATCCTGAAGACCGTCAAAGTGTAGTAGATAAAATCCGTGCCTTAGTCGACGCCGGCGAATATCCGGATAAGCTATTCTAAAAGCACATTATAACAAAGAAAAAGAAAGAGGAAGAACACCTTTCCGCTTCGCTTGCGGATTGGGTTGTTCTTTCTCACGCTAAACTTCATTGACATTATGATATCCGTAGAAAGGCTGAAGGTAGAATTTAATGCTACACCCCTGTTTGAAGACGTCTCTTATGTTATCAACAAAAAAGACCGCATTGCCTTAGTAGGTAAGAATGGTGCGGGTAAATCTACCATGCTCAAGATATTGGCCGGATTGCAGCAGCCTACTTCCGGCGTAGTTGCCATTCCCCGTGAATGTACCATCGGCTATCTGCCCCAAATCATGGTACTCAGTGATGAACGCACCGTAATGGAAGAAGCCGAATTGGCATTTGAAGATATCTTCCGCCTGCAAGCCGATATTGAGCGCATGAATCAGGAGCTTGCCGAACGCACTGATTACGACAGCGAAGATTACCATAAACTTATCGACTGCTTTACCCGCGAGAATGAACGCTTTCTGATAATGGGCGGTACAAATTTCCATGCCGAAACGGAACGTACCCTGCAAGGTCTCGGTTTTGCCCGTGAAGACTTTGATCGCCCCACCCGCGAGTTTTCCGGTGGATGGCGTATGCGCATTGAGTTAGCAAAACTCTTGCTCCGCCGTCCCGATGTGTTGCTGCTGGACGAACCGACGAATCACCTCGATATCGAAAGCATCCAATGGCTGGAAAATTTCCTTTCCACCCGCGTCAATGTCGTAGTGCTGGTAAGCCACGATCGGGCATTCCTTAATAATGTCACTACACGTACTATTGAAATCTCCTGCGGACAGATTTACGACTACAAGATGAAGTACGATGAGTTTGTGGTGCTGCGTAAAGAACGTCGCGAACAGCAGTTACGCGCTTACGAAAACCAACAGAAACAGATAGAAGATACGGAAGCATTCATCGAACGTTTCCGGTATAAAGCAACGAAAGCTGTGCAGGTACAAAGCCGTATCAAGCAATTAGAGAAGATTGAGCGTATCGAAGTAGATGAAGAAGATAATTCGACATTGCGCCTGAAGTTTGTTTGTAGTAGCCGCAGCGGCAGCTATCCGGTGATTTGCGAGAACGTAAAGAAGGCTTATGGCGACCATGTCGTATTCCATGATGTAAATCTCACCATCAACCGGGGCGAAAAAATCGCTTTTGTAGGTAAGAACGGTGAAGGAAAATCCACGCTGGTGAAGTGTATCATGAGTGAAGTTACCGACTATACAGGTAAGCTAACCCTTGGACATAACGTCCAGATAGGTTACTTCGCCCAGAATCAGGCTCAACTGCTTGAAGAGAATCTTACGGTATTCGACACCATTGACCGTGTGGCGGTAGGCGATATCCGTACGAAGGTGCGTGATATACTTGGCGCTTTCATGTTTGGCGGAGAGGCTTCCGATAAGAAGGTGAAGGTGCTTAGTGGGGGGGAACGCACCCGATTGGCAATGATTAAACTTCTGCTGGAACCTGTAAACTTTCTGATACTGGACGAACCAACAAACCACTTGGATATGCGTTCCAAGGATGTATTGAAAGAAGCTATCCGCGACTTTGACGGTACGGTTATCTTAGTTAGCCACGATCGTGATTTTCTGGACGGACTTGCTACCAAAGTATATGAATTTGGTGGTGGGTTAGTGAAAGAGCACCTTGGAGGTATCTACGATTTCCTTCAAAAAAGGCAGATAGAAAGCCTGAACGAATTGCAGAAAGCGCCGGCGCTTTCCACTTCACCTACCGGTGCAAAGTTCTCTGCCGGTACAAAGCCTTCTGCTATCTCACAGCCTTCGAGTAACAGGCTGAGTTACGAAGCTCAGAAGGAATTGAATAAAAAGCTCAAAAAACTGGAACGTCGCATTACCGATTGCGAAACGGAGATAGAACAAACCGAGTCTGCTATCGCTATTCTTGAAGCAAGAATGACAACCCCTGAAGGCGCCTCGGACATGGCACTCTACGAACAACATCAGAAGTTGAAGCAACAACTTGGTGTTGTGATGGAAGAGTGGGACGCCGCTTCTACTGAACTGGAAGAATTAAAAGGAGTGGAATAAAACAATTACACCGGTTCATTGACACGATTGCCGCCTCCTTTAATTATACCTAATTTATTGTATTTGAGTATATGTACGAACAAACATTTTTAGTACCTTTGCGCATTATATAGATATTAATACGCAAATCATGTCTGAAACAAAAAGAATTAAAACCGCCTTGGTGTCGGTTTACCATAAAGAGGGTTTGGATGAAATCATTACCAAACTGCATGAAGAAGGCGTCGAGTTTCTTTCAACAGGTGGAACTCGTCAGTTTATAGAATCCTTAGGTTATCCTTGCAAGGCGGTAGAAGATCTGACCACGTATCCTTCTATTTTAGGCGGACGTGTGAAAACCTTGCATCCGAAAGTATTCGGTGGTATCCTTTGCCGCCGTGACTTGGAGCAGGATATGCAACAGATTGAAAAATATGAAATTCCCGAAATAGACGTTGTTATTGTAGACCTGTATCCGTTTGAAGCTACTGTAGCTTCCGGCGCTGACGAAGCTGCCATTATTGAAAAAATAGATATAGGCGGAATCTCTCTGATTCGTGCCGCAGCCAAAAACTTCAACGATGTAGTGATTATCGCCTCTCAGGCGCAATACCAACCTTTCCGCGACATGCTGGTGGAACATGGAGCGGTAACTTCCGTCGAAGAACGCCGCTGGTTTGCCAAAGAGGCGTTTGCCGTTTCTTCCTATTATGACTCGGCAATCTTCAATTACTTTGATGGTGAAGAAGGGTCGGCTTTCCGTTGCTCTGCTAACAACCAGAAGACTTTGCGTTACGGTGAGAACCCGCATCAGAAAGGATACTTTTACGGAAATCCGGAAGCTATGTTCGACCAGATTCATGGAAAAGAAGTTTCATATAACAACCTGCTTGATATCAATGCCGCTATTGATCTGATTGACGAATTTGAGGAAACTACGTTTGCCGTATTGAAACACAACAATGCTTGTGGTTTGGCTTCTCGTCCTACCGTACTCGAAGCATGGAACGATGCACTGGCAGGTGACCCGGTATCCGCTTTTGGTGGTGTGCTTATTACAAACGGAGTGATTGATAAAGAAGCTGCCGAAGAAATCAACAAGATTTTCTTTGAAGTGATTATCGCTCCTGATTATGATGTGGACGCTCTGGAAATCCTGGGACAAAAGAAGAATCGTATTATTTTAGTTCGTAAGCCGGCTATACTTCCTAAAAAACAGTTCCGCTCTTTGCTGAACGGTGTGTTGGTACAAGATCGTGACCTGAATATAGAGAAACCCGGAGATTTGAAAACCGTAACAACTAAAGCGCCTACTGCACAAGAAATAGAAGACATGCTCTTTGCAAATAAAATTGTGAAGAACAGTAAGTCCAACGCTATTGTTTTAGCAAAAGGCAAGCAATTGTTAGCAAGCGGTGTAGGTCAGACTTCGCGTGTAGATGCACTGAAGCAAGCCATTGAGAAAGCCAAGAACTTCGGCTTTGAGCTTAACGGTTCTGTGATGGCATCTGATGCTTTCTTCCCTTTCCCGGACTGCGTAGAGATTGCCGGTCATGAAGGTGTGACAGCAGTTATCCAACCGGGTGGTTCGGTTAAAGATCAGCTATCGTTCGATTATTGTAACGAGCATGGCATTGCGATGGTCACAACAGGTATCCGTCACTTTAAACACTAATATTCAATTATAAATTTTGAATTATGAATAATGAATTACCTGCAGTATAAGTAGTGCCGCTAATTCAAAATCCATAATTCAAAATTCAAAATTCATAAAGATGGGATTATTCTCTTTTACACAAGAAATTGCAATGGACCTTGGCACCGCCAATACCATTATTACAACCAATGGTAAGATTGTGGTGGATGAGCCTTCGGTAGTGGCCCTTGACCGTCGTACCGATAAGATGATTGCTGTGGGTGAAAAGGCAAAGATGATGCACGAAAAGACCCACGAAAACATACGTACTATCCGTCCGTTGCGTGATGGTGTGATAGCCGACTTCTATGCCTGTGAGCAGATGATACGCGGTTTGATAAAGATGGTGAATAATCGTAGCCGTTTGTTCTCCCCTTC
This sequence comes from Bacteroides sp. UBA939, assembly GCF_002293435.1. Taxonomy (GTDB): domain Bacteria; phylum Bacteroidota; class Bacteroidia; order Bacteroidales; family Bacteroidaceae; genus Bacteroides. The sequence continues at coordinate 14,816 of NZ_DBDF01000098.1, read as the reverse complement.
TCTTCGCATGGTAATCGGTGTTCCTTCGGGTAGTACTGAAGTAGAGCTACGTGCTGTGCGCGACTCTGCCGAACATGCCGGCGGACGTGACGTCTACCTGATTTTCGAGCCTATGGCTGCCGCTATTGGTATCGGTATTGATGTAGAAGTACCGGAAGGAAACATGATTGTGGATATAGGTGGTGGCTCTACTGAAATCGCTGTAATTTCTCTGGGCGGTATCGTATCCAACAACTCCATCCGCATTGCCGGTGACGACCTTACTGCCGATATCCAGGAATACATGAGCCGCCAGCACAATGTGAAGGTCAGCGAGCGTATGGCAGAACGCATCAAGATTAATGTAGGCGCTGCCTTGACCGAATTAGGTGAGGATGCTCCTGATGATTATATTGTTTATGGCCCGAACCGTATCACCGCGTTGCCCATGGAAGTACCGGTTTGCTATCAGGAAGTGGCGCACTGTCTGGAGAAATCCATCTCCAAGATTGAGACAGCCATTCTAAGCGCGCTGGAGAATACACCTCCCGAACTTTACGCCGATATCGTTCACAACGGTATTTATTTAGCCGGAGGCGGTGCGTTGCTCCGAGGGCTTGACAAGCGATTAACAGATAAGATTAACATACCGTTCCACATTGCCGAAGACCCTTTGCACGCTGTAGCAAAAGGTACGGGTATTGCGCTGAAGAATGTGGATCGTTTCTCATTCCTGATGCGGTAATAAAGGAATATGCGAAATTTACTGAGCTTTCTTATTAAATACAATTACTGGTTTCTCTTTCTTTTGTTAGAGGCAGCCAGTTTTGTTTTATTATTCCGTTTCAATTATTATCAGCAAAGTGTGTTTTTTACTTCTGCCAATAGTGTTACGGGGAAAGTTTATGATGTTTCGGGAACTTTCACTTCTTACTTTCATCTGAAATCTACGAATGAGGATTTGCTCGACCGCAATATGTGGTTGGAGCAGCGGGTCGCTTTTTTGGAGAAAACGCTTCAGATGCAAGGACTGGACTCTGTAAAGTTACATAGCCTGGAACGCCTGCAACCGGAAGAATACCGGATTTATAAAGCGAATGTAATTAAAAACAGTCTCAACAGAGTAGATAACTACATCACTCTTGATGAAGGTTCATCAGAAGGTATCCGTTCGGAAATGGGCGTGATAGATGCCAATGGAGTAGTAGGTATTGTCTACAAAACTTCAGCGAACTACTCAATTGTCATTCCATTGTTGAATAGTAAATCGAGCATTAGTTGCAAGATTGCAGGCAGTGATTATTTCGGTTACCTGAAGTGGGAATATGGAGATTCCCGTTTTGCTTATTTGAGAGACTTACCCCGTCATGCGGAGTTCAACCTGGGCGATACGGTAGTGACAAGCGGTTATTCAGCCGTATTCCCTGCGGGAATTATGGTAGGAACTGTGGATGATATGTCCGACTCACATGATGGTCTTTCTTATCTATTGAAGATAAAACTGGCTACGGATTTCGGGAAGTTGAACAATGTGCGTGTGATAGCCCGCACCGGACAGGAAGAACAGAAAATGCTGGAGAAGGAAGAAAAGAAGTGATGAAGACAGAGCGGGGTGGTGAATATAGAGTGATGACAGGAATTATTTTAATAGCAAATTATAAAGTCGTATATAGAATTGGTAATTAATTATCTGCATAAAATAGGTTGGTTCATCGGATTAGTACTGTTGCAGGTGCTGATACTGAATAATGTGCATATTGCCGAATATGCCACACCTTTTCTATATATCTATCTAATATTGAAATTCGAATCGGACACTCCACGGAATACCCTGATGTTGTGGGCATTCTTTTTAGGAATGGCGGTAGATATTTTCTCGGACACACTGGGTATGAATGCTGCAGCTACCGTACTATTGGCTTTCTTGCGACCTACTTTCCTACGACTGTTCGTACCACGCGATACGTTGGAGAATATAGTTCCCGGAGTGAAAACACTGGGAGCAACTTCTTTCCTGAAATATCTGGTCGTCAGTGTTTTTGTTCATCATGCAATGCTGCTTTCTATTGAATTCTTCTCATTTGCCCATATCAGAACATTATTGTTTGGAACCATAGCAAGTGCATCGCTGACTATAATCTGCATTATGGCTATGGAGGGGATAAGGAAGAAATGAGATAATTAACCATTAGATAAAGTGGCAAAAGATTATACTTTTGAAAAAAGGAAATTTGTGATAGGCGGGGTGGCGATAGTGATTGTCATCATCTATATCATGCGTCTTTTTGTGTTGCAGATAATGACCGATACCTACAAAAAGAATGCAGACAGCAATGCTTTTCTTAATAAAATTCAATACCCTTCGCGTGGCGCCATTTATGACCGTAACGGTAATTTGCTGGTATTCAACCAGCCGTCGTATGACGTTACGTTTATACCGCGGGAGGTGACGCAACTTGATACTCTGGACTTCTGCCGCACGTTGAATATTACCGAGGAGCAATTCTTTCAACGAATGAAAGATGTGAAGAACCGTTGGATGAATCCAGGTTATTCCACATATACGCATCAGGTGTTTATGACACAACTCTCAGCGGAAGAATGTGGGGTATTTCAGGAAAAACTCTTCAAATTCCCCGGCTTTTATATTCAGAGGCGTACCATCCGTCAATATACTTACGACGCCGCCGGTCATGCCTTAGGTGATATTGGCGAAGTCTCCATGAAGGATATTGAAGCAGATGATTACTATATCCGTGGGGACTATATCGGTAAACAAGGCATTGAAAGATCCTACGAAAAGCATCTGCGCGGTGAAAAAGGAGTTGAAGTTCTGCTACGCGATGCACACGGGCGTATTCAGGGACATTATATGGATGGAAAATTAGACCGTCCGTCCGTACCCGGTAAGAATCTGACATTAGGGATGGATATCAATTTGCAGATGTTGGGCGAGCGCTTGATGAAAAACAAAATCGGAGCGATTGTGGCTATTGAACCGGAAACGGGAGAAATCCTCTGTCTGGTATCGGCGCCTACCTTCGACCCTCATCTGATGATTGGACGCCAGCGCGGAAAGAATAACCAATTGTTGCAAGCGGATAAGCAGAAACCCCTGCTGAACCGCGCTATCATGGGTGTTTATCCTCCGGGGTCTACTTTCAAAACGGCGCAGGCGCTGACCTTCTTGCAGGAAGGCACTATCCAGTCATCTACCTCCTTCCCTTGTTCGCATGGATTTATTTATGGCGGTCTGCGTGTGGGATGCCACGGACATGCTTCGCCATTGTCACTGATACCGGCTATTGCCACTTCCTGTAACGCTTATTTCTGTTGGGGACTTTATCGTATGTTCGGTGACCGGAAATATGGATCACCACAGAATGCAATTACAGTATGGAAAGACCACATGGTTGCCCAGGGGTTTGGCTATAAACTGGGTGCAGACCTTCCCGGAGAAAAGCCCGGCCTCATTCCGAATGCCGGTTTCTATGATAAAGCCTACCGTAACTCATGGAATGGACTGACGGTTATCAGTATCTCTATCGGACAGGGAGAAGTATTGAGTACTCCTTTGCAAATGGCAAATCTGGCAGCTACTATTGCCAACCGTGGTTATTTCGTGACTCCCCATATTGTGAAGAATATCCAGGAAGCAGAGTTGGATAGCGTTTACCGGGAACGCCGGTACACTTCCATCGAACGCCAGTACTATGAAGATATAGTAGAGGGTATGAGAGCTGCCGTAACAGGAGTCACCGGAAGCGCTACTTGCCGCATTGCAGGTAGTATATTGCCGGGCGTAGAGATTTGTGGAAAAACAGGTACGGCGCAGAACCGTGGACATGACCATTCTGCGTTTATCGGTTTTGCTCCGATGAATAAACCTAAAATAGCCATCGCTGTTTATGTAGAGAACGGTGGTTGGGGCGCAACCTACGGTGTGCCTTACGGTACTTTGATGATGGAACAGTATTTGAATGGAAAACTTTCACCTGCCAGTGAAGCGATGGCGGAAGAATTCAGTAACCGTGTAATAATGTATGGTAACGAGGAGAGATAGTATATGGAAATCGTTGGATTGGGTAACGATTTGCGTTTATCTGATTCTTATCATATTCGGATGGTTCAGTATTTGCGGGGCAAGCTACGATTATGGCGACCGTGAGTTTTGGGACTTCTCTACCCGTGCGGGCAAGCAATTGGTTTGGATAATATGTTCTTTCGGGTTAGGTTTTGTGTTGTTGATGCTGGAAGACAGTATTTATGATATGCTCTCATACCTTATATATATAGCGCTTATCGTATTACTTGTAGTTACCATATTTATTGCTCCCGATACTAAAGGCTCGCGTTCCTGGCTGGTAATGGGACCGGTGAGTTTGCAACCGGCTGAGTTTGCCAAATTTGCCACGGCATTGGTACTTGCCAAATATATGAGTTCCTATTCGTTCGCCATGAAGAACTGGAGAAATGTACTGATGATATTTTTTCTTATTCTGTTTCCGATGGGATTGATTATTCTGCAACGCGAAACAGGTTCCGCATTAGTATATGCAGCATTCTTTTTGGTATTGTATCGCGAAGGCATGCCGGGAGTAGTTCTATTCTCCGGTTTGTGCGCTGTGGTTTATTTTGTGGTAGGTATCCGTTTTGATCAGGTATTCATTGCCGACACACCTACTCCGGTAGGAGAATTTGCGGTATTGTCAATGGTGCTGTTGGCAGCCGCCGCTATGGTATGGGTGTATAAAAGGAAATGGGAACCAACGCGTAATATATTGTTAGTAATAGTCGGAACCTTGCTGATAGCTTATTCTATTTCAGAACATGTAACTCCATTCAACCTGGTTTGGGTGCAGTGGGGCCTGTGTGTACTGGTAGTGGGGTATCTTGTCTTCCTTTCGCTAAGTGAACGGCATTTAAGTTACCTTTTAATCGGTTTGTTCGCTATCGGCTCCATCGGCTTTTTGTATTCCAGTGATTACTTCTTTAATAAAGTTTTAGAGCCACATCAGCAGGTACGTATCAAAGTGGTATTGGGTATGGAAGAAGACTTAACCGGCGCCGGATACAATGTCAATCAATCCAAGATTGCCATCGGTTCGGGAGGGATTACCGGGAAAGGGTTCTTAAATGGTACTCAAACGAAACTGAAATATGTGCCTGAACAAGATACGGATTTTATTTTCTGCACAGTAGGCGAAGAAGAAGGTTTTGTAGGTTCAACCGCCGTATTGCTCCTATTCCTTATATTGATACTCCGTATGGTAGCTATAGCGGAGAGACAACCTTCTACTTTCGGACGGGTATATGGCTATTGCGTGCTTAGCATATTTTTATTTCATTTATTTATTAATATAGGTATGGTGTTGGGATTGACACCTGTTATTGGAATTCCATTACCTTTCTTTAGTTATGGCGGGTCATCGCTTTGGGGCTTTACTATCTTACTTTTTATATTCCTGAGAATTGATGCAGGACGTAAACGGAGAATTTAGAAGTTCGCCCGAAACCTTCCGTGTGTATTTTTATTTAAAAAAACAAGTTGTCTCAACTTTGTCCGGTAGTGGCTGCAAAACTACTTACTAGTAGTTGCCCAACTACTAGTAGGTAGTTTTAGAGAGTATCTGAACCGCCCCGAGAGATACCTACAACGGCACTTTCTACTTGACCCTAAATCTCGGAGAAACCCTTTAGAGGTTATTTTGCTCCCTATCAAATCTTTTATTAGCTTTTAGTAGAGTATATACCTGCGCCAACAGTGTAATATATTTTAACCAATACTTTAATTACAGCAGGATTAATAGTGTGAGGCTTCCAATGTCCTTAGCTTAATCCCTATATCATTGATACCTGGAAGCTTATCATCAGGTAAGAGATGTGTTATTTTGAAACGGTATTCTCCTGCTTTACCGATACGGATGTACCCTGTGGAAAATGAAGACTGGTATAAATCGCCCCATCCGTCACCCAACCAAACGCCTCCGCTGTCGGCAAGTGTCAGTTGCAATGTGTCTTTTTTAGCATTTTGCGCCTCCGGACTGTCACAGGAAATAAGAAGAGGCAAATTTTGATAAGGATAAATATTTCTATTTCTTACTTCTACAGATATACTGTAAAGTGCAACGGAGTCCGAAGCCATTATTTTGAAAAAAAGGGTATCTTGCTTCCGCCAACCATCGGCCGGAAGAGATTGATACACATGATATACTACCTGTTTGTCGCAAGCAATAAAAAAGCTTGCGACAAATAGCAATATCAAACTTTTCAACAGGAAATGATTATGTCTGGGACGGCTTTTCATTTCTGCTCGTTTTTTCTCCTTGTGGTTTGGGGCGGTTTCCCGTTCTCGAATCCTTATCGTTTCGCTGTCCGTCTCCTCGTCCGTGATTCTTAAATTTGTTCCGCTTCGGTTGCTCCCCTTGCTGTTTGGGCTGGTTGTCCTGTTGCTTGGGCTGGTCACCTTGAGGATGAGGATGCTGTTTGGGAGATTGTCCTTTCTTCTTCTTCTTACGGTTATTATTACCGTTTCCATTTCCATTCCCGTTATCATTTTCGTTACCATTCTTACCTTTACGATTACGGTCGAAACGGGTTAAGCTTTCCTGTTCCACCAAATCCACGGCTTTTTTGGGTTCCGCACGATGTGTTTCCTCAATAAGATTATCGGGTTTAATACCTCGCTTGTTCAGTCCGATAATCTCAAACGCACGCTTGCCGCTAATGGTCACAAGGTTCGCCGGGATGGTTTTGTCGGTAGAGTAAGCTATTTGGTTATTCAGAATATCTGCTTTGAAGAAATAGAAAGTACCATCTTTGGTTTCCAATTCTATTTCTTTAGAAGGAAGACGTTTCTGAGCTTCCACGTAACAATCTACTTCGTAGTTAAGGCAGCACTTTAACTTGGCGCATTGCCCTGCCAGTTTTTGCGGATTGAGAGAAATATCCTGATACCGCGCAGCGCCTGTAGACACGGATATGAAAGAAGTCATCCAGGTAGCACAGCAAAGTTCGCGCCCGCAAGGACCGATTCCGCCGATACGTCCGGCTTCCTGCCGCGCACCGATTTGCTTCATTTCAATTCGTACGTGGAAAGCTTCTGCCAGTACTTTGATTAGCTGGCGGAAATCTACGCGTTCATCGGCTATGTAGTAAAAAATAGCTTTATTGCCATCTCCTTGATATTCCACATCGCCGATTTTCATGTTAAGATTCAAATTGAGTGCAATCTGGCGTGTACGTATCATTGTACTATGCTCCCGCTCCTTCGCCTCTTTATACTTGTCAATGTCTATCTGTTTGGCTTTACGGTAGACACGTTTAATTTCAACTTCCGACTTAATATTAGCTTTCCGCATTTGTAAGGGAACAAGCCTTCCGGTCAGGGTCACCACACCGATGTCATGACCCGGCGACGCCTCTACGGCTACAACATCCCCTTTTTCAAGAGGAATATGATTGCTGTTACGGAAATATCCTTTACGGGTATTTTTGAACTGCACCTCTACCAAATCACTTTCTTCCGCATTCCCGGGGATATCCGCAAGCCAGTCATAGGTATTCAGCTGTTTATCTTGCCTGCCGCAACTTTTACAGCAGAAGTTTCCGTTTCCATTATGTAGTTTAAAATCCATCTTCTTATTTCTATTTGAGAACTTACTATTTTTTGATTAATTTACTCTATTGCATTACCTTATTGCTCTTTCCCTACACTTACCATCTTACCCGAATGCCGTCACTGCTTTAACAGTACTATCATTTTCAGTGAGAAGTCAAAGAACACCATCCGGGCATTCACATTTTGCTCTATATGTACCTGGGCTTCACTTAATTCATTCATTAACCCCATCACATTCCTTTCGTTGATAAACGGAGCAAAACGAGTGGCAAAGTTCTGTTCGGCTAAAGTCATATAATTCATTTCCTTGCGGTGCAGGTTATAGATGAAATTCTCCCGTATCATGCGTTGAGCGTAGGCAAGGAAGTTCTTCTGCCGTTCACGTCCTATACCGGCAAGCTGTTCGCTCCATTGTTTCATCTCCCGTATCTTCCGCTGGTAGGAAAGACGCATGAGGTTGACGAATAGTTCGAAGAACAGTTCATTTTCCTCATTCAGATGTATGGTTTCCAACGCTTTGATAAAGTCACCATTGGCAAGATGCGCCAGGGTGAAGCTGTCATCAGGACGTACACCATATTTCTGTTGCAGGGCATTGGCAATATCAGTTTCTTCGATTTTGTGGATATTGAAACGCTGCGTACGGCTCAGAATAGTAGGAAGTATCATCTCCGGGACTTCGGAGGTTAGCAGAAACAGGGTCTTTTCAGGTGGTTCTTCCAAGAGCTTCAATAGCTTATTGGCACAAACCACATGCATTTTTTCCGGTAACCAGACGATTGTGACCTTATATCCTCCTTCACTTGACTTCAGACTTAGCTTTCGTACAATTTCGTCACTTTCTTTGGCGTAGACAATTGCTTGTGTGTTTTCAGCATCTATTTCATTCAGCCAATGGTTGAGGCTGAAATAAGGGTTGTTCAGTACAAGGTGCCGCCAGTTAGTGATATAATCATCACACACATCCTTCTTCCCTTTTTTCACGATAGGGAAAACGAAATGTACGTCAGGATGTACCAGTTTATTCCATTTCACACAAGAGGGACACGTACCACAGGCATCTGTCTGTGTACGGTTCGTGCAACAGATGTAACGGGCATAAGCCAATGCCAACGGAAGTTTACCCACTCCTGATGGCCCGCAAAAAAGTAGTGCATGAGGGATACGCCCTTCGTGTACTTCCTGTATCAACCGTTGCTTGGCTACTTCCTGTCCTATTACGTCTCTGAAAAACACTGTGCTATTACAATTTGGTTACTTATTATTTTCGAGGAGTATCTAAACTCTTTTTTAACTTCAATATACCTGTTTTGCGACTTCCTTGATGCTGTCCACAGCGCCTATGGAATAGAAGTGCACACTGGGCACACCATGTTTTACCAATTCCCTGCATTGCTCCACACACCATTCAATACCTACTTGTCTGGCTTCCTCATCTGTCTTACACTTCATTACCTCATGCGCCAACTCTTCGGGCAGATCTACCTTGAATGTTTTTGGAATCATGCTGAGTTGGGATATCTTCTTGAATGGTTTGATACCGGGAATAATGGGAATAGTAACACCTGAGTTCCGGGCGCGCTCCACAAAATCGAAATATTTCCGGTTATCATAGAAGAGCTGCGTGACTGCATATTCCGCACCCGCCTCCATCTTCCGTTTCAACCAATAGATATCGGTATCAATATTAGGCGCTTCTTCATGCTTTTCCGGATAACACGCCACACCGTAAGAGAACGGCGTATTCGATACTTTCATTTCCGAACCGTCTACAAATATACCTTTGTTAAAATTGTTGATTTGTTCCTGCAATTCGATAGCATGGTGATAGCCATCAATTTCGGGAGTGAACAGTGATTCATGTTTGGCTTTGTCACCACGCAACACCAGCAAATCGGTTATGCCAAGGAATTGTAAGTCGAGCAACACATATTCCGTTTCTTCACGGGAGAAACCGCTGCAAAGAATATGGGGAACTACGGTTACATTATATTTATTTTGGATAGCGGCGGCAACGGCAACTGTTCCCGGACGGCGGCGCAGGCGGTTGCGCTGAAACAAACCATTGCCCAGGTCTCTGTACACGTATTCACTGCGATGGGTAGTTATGTTGATGTATTTGGGATCAAATTCCCGTAAAGTATCTATGGTTTCATACAGCTTTTCAATACCCGTACCCTTTAGCGGCGGCAGTATTTCAAAAGAAAAGGCTGTTTTTTCGTTGCTGTGTATCAGGTCGATAATCCTCATTTCTTTTTCGTATTTTTATTCCTGATGTACAAATCGTTTCGTACATTGGGAACAAAAATACGAAAAAGAAATGAGATATGCTTTTTGTCGGGCTATTCTTTTATGCAACGTACGGAAAGAGCGCTACTTCCCGGGGTGATATCAACAAAGCGAACAGTAGTATCATGGCCCATAAGGAGCACCGCTTTATCTGCCAGAGTAAGTGCGGAGTTACCGCTTATCCAATAACTGGCTGATGCGTCCACATTAACAAGCGCTGTACCGTTTTTATTATTGTACAATCCATAAGCAATGGCATTGAAGCCTGTTTCTCCGGTTCCGGTATAAGTAGTTTCACCTGTTCTCCATTGTCCGGCTTTCAGAAGAAGGGCGGTATCCGCGATATATTCTACAAGCAGATTCCAATCCGCCAGGTTGGCTATCCTCCATTGTTCAGGAGCTAATTCATTGGCAAGCAGGGCATCTCCATTGTAGAAGTATGTATTCTGCCCGGCAGGTTGGAAGTATCCGGAACCCTGTTCCAGTTCTGTTTGTTTAGCGAGAGCCGTACCGTCGCGATAGGTTGTTGCCTGCAAGTTATCTTTCATCCAGTATTGTGTCCCTATCTTTACGATGGGATATTCCTTAACGCTTCCATCACGGATATCCCGGATGACATGACCGATGATACTGATATTAATCGAACTTTCAGGTTTCTCCGTTAACACTTCTCCGGCTTCATTAAGATAGAATACCTCAACAGGTTTAGAACTTCCCGAAGTATAAGTGAAAGTGTTATCTGTTGTATTCCAACTTATTATTCCTCCGTTTATGTCCCTTTCATCGTCCAGCAATTTGAGGACAGTTCCTTTGCTCAAGTCACTTTGCTCGTTATCAACCGGATAAATAGTTATTGCCCGGGAGTTGATGTTTTCTGATTTCAAGTACTCTTTGCAGATTTCAGCAATCGGTCTTCCTCCGCTATATATCCTGTATATATCTGATTGGGAAAAAGACAGGGCAAGCAGATGTACGGATGTTGTTTTACCATTGTTGTCGATTTCCTTACCCTCTATGGTTTTCCAATCAAACACAGCACCGATTACTCCTGTAAGTATGTGATTGGTGGTTTGCATGGCAGTAACATCCAATTCACATTGCGTGCCTCCTTCTATTGTCAAGTCCGGCATCGGGCAAGTATATATTTGTCCGTTCCAATCCATAACAAGCGATTGCGATTCCGGATTCACAGTTTGCGGAATGATGATGATTTCTTTTCCCACCAGTTTTCCGTCTTTTATGCTCCATGCGCCATGAGGAATAATGTCCGCTTCTTCGTGAGTATCCGTAATCTTGTCTGTGTCCAAATTATAATTCGCCTTGGTTCTGAAGCCTGTGGCAATGATATGAGGATTAGCTTTTAATAAGTCGTTAATATTTTCGCCTTCTTTAGGAGTAAGTGTTATTTGCATTTTGAACAACTTATGATGGAACTCCAGCTCAACGGGATTTTCGCTGCTTACAATGTTGGAAGCTTTAGCTACGAGGAAATCCGATTGTGAACGCCTGGCTGTAGTACTTTGGTCAGTTTGTACGGAGATGGGAACGGTAGATACATTCGCTGGTATTTTTGTAGTTTGATAAGGATAATATCCGGTGAAGTCGAGAGTCGCATCTCCTACGGGGTAGAATACAATCTTCTCAGGAATAAAGGATGAATTACTGCCGTATTCCAGTTTGAGGTTATCAATGTATCGTTCTTCGCTGATGGATTTGGAAGAGAAGGTGGCGAATAATCCTACTTTATCACCTTTTTCAAATGCGGTATCCGTAGCGCGGGTGTGAGTATCACTGATCTTCATGGAAAAATTAATAGGTATTCCATCAGAAGGTTCTGATTCAGACTCAATTTCATTGACGCAAGCTGTAAATAGTAGAGTTGTGCACAATGATAAATACATTATGCCTTTGTTTTTGATGTTTTCTTGAATCATGGTGTTTTTCTTGTTACTAATTAATCGTTTATTTATCGGGGTTCAAAGATAGAATAATATTTTGAAAGTATAGGCATAAACAAGACTTTATATTTACACATTCATCTTGTTATGCTTTACATAAGGCAAATAATCAGTCATTATAAACTATTTATTTCCCTGATAATCAGCAATATAAATTAATACTTATTCCCCTATAAAAAAACGAATTTAAGTCAAGTCCACCCCTATCTTTATAGTCACTAATGGTCTTAACTTATTAAATATAGTCATCACCCAACTTTATCTGTGCATCATTTACATATTTACGAATGGAATGCTCTTCGTCCTTTTTACATATCAATAGTACGTTTTCCGATTCAGCAATAAGGTAACCTTCCAGCCCATCGATAACGGCAAGTTTGTTGTTTGGAAGCACCACAATGTTATCTTTGCTATTATATAATAATGATTGGCATTTCAGTGTCACATTACCCTCATTATCTTTAGGCGACAAGTCATATAGAGACCCCCATGTTCCTAAATCCGACCAGCCGAAATCGCCTAATGAAACATATACATTATCCGCCTTTTCCATAATACCGAAATCAACGGAAACATTGGGACAAGTAGGAAATTCCTCATCGATGAATGCTTTCTCTGCAGGGGTTCCGTACACGTCCTTGCCCAGAGCCAGTTTCATGGCAAGTTCGGGAATCAACGTTTCTACAGCCTTGATAATAGAATTTACATTCCACATGAAAAGCCCGGAGTTCCAATAAAACTCTCCGCTCTCCACAAATACTTTAGCTAATTCCAACTCCGGCTTCTCGGTAAAAGTCTTCACTTTGTAGAAGTTATTTCCGGCTTGTTCTGCTATTTGTATATAGCCGTAACCTGTCTCCGGACGATTAGGTTTAATTCCAAGTGTCAGTAGCTTTTCTGATTGAGACACAAAATTCAACCCTTTTTCTATTGCTATAAGAAACTCATTTTCTTTCAGAATAAGATGATCGGAAGGAGCGACCACAATATTTGCATTCGGATTTAATGCACGAATATGATATGCCGCCCAAGCAATGCACGGTGCGGTATTTCTACGTGTCGGTTCTAATAAAATCTGTTCCGGATTCAGTTCGGGAAGCTGTTCTTTTACGAGGTCTGCATACAGGTCATTTGTAACTACAAGGATGTTCTCAGTAGGAATAACTTTATTGAAACGGTCAAAAGTTTGCTGTAATAGAGATCTTCCCGTACCAAAGAAATCCAGGAACTGTTTAGGAAGTGTTTTTCTGCTAAACGGCCAGAAACGGCTACCAATGCCCCCACCCATGATAACACAGAAATTATCCTTATTTGTTGTCATATTGTTTATTTTTAAAGTTTCCGCTAAAGTACATTATATTTTGGAAACAAGGAGCATTCGCAGAACGTTTTATTGCTTTTTTCTCTTTTTTTTAAGAAAGGTATTGCAGATTTAGAAAAAAGCCATATCTTTGCACCGCATTTGAGAAATCAAAACCTGCATGCCCAGATGGCGGAATCGGTAGACGCGCTGGTCTCAAACACCAGTGGATTCACTTCCATCCCGGTTCGACCCCGGGTCTGGGTACATTCAAAGACGCTAAGTAGCTATAACAAAGCAACTTGGCGTCTTTCCTTTTCCATATTTCCTTATTCCGTTCTTCTCAAAACATAAAAGCAACTTGTACTAAAGAAATTCTTCAGATATGGAATTGAAGAAACAACTTTGTTCAGTTTGCGTGGAGAGATACCAAATTTCACTTCATAATGAGGATTTATAAAATACAATTGTTCGTTAATGATTTCATATCCGGCTTGGCGCGCTATGTTTCTGAACATTTCAATGGTGCATCCGGTCTGCTTAATACTTAGCAGTTCTTTTATCGTATCCTCCTTTTCACCGCACGCTTTGAGTAACCACCGATACAAGAAACGAGGAAGCAGATGTATAAAAGGAAGGTGCGAAATGATTCTTCCCCGCGCAATCTGTTGATGTCCTCCAAACGGCATTTGCCAAGCAGGGAAAGCTACAAACAGTGCTCCGCCAGGGGATAAATATTCTTTTAAGCCGGACAGGAAACGGACTTTATGTCCGATGTGTTCTATTACATCGTGTATCAGGATGAGAGGGAAAGTCTTCTCCAAATCCTTTAGCTGAAAAATATCGGAGGCTATGAAGACTGCTTTCTGATTTTTATCAGCGAAGAAAGTTCGGGCTTGTTGTATTCGTGAAGTTGCTATATCTACTCCCACAACTTCACATCCCGATTCGGCAAAAGGCAGCAGATTGCCGGCTTCACCACACCCTACTTCTAATACCTTGGCAGGCAGATGTCCTATACTATTCTTTATCCACGGAATATAATAGTTTCTGCTCGTTTGCGCCTGTTCTTCAAAATAGCGCTTACGGTCAATATGTCGTTCTTGCATTTTTCTGCTTTTTAAATTTTATATAACTATGACAACCTTCCACACCCAGCCTTATTCCGGAAAGCAATATAAATAGTAATAGCATAACGATAATAAAACCGCTGTGAAATCACAATGATGTTATTACATGAGGCCGTAAAAGTAGAGAAAAGACTGCATAAACATTACTATTTTAACATTATTAAATCAAATTATATCAGTTACCCATAGAGTAACTCAACTACTTAACCTGTATTATTCATACTTCAGGAGTTAACGTATGAATCATGCAGACCCTATCACACACTATCTGCTCCGTATCAAGTCCATACCAACTCCGTACCCGCTTGATTTACCATGAACGTTCCGAATAGCTATCGGGCTTTGTTTTGTGTTGCAAACTAACCCACGTTCTTTAGCCTTATATCAAGTTTCTGTGCGTCAGGTCAGATGTTTGCCGCCGACTGCCTTCAGATTCCACATCACGATGGACACCCTTGTCTTTGGCTGGACACTTCCCGCTATCAGGGCGTGTTGAGGACTTGCACCTGTTAGAATAGAACCATGCTGGGCGAACAACA
>NZ_DBDF01000143.1 GCF_002293435.1 Bacteroides sp. UBA939 | reverse complement strand
ATGCACTAAGCCGAATGCTTACACCGCATATATCCCGTTCGTACACCACATATATGCCGTTCGCGAACCGCATATATGCGGTGTAAATACGGGATATATGCGGTACAGCTACTATGAGACTCTTTTGAAAGCGGTGGCAGATGTGTGGCAGATAAAGTATCTGCAACGCATCTGCAACGGGTATCTGCAACGCTTCAATTTGTTCATTATCAGATAGATACGAGCAAANNTTCAACTTTATGGAGGTGTTGGCTGAACTCAATTTTTAAATAAAGAATCAAGTAGCAATCATTCATTATTTCTGTGCGTTGATATGCTTCTGTAGATCCGTCGAATTGATTACCTTCGGCTTTGTCCGGTAGTGATTGGTCAATTACTTAGTAGTAGTTCATACACTACTACTAAGTAAATTCAAATAGTATTTAGCCTGAATTATTCATAGTGTAAGTGCTTTGTAATAATTATTCTATACTATGAATGAGAATTTAGCGAAGAATGGGTACGCGGACGACACGGATTAAACGGACGAACGCGGATTTTTTCTTAAATAATAATTTAGCGGTACGCGGATTAACAAGAGTATCTCTGTCAGCGAAGCTAATAGAGATACTGCTTGATTATCAACAATATAAATCACATACGAAACTTGAGTTAATATCTATTTGTTTTTGTATTTCCTGTAACTCCTAAAGTTAGAACGAATACCCGAATCCAATATTCACATAGATAGGATACATGGCAAATGTCACTGTGTCGAAATCTTTTTTGAAGATATCATTCAGTCCCCAAGTCAAGTCGGCATAGACGTGTAAGTGTTTGAAGGCGCGCCATTCTCCGCCAAACTGTAAGCCCCACTGAAACTTGCGGAGGTTGTCGGAGAAATCATACGTAGCAATACTATTACCGGTAAAGTCTACGCGCGAACCTGTCTGGTCGGGGGTGCGGAGATGTCCTTCATAGACATGGCCGGAGAAATCTCCTTCAAGCAAATAAGAGAAATAAGGGCCTGCTACCAGTTTCCAGCGTTTGCTGATTTTGTAGTTGGCAAGTACGGGCATGGTGAGGTAGGAGTTCTTCACTTTGGTCTTTACGCCTCCGGTCCAGAGACCTTTCAATTCTCCGCCGTTGGTATTGATAATCTTCATGCCGTAGTTCTTAACGGTAGCTTCTGTTGTCATATTCTTGCTTTCCAGGCGTAAGCCTAAAGTCAATCCCCAGATTTTCTGTTCGTCCAGCCATTTGGTGGCATTGCCTTCAATTGAGATTGCCATACTGGGAATGTAGCTGTCTATCTTGCGTATTTCCTCGGGCAGGGGCAGGGGGGCAGTGCCGCCAATGCTGAAACCGGCTTTCAGTGAATACTCCCAACCGCGGAGGTAAGACCGGGTGAGACTTTGGTTTCTGTATTCCTGCGCTTTTACCGGCGTAACGCTTGCTACGGCTAACAGTAACGTAATAAGTATGATAGTATATTTCTTCATGACCATTTCCTTTTATTAATCCTCTTCGCAAATCAGTTCTACTTCATCTATATATAAAGTACTTCCTACTGCGCCTTTGAACCGGCCGCCGTCTATACTCGAAGAGAATACGATGCCGAGTTTATACTTTCCGTTCCGGAGTTTCTGTTCATCGAGCGTTTTTCCGTTCTGCGATTCAAACGATAGTCTGAATTCAGTCCAGGTGTCGGTTTCCACTGCGTCTTCCTCGTTGATTTGTGCCAGATATACTAATTTATCGGAAGTCTTTGCATTGGTTCCGTCCAGCATAAACGAATTTTCGGCAGCTTCGTACATGATGGCATAGATATCAAACCGGTCTTTAGGACCGCTTTGGGTAATTCCGTTCTCTGTATAAACAGCCCCGGCTTTATACTTAAAATATCCTCTCAGGCTTACGGGACGTTTATAGAACTGGAAACCAAAAGTAGTGGCCTGGAGTGCACCGCTTGCTCCCGACAGGGCTTTCGTAACATCGAAGTTGCCGATGAATAAGTTTCCGGCAGCAATGTACATCTTTACCATTGCTCCGAAATTGCCGGTATTCTTGGTTTCCAGTTTGACACATTTGCCTTCATGTCCTCCGTCTACCTGCACGGTAGGATAGTCTGTGGCTCCATTTGCCATAAAGGTCAGTTTATATCCGGGGTTTCCGCTGGACCATTGCAGATATTGCCAGTTGATGTTTGAGGGATTTAGTTCTTCGTATATAATGTGGAAAGGTTCTTCGGTAGTCACCAGATTCTCGAAGTGATAAGAAGTCGGCAAGCCGGGAGCTTTGAGGTTCACTTTGTAGACAGGTGCGAATTTACCGTCTTCCGAAGTAACCGTGAATGCGCGTGAGTGGTCTCCGTCACTGAAATTATAGACACTTCCGGCATCTCCTGCTTTAGTTTCGTTTGCTCTAATGGCAGCTCCTTCGGGTAAACTGAATATCAATTCTATTTTTGCGAGGTCTGCACCGTTGTTTACATATACATCAACTACTTTGTCATTGGTATTAATGTTAACCAATTGCACATCGGTACCTGTACAGCCATCAATAGCCGCTTCCGAATTGAGTGCTTCATCTTGTATGCAGGCAGATATAGCAAAAGCCAAAAAGAAGCAAGAGATCAGCGCTTTAATCTTCATTTAATTCAGTTTTTGATTATCAATATAGAGTCAATATTTTCTCTCAATGGTTATTGTTTATACAAACAGGTTTTTAAAGACTCAAGCGCAAAGTTAAGTTTCTTTTTTAGAAATAGAATACTTTGCATATACATTAATAACATATTTTTTTAAATTTGTACCCATCAAGAAGCTGTTTTGAATTTATTCAGTTTTCTTTTAGTAATGATTGAAAAAATAAGTTGGGACAGTTTTGATGAAAGAAAGGGATCGCATCTCATCAGTGCCGTCATAATGTGTACCAAGTTATTTTTTAATCATTACTTAAGAGTTATTTTTGAGGATGTTTT
>NZ_DBDF01000005.1:22081-22230 GCF_002293435.1 Bacteroides sp. UBA939 | reverse complement strand
TGTTTCATCGTATTGAAACAAAAAATCCGCTTAGAGGGAAGTACTTTCAGAAGCCTTTCCCCCCAGAAAAGGAAACGCTTATCATTTGCACGAACGGAAGTATTTATGTACCTTAGCAATCTATTTACTAAGTAAATGTTCATAATTAG
>NZ_DBDF01000005.1:0-22020 GCF_002293435.1 Bacteroides sp. UBA939 | reverse complement strand
ATCCGCGTCTAAAGAATTGCTTGTATTGCGCAGCAACCGGATTGAGATTCCGTTTCGCTATATTGTCATTCATAGTATAAACTAATCATGAACAGCTACTTATTACAATTAACAATCATAAAAGTACCAGACCAATGAAAATTACGCAACTGAAACAAAAAGATAATGTCGTGGCATTAAGCACATTAGACATAGACACGCTGATAACAAAAATACGAACGGAAACCCAAAGCCGTCCCGTCTCCACTTTCAGAGAGCAACTGAAATATATGTTACCCGACGAGCCTTGCAGCAGCGCCGAACGACTTCCGAAGATTCTGCCCGCCGCAGAATTTCAGCGAGGAAACGGACACGGGCAAATGAAAAACTACAACGGTATCATAGAACTGACCGTAGGCCCATTGTCAGGAAAAGCCGAAGTAGCCCTGGTAAAACAACGCGCATGGGAACAACCGCAAACCCGCCTCGTATTCACAGGTTCCAGCGGACGGACAGTAAAAATATGGACTACATTCACCCGCCCCGACAACTCCCTGCCGAAGACTCAGGAAGAAGCCGAAGTATTCCACGCCCACGCTTACCGGTTGGCAGTAAAATGTTACCAACCCCAACTGCCTTTCGATATTCTGCCCAAAGAGCCGCATCTGAACCAATACTCCCGCCTTTCATTCGATCCGGAACTGCTATATCGTCCCGGCTCCGTACAGTTCTACCTGTCGCAACCCGCCGGAATGCCCGACGAACCAACCTATCGCGAAACGGTACAGAGCGAGAAGTCACCATTGACGCGTGCAGTTCCGGGAATGACCGAGGAAGATGCCATCAGCATGTTATTCGAAGCATCATTAAGAAAAACTCATACTGACATATCCGAAGCTGAAGCCGCCGGCTCCACTCCCATCAGCGGATTTCAGCCGATAGTGACACTATTAGCCGTCAATTGTTTTCAGTCCGGAATCCCGGAAGAAGAAACAGTGCGCCGCACCATCTTTCATTACTACCTGCGCAGACAAGAAATACTAATCCGGCACATCGTCCATAACGTATATACGGAAAGTAAAGGTTTCGGCAGCAAGACCAGCATGAGTAAAGAGCAGCAGCTTGCCCTGCAAACCGACGAATTCATGAAGCGCCGCTACGAATTCCGTTACAACACACAGATTGGCGAAGTGGAATTTCGCGAACGCCACTCTTTCCGCTTCCGGTTCAACCCTATCGACAAGCGGGCGCTGAACAGTATCGCCTTAGATGCACAACACGAAGGTATCCCGTTGTGGGACAGAGACATCAGCCGCTACGTCTACTCCAACCGCGTGCCGGTGTTCAATCCGCTGGAAGACTTTCTGTACAATCTTCCGGCTTGGGACGGTAAAGACCGTATCCGCGCCCTGGCAGCTACGGTGCCTTGCCGGAATCCGCATTGGACGGAACTGTTCCATCGTTGGTTTCTGAATATGGTAGCACACTGGCGGGGCGGCATGGATAAGAAGTATGCCAACAGTGTTTCTCCCCTACTCGTCGGCGCACAGGGTACACGCAAATCAACTTTCTGTCGCAGCATCATGCCTCCTACGGAGCGCACGTATTACACGGATAGTATAGACTTTTCACGTAAGAAAGACGCCGAGCTTTATCTGAATCGTTTTGCGCTGATAAATATTGACGAGTTCGACCAGGTAAGCCCCACGCAACAAGGGTTCTTAAAGCATATCTTGCAGAAACCCGTAGTGAACGTGCGCAAGCCTTACGCCAATGCGGTGCTGGAGATGCGCCGCTACGCGTCGTTCATTGCCACAAGCAATCAGAAAGATTTACTAACCGACCCATCAGGCAGTCGCCGTTTTATTTGCATTGAGGTAACGGGAGTGATTGATACGAATAAACCAATAGATTATGAACAACTCTATGCACAGGCCATGTACGAATTGGGTCACGGCGAACGGTACTGGTTTGACCAGACCGACGAACGGATTATGACGGAGAACAACCGTGAGTTTGAGCAAATTCCACCCGAAGAACAGTTGTTTTACAGGTATTTCCGTCCGGCGGAAGAGAATGAAGAAGGAGAATGGCTGTCGCCGGCGGAAATTCTGGAGGAAATTCAACGGAATAGCGCAATACCGATTTCGGCAAAAAGGGTGAGTGTGTTCGGAAGGATTTTGCAGAAACATGGGGTAAGGTCGAAGAGGACGAGGAAGGGGACGGAGTATTGTGTGGTGAGAAATGCAGGTAAGTAGGCGCAGTGAGAAGTAAAAGTAGTATGGTTCACATTGATATATCTCCAAATTTTCATTATATTTGCACAGTACAATTTGTAGCTAATACTCAAATAAATCAAATAAAAGGGAGTATTGATAAAATGTATATTGGGACAACTTCCTGTTGTTATACAGCATACGGTTAAATCCTGTAAAACACAGGAGAGTAATGTTGATGACCATTTTCGTGAGGTCACGAAAATGATCGAAATCAGCAAAGGAGGCAAGGACAAACCCATATCCTCACCCGATTACGCGATATTTCATTGTCAAAGTTAACGAGCAAAAATAAAGATATAAATAAAGTAAGATTATGTTTGACGAATTAGAAAAATACAACAATAAAGGACACTTCTTTTTTCGGAAAGTAAGGGGTGATTTCCAACGATTAGCATAGATTACAATTGATTATTAAGGCGTTCATTATGAACGCCTTTCTTTTTGTGCGTATTAGCGATAGTGGTCGTTGATACTGCATTTTCAGCTCATTTTTGTACCGCATTTGTGTCTCGATGGTTTGCCACCTGTTTCTCACCAAACAGGTTGAAGAGAACTGAGACATCATGAGACGTGGTGAGACGCCATGAGACAGTTTTGGCGAAATAATAAGCGAAAAAATGAGTAGTAACATTGACATTCAGAAGAAATGTATGTGGTGTGGACGGGCTTTCACAGCACATAAGATGAGCACCTCCTGTTGCTCACACAAGTGCGCCAGTGCAGCGTACAAAGACAGAGTGAGAAAGGAACGTGTTGTAGCCTATCAGAAAGAGCAATCCATCCAAGAACTAAACGAGTCTATAAAAGACTTGGGGCAAAAAGAATTCTTGACCCCCACCGAAACGGCCAAGCTTTTAGGAATCAGTCGTGCCAGTATTTATCGTTATATGGCAGATAATACAATAAAGGCAGTTCAATTCAAAGGAAAAACACTTATCAGACGAAAAGATATTGATGCCTTATTTGAGAATCCGGCTTCTTACAATAAAAAGCTTCCTAAAGAACGTGCTCCCATCACCGAGTTCTATACTACCGCCGAAGTAAAAGAGAAGAATAACGTCAAAGATTCATGGATTTTCGTAGTCGCCAAGAAGCATAACATCCCCCGGACATTCAATCGTGGTAAAACCTATTGGAGCAAAAAGCATATCGACAACTACTTTGCCAAGAAAGCGGGCGACCCAGAAATAACGGAATGGTATACCGTAGCGGATATTAAGGAAAAGTACGGAATGACATTAACGGCTATCTATGGCCTCGCTTCCGCAAATACTATCCCCAAAAAGAAAGAAGGCAGAATGGTATATTATTCCAAGAAACATTTCGATATAGCCAAAGGTGTAGCCCAACCCGAAGAACCGCAATACTATACCGTGGCAGAAGCTACGGAAAAGTTCAATCTCACCCGCGACCAGCTATATCATTACGCAACTTACCACAACATCTCCAGAGTCAAGGTTGGCAAATACACCAAGATTTCCAAACCCGAACTGGACAAGCTCTTAGGCACCCCCAAGATTGAATAAACATCTCGAAGTTATTTTACGGTGAACGCTATCACCAAGCAATCACCATTTTCCTTTGCAACTAAAAACAAGTATAACCATTTAATTATTAAACGTATGAATCATACATGCACCAAAGTAACTGTTCGCCAAAGAGCAATTAAGAACAACCGTATTTCACTTTATCTGGATTACTGTCCGGCAGTTCGCAACCCCGAGACAATGCAGATGAGCCGCCGGGAATACCTCGGCATCTATATCTATGCCCATCCCAAAAACGAAATGGAGCGGGAGTTCAACAACGATATGTTGAACAAAGCAGAAGCCATCCGTTGCATCCGGGTACAGTCACTCATCAACGAAGAGTTTGGCTTTCTTGATAAGCACAAAATGAAAATGGATTTCCTTGCCTACTTTCTGAAGATGGCGCGTACCAAAGACCAGAAGTGACTGATTGTCTATGCCCATTTCTTCAAATTCGTACAGGGGAAATGTTCTTTTGGTGAGGTGACTGTGGATCTATGCAAAAAGTTCCGCTCCTATCTATTGAGTGCCCACCAGTTGAAACGTAGCAAACTAAAGGTATCCAAAAACTCGGCATCCGGCTACTACTCCACTTTCAGGGGACTACTGAAGATTGCTTACCGGGATAAACTGATCCGTGAGAACATCAACGATTTCTTAGACAAGATTGAAACAGACGATGTAAAAAAAGAATACCTCACATTAGATGAGGTGAAACAGTTGGCCGCTACACCCTGTGATATTCCTGTACTCAAAGCCGCTTCCCTATTCTCCTGCCTGACAGGACTTCGTATCAGTGATATACTGAACCTCAAGTGGGAGGACTTTGAAATCGCCCCCGACCAAGGCCATTGCCTGCGCATCCGAACGCAAAAGACAAAAACCGAAGCCATGTTACCGGTCAGCGAGGAAGCATACGAACTATGCGGAATACCCGACACAGGAAAAGTATTCAAAGGCTTACAGCGCAGCATGACTAACTATCCTCTAAAGAACTGGCTAAAGAAGGCAGGCATAAAGAAACACATAAGCTTTCATTGCTTCCGACACTCATACGCTACCCTACAGATAGCCGCTGGCACCGACATCTACACCGTATCCAAAATGATGACCCACCGGAATGTATCGACTACCCAAATATACGCAGAGCTGGTAAACGCTAAAAAGCGAGAATCAGCAAATAGAATTTCGCTGAAATAGATTGGTATAGTGTGGAGTAAATTTCGCGGCGGCGAAAATAACCGCCGCGAAATCTCGTTTCAAGGATTACATTAACCCGCAAAGCCAGAAACAACTCACTGCATTTGGATTTCAGAAGCGAAAGCGTTATCTTTGTATTCGGATACAATGATATTCAAATAAGTATATTATCACATTAATTAAATACAGTTGTATGCCTTTACTCTATAACTTCGATATAGAAACGCCTGAAGAGTTATTAGCTATTCTGGCTCAGAATATGCAGAAACGCAGGCTTGAAAAAGGGCTTTCCCGGGAAGCACTCACCGAACTGAGTGGTGTCCCGGCACCGACTATTGCCAAATTTGAGCAGAAGCATACTATTTCGCTGGCGTCATACGTAGCGTTGGCCAAAGCATTGGGCTATTCCAAAGCCATCAAAGACCTTCTATCCGAACCGTTATTCAGCACGATGGAGGAACTGGAAATGATTAACAAGAATAAAAACAGAAAGAAGGGACGCAATGAAATCAGTAAATAAACTAACCGTAACCTATCACAACCGGAATGTCGGAACACTGAGCATGACTCCCGATAATCGCCTATGCGCCTTCCAATACGACAAAGAATGGTTGGCCAACGGCTTCTCCATTTCCCCGCTCGACCTGCCGTTAAAACCAGACCTGTTCATTGCCAAGCCGGAACCATTCTGGGGAAATTTCGGTATCTTCGAAGATAGTTTGCCTGATGGTTACGGACGTTACCTGCTTAACCGCTTGCTAAAGAAGCAAGGAGTGAATGATAGCGAGCTTACTCCCTTGCAACGATTGAGTATCGTTGGAACCTCCGGCATGGGGGCGCTATGCTATATTCCGGAAACTTACAGCGGTGAAGAAAAGTCACTTCCCAAACTGGATGATCTTCAGCAAATGGCCTTGGATGTACTGTCAGAGAAATCCGATAAGGACGAAGACGTTCTCTACTTCAATAGTGGTAATTCCGGTGGATGTCGTCCCAAATGCTTGCTCCATGATGCAGAAGGCTCTTGGCTGGTGAAGTTCAGACATACCTACGACCCTAAAGATATGGGGATAATGGAATACCGATACAATGAAATCGCTCGTCAATGTGGAATAACCGTACCGGACTTTAAACTGATGGATGGGAAGTACTTTGCCACCAAACGTTTTGATGTCGAAAACGGAGTCAGATTACATATCGCCACAGCAGGAGCACTTCTCAATGAGTCTATCTCGCAACCTAAACTGGAATATAAAACACTACTCCACTTGACCGGCTACCTTACCCAAGATCCCGGACAGGTAGATGAAATGTTCCGCCGTATGGTTTTCAATGTATTGACCGAAAACAAAGATGACCATGCCAAGAACTTCAGTTTCATTTGCAAAGAGGGTGTCTGGTCATTAGCTCCGGCTTACGATTTAACCCGGTGTAATAACGGGTATAACGGAGAACACGCTACTTCTGTTAATAATCACGGGAACCCAACTGTCGAAGACATGCTTGTTGTGGGAGAGAGTATTCGTATTCCCCGGAAAAGAGGGAGAGAGATGATACAGCGTATTGCAGAAAAGTGCCTCGAAATAACATCAAAGGATTATATCTCCGCTCTAAAGAAGATGTAAATTGTTAAAAACGCCGTTTTGTTGTCGCTAAGGGTAGACAAATGCTACCAAATCGGAGACATAGCTACGCAGTAGCCTAAAAACTATAGGAATCGACTGGTTATTCGCTTATATTTGCGCATAAACAATAATCATCGGTTAGTATGTTGAGCAAAAAAATCGACTACATTATTATATATTCTTTCCTATTGGCATCGATACTGTGTATTGCGATGCTGGTTCGCCTATTCGTGGTAAGGCAATTGCAAATGGATGAGTTTTCCGGGCTGGTAGCTTTTATCATTACGTGTATCCTATTCGGCGCCATCTACTTTAGCTTTCAATCGATTGTGAATGAATGCCTATTGCCTTTGGTGGAGCGTATCTTCGGAAAGGGACAACAGTCTATACACGAATTGAATGTGGAAACTGTACTTACAAAACCAATGGAAACGATCATCCCGAAAGAAGAGGCCAGTATCCCACAATACAATGACTACAAACAGGCCGCTCAACAAAAGATTCAGGAAGAACAAATGCAGATATTAGAGAATGTACTTTGCTACACAGGCCAAGAACTATCATTATATGTGGAAGAAGATGAAATGCAGAAACTCTACAAATACATTCGCCTATTTCAGTTTGCCAGCGAAAAGGAATGTAATAAAATTAAGCCGGCAGTCATCGTAGATCCAAAGTTAAAGCCGATAGACATGATGTACTTCGGTTGGAACATAGGCAACCAATTTAAGAAAACCGGGATTGAAACAGCCACTTTCATCAAACGGGTATTTGCTGAGGTTCTAAAAGAGAATGAAATCTCAACACTAAAGAGTAAGCTACGGTCATCAGACGGAACTTGCATTATTAAAATCAAAAAGGAACTATAATCCTTACTTTCTCTAATCATTGGAGGCAATCACTAACATGGTTGCCTTTTTTATTGTTGAAACTCTGCTAAAAACCAACGCCTTACAGCAATAAGCACCTTCAATCAGTTATTTCTCAGTTATATTCCGGTGCTCCATTTCACCTTCAAATCACTGATTTCCTTTGCACATCAAATATTTAAAAATATAAGATGATGAAAGAAGAAATTACTTTTGATAAGTTACCACAGGCGATAACTTATCTGACCGAACAGGTCGCCGAGTTAAAACAATTAGTGGCGGTACTTCAACCGCCACAATCAGAGAAACATGTATTGGTTGGAATTGATGATGCCTGTCGCATTATCCAGAAAGCCAAACCAACCATCTACACCCTTGTGCGTAAAGGATTGCTTCCTTCCTATAAGAAAGGAAAGAAGTTGTACTTCTACGAGGACGAGTTATTGGAGTGGATCGAGAACGGACGGAGAAATACCCCTGAGCAGAACTACGACCGGATGTTGGCAGAGATGCAGAAAGGCGTTCGTCACAAACCGAAATCAGGTCTTAACCTTTAATTCCCCGCAGTTATGGAAGAAAAAACAATAACGCCGGAGGGGATTATCAACAAGGCGATGGATATGAATATGTCGTTTGCTGGAGCGGAGTTTTCGGTCGGGATATTTCCATCCCAAATTCAGCACATCATATACGAAGTGTACGAGTGCCAAAGTTATCCGATAGACTACACGGCCGCCTCTATGCTGGCTGCTATTGTTGTGGGGATAGGTAATACCCATCTCATACAAATGAAACAGGGATGGGTGGAAAGTGCTATCCTGTTTGTGGCATTGGTTGGGCGACCGGGAGCAAACAAAAGTCATCCGCTCAGCTTTGCAATGAAGCCCTTTATCGACTTCGATTATCGGCAGAACCTTGAATTTGGGAAGCTATACGCCAAATACGAGCAGAATATTTCACTGAGCAAGAAAGAACGTCAGGAGACAGGTGTAGATGAATTCCCACAAGAGCCTATCCGCAAGCGGTTTCTGGTTTCAGATATCACACCTGAAGGGCTGAGCTATATCCATGCACAAAATAAGCGGGGCTTGTGCCTTTGGTCTGACGAGCTTTCGGCATGGTTCAAAAACTTCAATCGTTATAACAACGGTTCGGAAGAACAATTCTGGTTATCGGTATTCAGTGCCAAGACCATCATTTCCGACCGGAAACATGCTAAAAGTTCCGTATTTATTACTCGCCCGTTCATTCCGGTGATTGGTGCCATTCAGAAAAACATCCTCAATGATTTAGCCAGAGGCGACCGTTCCATCAACGGATTTATTGACCGTATCCTGTTTATCATGCCTCCCATTCAGCAGAAAGCCCGGTGGAATGATAAGAATATTTCCGGGGACTTAGAATCGGAGTGGCATACACTGATAAACAGGCTTATCAACATGGAGTATTCGCTTGATGAGAACAACGAGATACACCCCTCGATAGTCACCTTCAGCGAAGAAGCCCGGAAGCTACTCTACCAATGGCAGCATCAACACGCCGAACTGTGCGACAGTATGGGCAACGAAACCCTGCTGGGCATATACTGCAAACTGAAAATCTACATTATCCGCTTTTGCTTGGTGATCCAAATAGCCCGCTGGCTATGTGGGGAGTGTGGAAAGGTTCAAGTAGATACGGAAACAGTTCAAAGGGCTATCCAACTGACGGAATATTTCAAGCAGACCGCCACAAGGGTTCAAAACCTGATGAATGAAACTGCCCTCACCTCTCAACAACAATCCATACTTTTTCAACTTCCCGAACTATTCACTACCGCTCAAGGAGTAGAAATAGCCGCCAGACAAGGCATGAAAGAACGAGCTTTCAAAGAGTTCCTAAGCAAAAGCATCGGAACACTTTTCCAGAAAGATAGGCATGGAGAATATAGAAAAGTATAACCGCATTGTCCACACTATCCACGTTTTGACAGACAGAAATGCGGAAAATGTCGAAAATGCACAATAAAAAAATCAAATGTCACACAGATTCATATTAGAACCATACAAAGGAGTTGCTTCCCGGCACACCTGTCCGGAGTGCAACCACAACAGATGTTTTTCCCGATACATCGATATAGAGAACGTTATCACTTTCCCCGAATATGTAGGACGGTGTGACCGTGAGCAGAAATGCGGTTATCACTTCACGCCCAAAGATTATTTTGAGCAGCACCCGGATAGAAAAGAACGATTGCAAGAACAGACATCTGTTGCACCCAGAAGTTATATGCCACCGCCACCCACAAGCTATATGGATGAAACATTGGTAGAAAAATCCATGAGCCGTTACAGTGAAAACAAACTGTTCCAGTTTTTATCTTCTCAGTTGGGAGAAAGCGAATCGCTGCGACTGATGAAGCTATACCGGGTGGGTACCGCTAATCATTGGCAAGGATCCACTGTATTCTGGCAAACGGATGTTAAAGGCAGAGTGCGTACTGGTAAAATTATGCTTTATAATTCAACTAACGGCAGACGAATTAAAGAACCTCACAACCATATCACATGGGTACATTCCCTAATGAACAAAGAGGGATTCAATCTAAAGCAATGCTTCTTCGGTAAGCACCTGTTGCCCACAGACAACACAAAACCTGTTGCCATTGTTGAGAGCGAAAAAAGTGCTCTCATTGCCAGTTCCTATCTGCCACAATATATATGGATCGCTTCAGGAGGTAAAAACGGATGTTTCCGGGAAGAGAACCTTATCATACTTAAAGATAGAAATGTTGTTCTATTTCCCGATTTGGGCGCCACCGATGATTGGTCGGCTAAAATTTCCACAATGAAACGGTTGGGAATTACGGTTAAACTCTTCGACTATCTTGAAAAAAACGCTACTTCGGAGCAACGGAAGAATGGCTTTGATATTGCCGATTTCCTACTGGAAATGAAACAACCTCAAGCCATCTTACAAAGTATGATCGCTAAGAATCCAGCCCTCAAATTACTGATCAAAGAGTTTGGTTTGATACTTATAGAGAAGCCAATTCAACCTATTTCTAAAGTGAAAAAGAAAGGGTTCAAGCTATAACAAGAAATCGCAGATTTCGGGGGAGCAAGTTTGTGTATTGGTCTGACCAATACCTTGCTCTGCGAGGCAAAAGACATCCCACCGGTCTCATCAAATTTAAAAAGAATCAAGTATGAAAACTATAAAAAATAGAAATAAAAACGGCAGGCCAACCAAAGAGCCAGCCGAGAAAAAAGGCTATAAAGTAACCTTAAAAATGGCGACTGAAGAATACTTTTCGCTCAAAGCGAAAGCAAAGTCGGCAGGCATTACTCGCAGCGAATACATCCGCCGATGTATCCGGTCGAGTGTCGTAAAGCAACGGTTATCATCGGAACTAATGGGCTACATCCGCCAACTTTGCGGGATGGCAAACAATGTAAATCAGATTGCCCACAAAGCCAATGGCGCCGGATATATGGAAGCACATGGCGATTGTCTCGCCATGAATGAACGGTTGGATAACATCATAAAACGAATTGAAGATGATTGCTAAGATTGTACAAGGACGTGGGCTCCGTGGCGTAGTAAATTATGTATTGGATAAGGATAATGCTCAGTTATTGTATTCCGAAGGTGTGAGGACAAAAGACCAAGATTCTATTATCCGAAGTTTCGTTACTCAAAGCAAGATGAATCCGAAGATAGCGAGACCAATCGCACATATCTCGCTGGATTTCTCCGCACAGGATAAAGTCAAGTTGAGTAATGAATTTATGGTACGTGTAGCACAGGAATATCTGAAGAAAATGGGCTATGAAAATACCCAATACATCATAGCCCGGCACCACGATACTGATCATTCGCACATTCACATGGTGATAAACCGCATCGACAACGATGGCAAACGGATTACCGACCAGAACGAAAAGTTACGAAGTACAAAGGTTTGTATGGAATTGACGAAGAAATATGGTCTATACATCGCTTCAGGTAAAGAAAACGTAAAAGAACATCGCCTGAAAGAGCCGGATAAAACCAAGTATGAGATTTACCATGCTCTGCAATCGGCCATCCCGAAATGCCGGAACTGGCAGCAATTACAAACAGAAGTGCAAAAGTCCGGTATTACGATTGACCTTCGCAAAAACGGCAGTACTGAACGAATACAAGGTGTTCGGTTCGATAAAAACGGTTACGGATTCAACGGTTCCAAGATTGACCGTTCATGCAGCTATTCCAAAATAAGTTTCCAGTTGCAGCAGAATGACAGGCAGCAACAAACAGACTTACATCAACAGCCACAGACAATCCGGCAAGATCATTCGCCTGGCTTATCATCTATGGCAGAATCGGTCGTGTCCGGTCTGGGTGGTTTATTCGATATTCAGCCCTCATCCGGGTATGATGAAAACGAGGTCGAAGCCAAGAAACAAGAGGCTAAGAAGAAGAAAAAGAAAAAAAGACGTAAAATATAAACAATTAAAAACATTGAATTATGGCATCAGATAAAATAGATGCTTCGGCAGTATATGTACTGTTCGAAGAACTAAAACAAAAAATTGTAGAACAGGGTAAGAACGCAGCGCAGCCCGTTCATACAGAATCAATGGTTAATTCCGCAGAAATAACGACGTTGATAGAAGAGTTACAAAAAGTTATAAACCAAAAGCAGTTTACACCGGATCAAATAGAGGAATTGCGGGAAAACATGGCAGAATTCACCGGATGCGCATTAGGAAAGTCTTTTGAGAAGTTAGATGGAGATTTTGAGAAAATTACCGACCTCATCAACCAACTTAACAAAAAGATTGAACCTTTGAATGTCCCTCAGAACTTTGTTATCAGGAGAGAACATGCTTTCAGTCTGGACTTCAAGAATAGCAAAGCAACAATTACCATGATAGCAATGAGTTTGGTCATTCTTCTCTCTCTGGCCGGAAACGTTTGGCAAACCACTCGCAACAGCCAACTGAAAGACAATGACCTGAAGTATCGCTATATCAACATGCAAGGCGAAGCCAATCCGGAGAACTTACTCAGACTGGAAACTGTCTTTACCTATGACCGGAACAAAGACAGTATTGCCGTCATCCGCGAACGGGTAGAAACCTACGAGCGTTTGGTCAAAGAACAAGCCGAGAAGATAGAGCGGGAAAGGCTGAATACAAAAGAAGCGGAAAGGCTGGAAAGGGAAGTGGAAAACATAAAGAGATGAAAACGATGTAAAATACTAATATTCAAAATAATATCATGAAGTTTTTTGTCTCCACTTTATATTTTGTAGATTTTCTACTTAGAAATATTTTATTTACTCAAATTTTATTTATATCTTTGTAGCGAGATTACAAAATCAGACATCGAATGCAAAAAAAGATACAAGATATAGCAACTATCCGTTCCGGCGCTTATATAAAAGAGGTACCGGAGGGAGTAGTTTGCTACTTGCAGGTAAGTGATTTTAATAGAACGGAAGGGAAATTTTTACTCCCAAAGCCCACATTAGAATTCAATAGCAAAATAGAGAGCCATTTGATGTTAGAGGGCGATCTAATATTTGCAGCTAAAGGAGCCTCTAACTTCTGCACTGTCTTTGATGAAAGAATGGGTAAAGCAGTAGCTTCCTCGTCCTTTTTGGTTATCAGAATCACAGATCGCACAATTATCACACCTGATTATTTGTGTTGGATTTTAAACAGAGAAGATTCTCTTACATTTTTCAAAGCAAATGCCATTGGTACTTCCATTCCTTCGATTGGAAAAACATTGGTAGAAGAATTTGGAATTGACATTCCAACCATGCAAGTGCAGCAAAAGATAATTGAGATTGCCCGATTACAACGCCAAGAACAGAAGCTTTATCGGCAAATTTCGGATCTACGCAACAAATTGACACAACAACAATTAATTGAAATAGCAAAATAAAATCATAATTTTATGGAAAATAAAATAGCACAACAGGATATCAACCGTATAGTTTGGAAAGCCTGTGATACCTTCCGGGGAGTAATAGATCCCAGTCAATACAAAGACTACATTTTAACTATGCTTTTTCTCAAGTATGTAAGTGATGTCTATGATTCGAAGTATAAAGAATACCTGGATCGCTACAATAATGACGAAGAACGTGCCCGGAGAGCAATGAAGCGCGAACGATTTGGTGTTCCTGAAGAAAGTTCGTTCGGTTACTTGTACGAACATCGGAATGAAAACAATATAGGCGAATTGATTAACATCGCGTTAGCCAACTTGGAAGAGGCTAATCGTGAAAAGATGAGTAGTGAAGATGGTAGTGGTATTTTCAGGAATATTGATTTCAATAGCAGCAATTTGGGTGATACTAAAGATAAAAACACCCGGTTAAAGAATTTGTTAATTGATTTCTCAGACAGTAAACTTAATTTCGATCCGTCGCATTTGGAAAGTAATGATGTGATTGGTGATGCCTATATGTATTTAGTATCTACTTTCGCGAGCGATGCCGGTAAAAAAGCCGGAGATTTCTTCACACCTGCCGAAGTTTCGTCATTACTTGCTAAATTAACCAAAAGCAATCCCGGTGCACGGATTTGTGACCCGACTTGTGGCTCAGGCTCGTTACTAATTAAGGCCGGGAAAGAAATTGGAAATGATAATTTTTCGCTCTATGGACAGGAACTGAATGGTAGCACATGGGCATTAGCCATGATGAATATGTTCCTGCACGGATTCGATAACGCGACTATCCGCTGGGGCGACACTTTGCGTTCCCCTAAATTGTTGGAAGGCGATAAATTGATGAAGTTTGATACAGTAGTGGCCAATCCACCGTTTTCATTGGATAAGTGGGGGGCCGACGAAGCGGAACACGATCAATACAACCGTTTCTGGCGGGGTGTTCCCCCAAAAAGCAAGGGCGACTGGGCTTTTATCAGTCACATGATAGAAGTAGCCTATGAAGGACGAGGGAAAGTAGGTGTAGTTGTTCCTCATGGTGTATTGTTTCGTGGAGCCGGCGAAGGTAAAATCCGTCAAAAAACGATTGAAGAAAACTTACTGGAAGCCGTTATCGGATTACCGGCTAATTTATTCTTCGGTACCGGTATCCCTGCTGCAATTGTTATTTTCAACAAAGGCAAGAAAACGGATAATGTATTATTTATTGATGCCAGCAAGAAATTTGAATCAGGGAAAAACCAAAACAAATTACGTCCACAGGACATTGACCATATCATAACTACCTATCGTAATTTTACAAAGGGTAAGCTAAGCGAAGGTGTAGTGGAAGATAAATATGCATACATAGCTACACCGAATGAAATTGCAGAAAACGACTACAATCTCAACATTCCTCGTTATGTCGATACATTTGAGGAAGAGGCCGAAATAGATATTCCGGCAGTACAACAAGAAATCGACAAACTGGAAAAGGAACTCACCGAAGTTCAAGGTAAAATGAAGGAATATCTAAAAGAATTAGGATATTAAACTCAGGAATTAATTATGAAATCAGCAGAAATAGTAGATTTATTCAGTCGTTTTGAAGCGGCAGCAGCCGAATACGAAGGCATTGAATGTTGGAGTGCTCGCGAGTTACAATCTCTTTTAGGGTATTCCAAATGGGAAAATTTTTCCAAAGTAATTGAAAAAGCAAAAGAATCCTGCACAAATGCCGGAGGAAACGTTTCCGACCATTTTCCTGACGTCAGGAAAATGGTTTCAATTGGTTCCGGAGCGGAAAAGCCAATAGAAGATATTTTGCTCACTCGTTATGCCTGTTATCTGATTGCTCAAAACGGAGATAGCCGCAAGCCCGAAATAGCCTTTGCCCAAAATTATTTTGCCGTACAAACCCGCAGAGCAGAAATTATTGAGCAACGACTCTTGGAAGCAGAACGGGTAAAAGCGCGTGCAAAGTTACAAGAAACAGAGAATAAATTATCCGGTATTCTTTACGAAAGAGGAGTGGACGATAAAGGTTTTGGTATTATCCGCTCAAAAGGTGACCAGGCATTATTTGGTCTTACCACGGCTTTGTTGAAACGAAAAATGGGAGTGCCGGATGGTAGGCCGTTGGCCGATTTTCTTCCTACGGTAAGCATTAAAGCCAAAGACTTTGCTGCTGCCATGACAGCTGAAAATGTACAGATTAAAAACTTATCGGGACAATCGGCTATAGAAAGAGAGCATGTTGATAATAATATGGGCGTACGAAAAATTATGATTGAAAGAGGTTTGAGGCCTGAAAATTTACCTGTAGCCGAAGATGTCAAGAAAATAGAACGAAGGTTGAAAAGTGAGGAAAAGAAATTGTCCGGGAAGCAAAGTAAAAAAAGGAATAATGATCAATCACATCCGTTTTGAAAACATACAAGCATTGTTTTTCTCGGGCGACATCCACGGAGAGTTCGAAACAATTGTCTATAAGCTCAACCAGCTTACCGATACGGTACTGATTGTTTGCGGCGATATTGGCATGGGATTTTATAAGGACGAATATTATCTGAACTTGTTTCAGAGACTCAACCTGAAATTTTCGAAGAAAAACAACTATTTGCTTATGCTTCGGGGCAACCATGATAACCCTGATTTTTTCAACGGATCGTTTAAAGAATATAAACACGTTTATCTGATACCGGATTATAGTGTTGTTTCGGTAAATCAAACGAATATAGTCTGCATTGGCGGGGCTACTTCTATTGACCGTTCTTATCGAATCGAAGAAGAACAGCGAGGTCGGAGAAAAACTTATTGGGGAGATGCGGAATTGCCATATTTTGACGAAGAAAAATTGAATGAAATAAACAGCTTATATCCTGACAATATCCAAATTGTAGCCACGCACACTTGCCCTTCTTTTGCATACCCTACAATAAAGGGAAATATCAGAGAGTGGTTGAATATTGATGAAAGTTTGGAGCAAACCATTGACACGGAGCGCACAACCATAGATAAGATCTTTGATAAGCTAAAGGAAAAACAAAAGAATATAACAGATTGGTATTACGGCCATTTTCACGAACATAAATTGGAACAGCACTATGGAATTAATTTCAGATTGTGCGATTGCGCCGAATTAAACGAATACATGGCTTTTAGAAACTACAAATAATGAAACAGACTAACAATATAATACCGCAAGGATACAGAGATAGTCCGCTGGGGATTATTCCGGAGGAGTGGGATTGTGTTTACATTGAAGATATTGCTTTTATTGACAAAGAGAGTTTGACTGCTAAAACACCTGTTGATTATGAATTTGATTATATTTCACTATCCGATGTTGATAGTGAGGATTTCAAAATAGAAACAACGAGACAAGTCTTTAAAACTGCACCTTCTAGAGCAAGACGGATTGTAAAAAAAGGAGATATACTTTTATCAACGGTTCGACCAAATCTTCAAGGATTTTCGATTATAAAAAGAGATGTTAAAGATTTAATTGCTTCAACTGGATTTGCCATATTAACTGCAAAAACTTGCAATAATAGATATTTGTTTCAGTACTTATTTTGTTCTTTGATATCAAAACAATTTTATCAATTATTAGTAGGTTCAAATTACCCGGCTATTAACTCATCAGATGTTAGGAAACTAAAAATACCGCTACCTCCTCTTCCAGAACAACAAAAAATAGCCGAAATACTTTCTGTTTGGGATGAAGCCATTGAAAAACAAAACCAACTCATTGCTCAACTCGAAACTCGCAAACGTGGATTGATGCAGCAATTGCTTACAGGTAAAAAGCGGTTGAAAGGGTTTGGAGGAAAGTGGGAATTCGTAAAAGCCAAAGAAGTCTTTTCCGAGATATCCGAAAGCAATGATAATAATCCACATACAGTGATGACAATATCAGCCAGGCAAGGTTTGATTTCACAAAAAGATAAATTTGATAGAATAATTGCTGGCGAGAGTCTTAGCAAATATACATTAATTCAAAAAGATGATTTTGCCTACAATAAAGGAAATTCAAATTTGTATGAGATGGGATGTGTATATCAATTAGAAAATATTTCATCGGCATTAGTTCCCTTTGTATATATCTGCTTCAGACCGACAAACAAAATTTGTTCCAAATTTTACAAACATTGGTTTGCCAATCATGGGTTAGACAGGCAACTTAAAAGAGTTATAACATCGGGAGCGAGAGGTGATGGTTTGTTAAATGTTAATGCGAAGGATTTTTTTTCATTGTTATTGCCATATCCATCTACCAAAGAACAAACTACTATCGCCAATATTCTATCAGATGCCGATAACGAAATTAGCCTAACTAAGCAAAAATTAATTGTACTGAAAGAACAGAAGAAAGGGCTGATGCAGCAGTTATTAACCGGAAAAAAGAGAGTGAAAATATAAGATTATGGAAAAACTGAATATAAAAGGAATGATTGAGAGTGTTATTGAGGATATTTCAAATGATTCTTCAATAAGTACTTTTATTTTTAAAGTTCAGCTTATTAGCAGATATTTGCGAAACAAGGAATTTTCGCAATGGATTAAAAATGAAATCAATGGCTATTCTTCGGATGAAGCTCTGCCAGATTATAGAATATTTTCAACTCAGGTAAAAGCAAACTTAATTGTAGAACAGCCTTTTCGAGGGATTCTGAAACTCAAAAATCACACAATGCCAATCGCTCACCTACCAAACGATGTAGCAAGAGATATTTCAAAAATCTATTTAAGACAGTCTTTGGTTTCATTAGAAGAGATAATAAATTCTAAAGAAGAAGGAGAAATAGCATTTTCCACTTCTGAATATGAAAGATTTCATTTGAAAAAGATTTATCAGAATAGTACGATATTAAGCGCTCACAAAACATTTAATAGATCTGACATTAATCTTGTAGTTTATAAATTCAAATCAACTTTATTAGAAATGTTTTGTGACTTCAATGATAAAATCTTTAATGACGAAATAGATTTCGATATAATGACTAAGAAAAAAGAAATAGACAAGATTGTTAATCAGACGATCAACACCGGCATCTATATCACAGATGGAAGTAATGCAAATATTTCAGATTCCACAATGATTGGAGGGCAAGGAAATAATGTTCAAATTAGTAGTACTGCAAAAAAGGAAATAGAAGAAATTGTTTTAAAAATAGAAGCTTTAGCAAATGAAATAGATGAAGATAGAACTGATATTGCAGATGCAATTTTGTCTATTCGCGAAGAATTAGAGAATAAAATACCTCGTCCCAAATTTCTCAAAACGGCATTTAATTCATTCAAAGCTATTGGAACAGGAGTGATAGCAAATAAAATTACTCCACTTGTCGATTCTGCAATAGAAATAATAAACAAAATTTGAGCCTTATGATAGAAATTACCAAGAATTTATACATCGGTTCACAAGACGATTATGAGTTGAATGTAAAATTTCAACCTGATTGGTTTGTTATACATGCTTGTAAAGAACCATATCACCGTCAGGCCTTAGGCTACACAGGGAGGGCGGTTGCAAATAC
The DNA here is from genome assembly GCF_002293435.1 of Bacteroides sp. UBA939. Classification (GTDB taxonomy): domain Bacteria; phylum Bacteroidota; class Bacteroidia; order Bacteroidales; family Bacteroidaceae; genus Bacteroides. The sequence goes on along the minus strand of NZ_DBDF01000005.1, from coordinate 3,089 downwards.
TCATCCGGAATATCTAATTGCAGAAAGAGATAATAGATTAATTCTTAATCTTGTTGACGTAGCAGACCCAAAATATATTGCAAAAGAGATTATCGACAAGGCCATTGTGACAATAGATGCAAATATTGACAGTAGAAATGTCCTGGTTCACTGTAATCAAGGGATGTCCCGATCGGCAACAATAGGACTGCTGTATCTCCATCATGCCGGAATTATTACTACGGATAATTTTAAGGAAGCCGAAGAAGAATTTTTAAAGCTATATCCAAATTATAATCCGGCAAATGGAATGAGAGCGTTTGCAGAAACATATTGGAATGATTATAATAAGAAATAAAAGAAAATATATATTTATGGGATTAAAAGAAGACATTATTAGTAAAGCGAAAGAAATAGAATCTGCCGAATTCAAAGTTGAACAAACAACAAGTGTTCCAACCATTGATAATTCTAAATTAACATTTGGATGTACAGGGCTGGAATTTGAATCAACAGTCCTTTTTATAGATATGCGTGGTTCTACAGCAATGTTAAATAAGCACAGGAAGAGAGTTGTTGCGAAAATACACATGATCTATTATCACACTATCGTCAAAATAGCGAAAGATACAGGTGGCGAAATAAGAAGTTTTAATGGAGATAGTTTGTTAGTTTTTTATCCAGGAACGACTAAAAGCACTCTATCCAATGCTGTTAGGGCTGCTATGAAAATGAGGTATGCTATCACCGAATTGGTTAATGACAAACTTAAGAGCTATACTGATATTAATTTTGGAATTGGCATCGATCATGGGAAAATATTGGCTACTAAAGTTGGCATTGGAGGTTGTGATATGACTAAAGATCTTATTTGGATAGGAAATTCCGTAAATAAATCAGCGAAAATAAGTGATCAATGTAAAGAACCTACTTATGTCGGTATTTCAAAATATGTCTATGACATTTTAATGGACTATGTTAAATATGGTACAAGAAAGAATTATTGGGGTCAAGATGAAAAAGTGGATATGTGGACACAAACTTCATTTCAATACAACGGTAGTTGGGAGACTTATTATCAAACCTCATGGTATTTCTACCTTTAATTTTTGATTTATGGATAAACAAGCAAAGAAAGATTACGGAATAGAAATTCATAACCAAGTTATCGGATGGACAGAAAATTGTGATACAAAAGCATCTATCCTAATTGCTTTTCTAGGAATTTTTGTATCTATACTATTCACAAGCGACTATGTTTTAAGTTCATTACAAGAACTAATCTCTCCAATATTTATATATTGGAAAACGGGGAATGGAGGATTTCATTTTTTCTCGTTAACTATTTTCATATTGTTAGGACTCTCTGTGTTTTTTATGGGTTCGACAATTGTATTATTGTTCAATGTTTTGTCAGGAAAGACAATTTGCAATGAAAATTCTAATATTTTTTTCGGAAAAATCCAAGAGCAGCCTATTGATGAATACCTAAATAAGATCGACACAATAGATGAAGAAGAGGTGCTTAAAGATGGATTTATTCAAATTCACAATTGTTCGAAACGATGCGCGGAAAAATTTTCCAACTATAATAAGGCTGTAGTAAAAACCAAGTGGGGTTTATTGTTTCTCGCTCTATTTATGATTTGTATTTTAGTTCACAACGCATAAAAAATAGCAATGAACATCTCTTTCAAAGAAGACCACATCAGCCAGATTCCCGCTTTGCAACTTTTGCAAAAACTGGGATATACCTATCTTTCACCGGAGGAAGCGCTTGAATTGCGTGGCGGTAAAATCAATCAGGTAATATTGGAACCAATCCTGCGTAAGCAGTTGGAAGCTATTAATTCCATTCAGGTATCAAGTAGCCGTATGGCTTACTTTTCCTCCCAAAACATTGAGAACGGAATAGAGGCCTTGCGGAATATCCCGATGGAAGAGGGTTATATCAGCGGCAGCGAATACATTTATAACTTGCTTACATTGGGTAAAGCCCTCGAACAAAGCATTGACGGAGATAAAAAAAGTTTTACGCTGAACTATATCGACTGGAAACATCCCGAACGGAACGTTTTCCATGTAACCGAAGAATTTCCGGTTGCCCGTATGGGAATGAATGACACGTATCGTCCTGATATTGTATTGTTCGTAAACGGCATTCCGTTAGGCATCATCGAATGTAAACGACCGGACATTAAAGATTCGTTGGAACAAGCCATCTCTCAACATCTGCGAAACCAGCGGGAAGACGGCATCCGGCAACTATATGTTTATTCGGCTCTAACGTTGGCAATTGCCAATCAGTCTGCCTCGTATGCCACCACAGCTACGCCGGCAAAATTCTGGGCAAAATGGACAGAACAGTTTTCGACCAAAGAAGAAGAGAATGAATACAATGCAACTATTTATCGAATAGTCAATACATCGCTTACGGATACGCAGCGCGACCGGCTATTCACTTCGCGCTTCCGGTATGTGAAAGAACATTTTGCTCAATTGGAGCAAGAACCGGTCAATCCAACCGAGCAAGACCGTTATTTGTGTAGTTTATGCCATCCGGCAAGATTGTTGGATTTAGTGTTTAACTTCACGGTCTATGACGACGGAGTAAAAAAAATTGCCCGCTACCAACAATACTTCGCCATCAAAAAAGTGATGGAGCGGATTCGTCCGTTAGAAGGCGGTAAACGAAAAGGCGGTGTGATATGGCATACACAAGGAAGTGGTAAGTCATTAACTATGGTGATGTTGGCGCAAGCTATCGTTTTGGATAAAAGTATTCGTAATCCGAAAATCATATTAGTAACCGACCGTACCGATTTAGACCGGCAGATCACAGGTACTTTCAAGAAATGCGGTATTTATGTAGAAAATGCTACCACCGGAGCCCGATTGATTCAATTGCTCGAAAGTAAAAGTGATGCGGTTATTACTACCGTTATCAATAAATTTGAAAAAGCGGTAAAAGGTATCAAACAAGCGTTGACCGATCCGAATATTTTTGTGTTGGTGGACGAGGGGCATCGCAGCCAGTACGGAGATATGAACATCCAGATGCAGAAAACCCTGCCGAACGCCTGCTTCATTGCCATGACCGGTACGCCGTT
>NZ_DBDF01000099.1 GCF_002293435.1 Bacteroides sp. UBA939 | reverse complement strand
TGACAAAATGACAATCCCCTTAACTCCTGCGGTATGAATAATGCAGGTTAGGGTGCCTTATATCCTATCAGCCAGCCGGCATCGCTGTCAGTGCTTATGTTGTCCGTTTCGCCGAGAGTAATTTCACGGTGCTTGTCGTCCGCATCGCCGACCGTAGCGTTCACGTCGGCAAATACTACGGTCCCGTTACTGTTATGCACGTTACTTCGAAAAACGCATTTGTTTTGGTCGGCATCTTCAGCATCTGAACCGTAAATGATTCCTCCTGTCTTAACGAAGCGCCCCTGGGTATGAACATTTACACCACCGCCAAGAGCATTGGAATTGTCAGCTACATTTCCTTTGATGACCCCGCCAGTCATGGCAAAAGTACCGCTTCCAATAGACACGCCGCCACCGACACCTCCACTGGAGTTTCGGCTAATCGTTCCTCCCGACATGTTGAATGTACCGGAAGACATGTACACTCCGCCGCCATCTCCATAAGTGTTTTGTCCGCAGGTGTTGCCACTGATTTCCCCGCCCGACATATTGAAAGTACTACGGCTGATAAATACTCCGCCACCATTACAGGAGACGTATTTTCCACAGACATTGCCGCTAATCTCCCCGCCAGACATGGCGAAGGTACTGCCATCTTTAATATACACAGCTCCTCCGGCTTGCAATTCAATGCCGGAATTGAAATTCCCGGTAATTTTTCCGTCTTTCAATTCCAGGTCGGCGTGTTTGAGAAACAGCAGCGGACCTTCATTATCCCGCCAGCCTTGCAGGATAGGACCGTCAATAACGAGTTTCTGTCTCGTATCTCCATTACCGGAAAGACATATCAGGAATCCATCGCCGGAGAGGTCGAGGGTTCCGCTACCCTGCAAGGTAATCGTAAGATTCTCTACGCCGCCGAAAGTGTAGGTAGATGGTAGATCTTCCGTCACTCTGATCGTAGGTGGTACGATAACCCTGCTCTGTACGTTAAGGATATAGGATTTGTCGTTCCCTCCCGCCTTGATGGCATTCACCGCTTTGTTCCAGGTTTCGGTATTGTACACACTGAAAGTATTGGTCTTTTCACCCTCCCCGCCGCCTTCCGCCTGCCACTTGGCGTAAAGCGTTATATTGCCGTTTACAGGGGTTTGGAAGTTGTAAGCGGTAGTAGTTCCGTTTAAATACCAGTATACAAAAGTATAACCCGCTTTGGCAGGATTACCGGTCGGCGCTGTTACTGTTTCCCCGGCTTTCACACGTTGAAGTTTGGGTGTGGGACTCCCTCCGTCAGAATTAAAGGTCACTGTATAAACAGTTTCATTATTAACAATTTCATTTTCAGGGTCGTCTTTTGAACAGGAAGCCATACCCAATAGGATACTTATTAAAGCGATTAACCAAATCTTATTCATATTCATTTGTTTTAATTGGAATTGTATTTTAAAAAAACAAAGGTATTGGAGATATCGCTATCTGTCAATCCTCCAAAAGGGTGAAAATTCATCCTGTCTTTAAATTCACCCTTTTGGAGGATAGGAAGAAGTATGAAAATGAAGTATCTTTGCGAATATTTATTATAGATAGGTTATGAAACAGATTACCTTTTTCTTTTTATTGCTGATGTCGGTTATAAATGCTGTTGGGCAAACACAGAACGTAGATTCATTAGTCAATGTATTGAATACGCAGAAAATTACTGCTGACGAACAAATGGAATTATACCTTAAAATATGCCAAGGCCATTTTTCATCTTTCAATTCAGAAAAGAATCTTTTTTATGCCAGGAAAGGTTTGGCTCTGGCGGAAAAAGAAAATGATAAACTCAGAATCTCCCGGTTTAACGAATATATCGGATATGCTTACTCGGACAATGCAAAGTACGATTCTGCTCTTATCTATCATGAAAAGGCGCTTGCTGTAGCCATAGAGATAGAAAATCAGGAGCAGCAATTAAAAATATATGTGAGCATATCTGGTACCTATGCCACTTGGGGGAAATTTCTTCCCGCACTCGAATACGCTTTGAAAGCTCTTCCACTCAGCGAGAAATTGGAAGACAAGCAACGGAATATGTCGATTCTATTTAATATCGGATCCATTTATACCTCTTTATATAATTACGACAAGGCGATTTCCCATTTTGAACAAGTGCTTTCGTTGGCTGAGCAGTCAGAAGAGTTCCGGCTTTACTACACAAGGAATGCGTATTATCAATTAGGTAAAATCTACAATGACAGGAAAGACTTTGATAAGGCATTGCAATATGCGCAAAACTCGTTGGAAGCCAGTCGGGCTACAAAGCATAAAGTGTACGAAGCGATGAATTTGCAGCTTATGGCACAAATTAGTTATCATAAGGAATCTCCGGATTACGACTTGGCGTTACGCTATGCGGAAGAAAGCGTACGCCTCTCCGAAGAAACTGGTTTTCGTGGCGTAATAGTTGCATCCTTAAATATAATATCCAATGTTTACCGGGCAAAAAAGCACTTCAAAGAATCTGAAGAATTCGCATTCAAGGCATGGGGACTTGATTCTCTTAATATTTCTACGGATATGATGCCTGTTTCAACAAACATCCTGTATAATCTGGTTTACACGAATATCTTCTTAGGCAACAAAGAGAAGGCCGTCCGTTTTCTGCAAAAGTACCATACTGCGATGTTGGATTATACCAGTAAGGATTTCCATCAAACATTAGTGGAAATGGAAGTGAAATACGAAACCGAAAAGAAAGAAATGCATATTGCCTCGTTGGAAAAAGAACGGGAACTGTATGTATGGCTTGGCATTTCGGGCGCATTATTAGCTTTTGTTTTGATAATCTTATTATGGCAAACCAAGAGGAACACCCGAAAAGAAAAACAATTGATTGCCACCCGTTCGGTGTTGGATGGTGAAATGAGGGAACGGGCACGTTTAGCCCAAGACTTGCACGACCGCCTCAGCGGAAATCTTTCGGCAGTGAAAATCGAACTCAGCAGTCAAACAAAAACGTTGCAAAACGTAAGCGACAAATTAGATAACTGTATCCGGGATATCCGTGATGCGGCTCATAACCTAATGCCCACATCCTTGCAATCCGGTATTAAAATAGCATTGGAAGATTATGCCACCCAATTTCCGAACGTCAAGTTCCATTTTTACGGTGAAGAAAAGCGTATCAATGGGCGATTGGAGTTTGTTGTTTATTGTTGTGCTGCCGAATTGATAAACAATGCCATTAAACACTCGGGTGCAAACGAGATTAACCTACAGTTGGTACAAGATGAAAAACATGTTACGCTTACCGTTTCAGATGATGGTTGCGGCTATGATGAAAAAGTAGCTGTAAGAGGTTTTGGGCTGAAAAGCATCCGCGACAGGGTAGCATCCTGCAACGGAACAATAGATATTGTCACTTCTCCCAGTACCGGAACGGAAACAACGATTGAATTGAAAACGGAAAAACTAAACTGATTGAATGATGTTGAACTTACAAATTGTAGATGACCATAAAATGGTTGTAGAAAGTCTGAGTAAACTAATATCCGAATCGGGTATCACCCGGGTGACAGATGTCTATTACAACTTGGAATCATGCCGGAAAGGTTTGAAGGAAAACCTTCCCGATATCTTGTTGCTGGATATCGGCTTGTCCGATGGCGACGGGATAGATTTTTGTGCCGAGATAATGAAAACATATTCAGAATTAAAAGTTGTAATGCTGACCACATACAAAGAATTTAGCATAGCCAAACGAGCCTTGCATAACGGTGCACTGGGTTATATCCTGAAGAATGCCGAAAGTGAAGAAATGCTTGCGGGAATCGAAACAGTAGGCCGGGGAGAACAATTTCTTTGTGAAGAAATAGACTTGTTATTGAAAGAGAAAAGAAACGAAGATATTGTATGGCTCGGTAATCGTGAAAAGGAAGTTCTGAAGTATATTGCCGAAGGTTATACCTCGAAGGAAATAGCCAATCATATTTGTCGGGACGAAGAAACCGTTCGCACTTATCGCCGCAACCTACTTATCAAACTCAACGCTAAAAACACCCCCGAAGCTGTAAAGAAAGGGTATGAAATGAAATTGATTTGGTAAATCTGTAAGTTTGATTACCCCTTCTTCAATATACCATTAACCACACGCACCGAAGATACCAACTTGTCCGTTGAAGTAAACACATCCACATTCCAGACATGCGATGAACGGCCTTTGTGCACTATAGTACCCACTGCCCGCACAGTATCTCCCTCGTGTGCGGAAGAAATATGATTCCCGCTGACTTGCATGCCGACTACTATCTCATCCGGCTTACAGAGCACCATCGAACCAAGTCCGGCAACCGTTTCAGCCAATGCCAGACTGGCTCCACCGTGCAAAATACCGAAAGGTTGCCGGGTACGTTCATCCACCGGCATAGTAGCCTCTACTCTATCTTCGGATATATATGTGTACTGAATACCCAGATTCCCCATCAGGGCATGACGAGCACGTTGGTTAAGTTGATCTAATTCTATCTCAGCAGGACGGATTTCAGAAAGTATCACTTTCTCTACAGCTTCAGCCACTCCATCCTCATCATTGGAAGCAGTAATTCTGTCGGCACATATCTTCACAGAGTCCTGCGCATTTCCCATAGCAATGCCCAGACCCGCAGACTGTATCATAGAAACATCACAAACTCCATCGCCGATAGCAATCACTTCCTCCGAACGGATGCCCAGCTTCTCAAGCAAAACGCCCAAAGTATTCGACTTGTCAATAGAACAAGGTACAACCTCAAGGAAGTAAGGTTCGGAACGAAAGACATCTAACGCACCGTTTAATCTTCTACGCCAGTGTTCTTCCAACTCAATGAGAGCTTCTTCGTTATCACTAACAAGCATACACTTGCAGGGCGCAAAATCTATCGCTATCGAAAACTCTGTTTCTTCAATGATCTTCAAACCATTGAGTTCCGCTTCCAGACGTATGTATTCATTTTCAGGCGAATCGGTAATAATAGTATCTTCTTGATAAGTAAAAATGGCGAAACCGTTCTTGCGTGCCTTTCTCTCAAGATAAGGTAGCATTTCCGGATTTATCCTGCGCTCAAATAACAGCTCACCATTCTGAGCATTGATTATCTGTCCGCCATTATAGGCTAAGATAAAGCCTCCATAATTGCCTAACTCCAAAGTTTTAGCGACAGGCATAAGGCCATACGTCGGTCTACCGGAAGCTAACACGATACGCACTCCCATCTGCTGCACTTTCAACAAGGCCGCCAGCGTACGTTTACTGATTTTTTTCTCACTATCAAGCAAAGTTCCGTCTACATCAAGAACTAATAATTTATACTTCATGACTTACCGTTTTTGAGTTTCCGAAGCAAAGGTAGTCGAAAAAAATACTTAATGAAAGGAAATAAAGAAATAAAAAGTTTATGGAATTTATTGTAAATTTGCAACAGCATGGTCGTTACCGTGCATTTTTTAATTATTTATACGAATTTATTAAAGCGTAATCTTATGGCAGACAACTATTTGGAAAAACAATACGAAGAATATGAAGCCCGAAAAGCGGCTTGGGAAAAAGCGCGCAAATATGGCAAAAAGAAAATGGTAACCCATACCGGTAAAACAAAACAGGAAGATAAGGTTGACGTAAAAACACAAAAAGAAGCAGATTTGTAATAGCCTCGTGTGACAAAACGAAAAACCTTGCGACAGATAGGGTAAATATCAACTCAATTATTTATCTTTGTTAGCTTTCTAAGTTAACATACAAAAAACAATAAATGCAATGAAAGATTTCTTCAAATTTACGCTGGCTACCATCACCGGTATTATTGTGTCAAGCGTTGTGTTGTTTTTAGTCAGTGTACTGATTATATTTGGTATGCTTTCATCATCAGAGTCTGAGACTCAGGTAGGTAAGAACTCGGTTATGATGCTCGATTTGAGCGGTATACTCTCCGAACGCAGTCAGGACAATCCTTTCGACATCTTTATGGGTGAGGATGAAATGATTTGCGGATTAGACGATATCCTGTCGTCTATTCAGAAAGCAAAAGAAAATGAAAACATTAAAGGTATCTACCTGCAAGCAGGTACGATGGGGGCAGGTTTCGCCTCGTTGGAAGAAATCCGTAAAGCGCTCGCCGATTTCAAAACCAGTGGTAAGTTTGTAGTGGCTTACGGTGACCATTATTCACAACGCATTTACCATCTGGCCAGTGTAGCCGACAAAGTGTTACTAAATCCGCAAGGATCAATCGGTTGGTATGGTTTGTCATCGACTCCTATTTTCTACAAAGATCTGCTGAGTAAAATCGGCGTAGAAATGCAAGTATTCAAAGTAGGTACTTACAAATCAGCAGTAGAACCGTTTATCGCTACGGAAATGAGTCCGGCCAATCGCGAACAGGTTACTGTATTTCTGGAAGGTATCTGGGGACAAATGTTGAGCGATGTTTCCGAATCAAGAGGTGTGAGCAAAGAAAAGCTGAATGAGGTTGCCGACAAAATGCTGATGTTCTATCCGGCGGAAGAGAGTGTGCAGGCCGGTCTTGCCGACACCTTAATATATAAGAACGATGTACGTAACTATCTGAAAACCCTCGTCGGCATTGATAAGGATGACAGTATGCCGGTACTGGGATTAAAAGACATGGTAAACGTAAAGAAGAATGTTCCGAAAGATAAGAGCGGAAATATCGTCGCCGTATATTATGCTTATGGAGCTATTGATGCCGGAAGTTCAGGTATAGGTGAAGAAGAAGGTATCAACTCCAATAATGTGATACGTGACTTGCGCAAACTGAAAGATGATAAGGATGTGAAAGCCGTAGTACTGCGCGTGAACTCTCCGGGCGGAAGCGCTTTCGGTTCGGAACAAATATGGCATGTCATTACCGAGTTGAAAAAAGAAAAACCGGTGATTGTTTCTATGGGCGATTATGCCGCATCGGGTGGATACTATATCTCCTGTAATGCAGATAGCATTGTGGCAGACCCTACTACACTGACCGGTTCTATCGGTATCTTCGGAATGTTCCCCAATTATAAAGGACTGACGGATAAAATAGGTCTTTCATTCGATGTTGTAAAAACAAATACATATTCCGACCTCGGAGCAATGGGACGCCCGATGAACGAAGGTGAAAAGGCATTGATGCAAAACATGGTGAACGAAGGGTATGAACTGTTCGTAAAACGTTGCGCAGAAGGCCGTGGTATAACTACGGATGAAATCAAGAAAATTGCAGAAGGTCGTGTTTGGACAGGTGCTAAAGCTAAAGAATTAGGTTTGGTTGATGAAATAGGTGGTTTGGACAGAGCACTGGAAATTGCCGTTCAAAAAGTAAATCTGGAAGCTTACACCGTGTTGGCGTATCCGGGTAAGAAGAGTTTCTTCGAAACTTTGATGGATAGCGATCCGGGTAACTACATTCAGGCTCGTATGCTGAAAGGTAAAGCCGGCGAACTTTACAATCAATTCAATTGGTTGAACAATTTAGAAAACTGCGATAAAATTCAAGCACGTATTCCTTTTGAGCTAAACATCAATTAAAGAAAGGAGTGGATGGAAGAACCGCTGGTTAAGATACACTATTGGTTATACCCCGTCTCATGGCTTTATGGAGCCGGGGTATACCTTCGAAATAAACTCTTTGACTGGGGAATTCTCCGGTCAAAGAGTTTTGACGTACCTGTGGTGTGCGTCGGCAATCTCGCTGTAGGCGGGACGGGCAAGACGCCGCACACGGAGTATCTTATCAAGTTGTTGCAACAAAAGGAGCTGAACGTTGCCGTGTTGAGCCGGGGATATAAACGGAAAAGCAAAGGATACATACTGGCCACTGAAAACACGAACGTAAAAAGGATTGGCGACGAACCATACCAGATAAAAGCAAAATTCCCCGATATTCGGGTGGCTGTAGACGAAAACCGCTGTCATGGTATCGAGCAATTAATGAAACTGGAAAACCCTACGGTAGATGCAGTGTTGTTGGACGATGCTTTTCAACACCGGTATGTAAAGGCCGGATTGAATATTCTACTTACCGACTTCTACTCTTTATTCAGTGATGACATGTTGCTTCCGGTAGGACGATTGCGTGAACCGAAAAACGGGAAAAACCGGGCGCATATTATAATCGTCACCAAATGTCCGGAAAACATCAAACCGATAGACTTCAACATCATCACCAAAAGGCTGGAATTATATCCATACCAACAATTGTATTTTTCATCGTTCAAGTATGGTACACTGACTCCGCTTTTCGGTGGGGAACGGCGTGCATTGTCTTCACTAAAGAAAGATGAACAGATATTATTAGTAACGGGAATTGCCTCCCCTACTCCATTATTAGAGAAACTGAAGGCTTATACATCCCACATTGATTTATGTTCATTCGACGATCACCATGATTTCAGCAATAAAGATTTGCAGGTGATAAAAGAACGTTTCGACCACTTGAAAGGAGACGAAAAGTTAATTGTCACTACCGAAAAAGATGCAACCAGGCTACAACACCATCCTGCATTGGCAGAAACGCTGAAACCATACTTATACGTCTTGCCGATTGAAATCGTTTTGTTACAAAATCAACAACATATATTTAACCAAAATATTATTGGCTATGTTAGAACTCATTCAAGAAACAGCTACTTACCTGAAAGGTAAGATGCGCACTCAACCTGAAACGGCAATCATCCTCGGAACCGGTTTAGGAAGTCTGGTAAATGAAATCACCGAGAAGTATGAAATAAAGTATGAGGAAATTCCCAACTTTCCGGTATCAACCGTAGAAGGACACAGTGGAAAACTGATATTCGGAAAGCTCGGCAACAAGGATATCATGGCAATGCAGGGACGTTTCCATTATTATGAAGGTTACTCGATGAAAGAAGTGACGTTCCCGGTACGTGTGATGCGAGAGTTAGGTATCAAGACACTGTTCGTATCCAATGCCAGCGGCGGCACGAATCCGGATTTCGAAATCGGTGACCTGATGATTATCACGGATCATATAAACTATTTCCCTGAACATCCGCTACGTGGCAAGAACATCCCGTATGGTCCACGCTTCCCGGACATGAGTGAGGCATACAGCAAAGAACTGATTAAGAAAGCTGATACCATTGCCGAAGAAAAGGGTATCAAAGTACAGCATGGCGTATATGTCGGTACACAAGGTCCTACGTTTGAAACACCGGCTGAATACAAGCTATTCAACATTTTCGGTGCGGACGCAGTAGGAATGTCTACGGTACCGGAAGTGATTGTCGCTAACCATTGCGGCATTAAGGTATTCGGCATTTCGGTGATTACCGACCTCGGTGTAGCAGGCAAAATTGTGGAAGTTACGCACGAAGATGTGCAGAAAGCCGCTGATGCTGCTCAACCTAAGATGACGGAGATTATGAGAGAACTGATAAACAGATCATAAATATATAGTAAAGACCGACAGGCAAATCATTCATTAAATAAACATGAGAACAGAAATTGCAACTCTCGGTGAGTTTGGACTCATTCGTCACCTTACTAAAGGCATTGAACTGAAAAACGAATCAAGTCAGTATGGCATAGGCGATGATGCTGCCGTACTCTCTTACCCGGCCGAAAAACAAGTCTTGATTACTACAGACTTATTAATGGAAGGTGTACACTTCGATCTTACTTATGTACCTCTGAAACATTTAGGCTATAAAGCGGCTGTCGTCAACTTCTCCGATATCTACGCTATGAACGGTGCGCCGAAACAAATCACTGTTTCGCTCGCACTTTCCAAACGTTTCAGCGTGGAGGATATAGAAGAGTTATATGCCGGTATCCGCTTGGCATGTGAGGAATATGATGTAGATATTATAGGCGGTGACACATCTTCTTCACTCACCGGATTAACCATTAGCATCACTTGTATTGGTGAAGCGAACAAAGATAAGGTAGTTTACCGCAATGGCGCCAAAGAAACCGACCTGATTTGTGTCAGTGGTGATTTGGGTGCTGCCTATATGGGGTTACAACTGCTGGAACGTGAAAAGTTAGCTCTCAAAGGTAAAACCGACATACAGCCCGATTTCTCCGGAAAAGAATATCTTTTGCAACGCCAATTGAAACCGGAAGCACGCCGCGATATCACCGAAATATTGGCGGAAGAAGGTATTCAACCCACTTCCATGATAGATATTTCTGACGGTTTATCTTCCGAGTTGATGCATATCTGCACGCAAAGCAAAGTCGGTTGCCGTGTCTACGAGGAACATATCCCTATTGATTATCAGACAGCCGTCATGGCGGAAGAATTCAATATGAACCTAACCACTTGTGCCCTCAATGGTGGTGAAGACTACGAATTACTATTCACCGTACCCATCACCGACCATGAAAAAGTTTCCGAAATGGAAGGTGTGAAGCTTATTGGCCATATCACCAAGGCAGAATTGGGTTACGCCTTGATTACGCGTGACGGTCAGGAATTTGAATTAAAAGCACAAGGTTGGAATCCGCTGAAAGGAGAAGCAATCGAAAATGCAGAAAGAAATGCAGAAAGTTAAGCAGAAAAACCAGTGATTTTTAACCTCATAGCTATTTATCAGCGCTTTTTATCTCCCAACCTCTTGCATAGTCCAAAAGTTTCACTACCTTTGCAACCGCAAAAGAGAAAGGTGCCATAGCTCAGTTGGTAGAGCAAAGGACTGAAAATCCTTGTGTCCCCGGTTCGATTCCTGGTGGCACCACCCAGAAGGGAAGTTAAGAAATTAGCTTCCCTTTTTTAGTTAAACTGAAATCACAGAAAGAATGCCTTAAACATATTGATTTACAGCATTTTACGATACATCTAAAAACGACGCAATCAGGTTAAACTGAAAAGTACTAAAAATAAGGAACGACCCACCGAGTGTGCAAAAAGTGTACATTGAAATTGCCGTAAATCCAAAAATATCCAGTATTTCCCGGATTCAATTCCAAATTTATCGCCTTTTTGCAGCATAAAGGATTGACCAATACCGAAATAGCTGAGAAGCTAAATACTACCAAAAGAAATGTCGAAAGCCAGTTAAGTCTTGCTTGAAAGAAATTCGAAAAGCTATTTCTGCATTCTTTTTCACTTTGCTTTAAAAACTTCATTTTTCTCATTGAGTTTTTCATCACTTACTTGTATAAATAGTAAAACGATAAAGAAACAATGATGAGTCCCCTTCAAAAAGTGCAATTTAGCACTTTTACCCCCTTTTAGAAGTACTTGTATGGCGTTAAATTCTGATAAAAAAAGACTTTTTGAAGTGGACTCAATGATAAATATTGAAATGCCTATGAAGTAAAAAGAACCGGAAAGCAGCTTGAGACCCTCTCTCCGGTTCTGAAATGTCGAAACTCATTAAAATGAATAGTAAAACGAAGTATCAACAATACAAATGTAATAAAATGAATCGAATAAAAGCAAATAAACAGTCATATAGAATTATCTTTTTGGTAATCTCCCTTTTCTTATTTTCAGGTGCAGTAGCGCAAAATGCCAATAAAAAAGTTACGATACAACATAAGAGTATTTCATTGAAAGAGACTTTTTCTCAAATAGAACAACAAACCGTGTACAGTATTGCTTATGAGCACTCCACACTGGATTTGGATAAGAGAATATCCTTATCGTTAAAAGATGCGGATATAGACAAGGCATTGAAACAAATCCTGAAAGATACAAATTACAGGTATAAAATTAACGGGTATCACATCATTATTTCCCTACTGAAAGGAAAAGAGAAAGCACAGAAAAATAAGCCATTAACCCAAACCATAAAAGGAATTGTGATAGATGAAGCGTCCGAACAACCAATCGCCTTTGCCAATGTGAGTATTGCAAACGGTAGTAATCTAGGAACAACAACCGACAGCTTGGGACACTTCATTATTCGCAATGTACCTGTCGGGCGATATGATATACAAACTACATTTATAGGCTACGAACCACGAACAATAGGAGAAGTAGTAATATCTTCGGCAAAAGAAGTATATCTTAAAATTCCATTGAAAGAGAATACTCTCTTATTGGACGAAGTAGTTGTCCGACCGAATATTGACAAGAGTTCAACTGTTAATACAATGGCGTTGACCGGGGGCAGAATGCTGACTGTAGAAGAAGCGAGCCGTTTTGCCGGAGGATTTGACGACCCGTCACGTTTGGTTTCTTCTTTCGCCGGAGTTTCTTCGGGAAGTATTAGTTCTAATGCGCTTGTTATTCGGGGTAACAGCCCTCAGTTTACTCAATGGCGAATGGAGGGTGTAGAGATTCCAAACCCTACACATTATGCAGACATGACAGGTTTAGGTGGAGGATTACTAACCGGATTGAGTTCCAACGTATTGGGTAATTCGGACTTTTACAATGGAGCTTTTCCGTCCGAATATACAAATGCTTTGGGCGGCGTATTTGATATGTCAATGCGGACAGGCAACAGAGAGAAACATGAACATGCCTTTCAGATTGGAGTTTGGGGAGTGGATGTAGCATCGGAAGGACCAATCAGTAAAGAACACGGTAGCTCTTACATTTTCAATTACAGATATTCTTTTTCCGGCATATCTGACGCAATAAATGGGGCGGATGAGGGATTGGATTATCAGGATTTGGCATTCAAATTGAATTTTCCCACTAAAAAGGCAGGGACATTTACCGTCTGGGGATTGGGTTTGTCAGATAAGGTTTTGCAGAAAGAAGTAGAGGATTCCGCTAAATGGGAATATACGTCCGATAAGCAAAAGTCTGATAATAAGTTTGCTAAAGGGATGTTAGGCATTGGACATAAAATCTATATCAATAGCAATACTTATTTGAAATCATCGCTCGCCACAACCTATTCAAAAGTACATGGCATAATAGACCAGAGGGATAAAAGCCTCGACTACCATCGAATGGCAGATGTAAAGAATAGTAATACCGACATTATTCTCAACTCCTACCTGAATAAGAAATTTGGAGAGAACCACACAAGCAGAACGGGCTTCACCCTGAAAAGGCTTAGTTACAATCTCAATTTTAACAGCAGTGATACACCGAGTCTATACGAACCCATGCAACAAATAGCCCAAGGAAGCGGTGTTGACTATGCCGTATCTGCTTTTACAAACTCAGTGTTCAGAATAAATAAAAACGTTGAAGCAAGCGTAGGATTGACAGGACAAATGTTCAGTCTGAACAAGAATTGGACAATAGAGCCACGAGCCAGTATTAAATGGCAGCTTCCTAAGCGACAGTCCTTAGCCTTTGCATACGGGCTTAACAGTACACGGGAACGGTTGGATTATTACTATATAAAAATTCCTGAAACAGGCAACCTGCTTGTTAATAAAAATTTGGATTTCAGCAAAGCGCATCACTTCGCATTGTCTTATGCCAAGAAAATATCAGATAATGTTTTCCTGAAGATTGAGCCTTATTACCAGTATTTGTACGATGTACCTGTTGAGCCTAATACTTCATTCTCTATCCTTAATTATAATGCTTATGGCTTAGACAAGAGATTGGTTAATGAGGGTAAAGGGCGAAACTATGGGATTGATCTTACTTTAGAACGGTATTTAAAGGATGGTTGGTATGGACTGTTCACAGGTTCGCTTTTTAAGTCCGAATATACGGGAGGCGATAAAATATGGCGAAGCACACGAATGGATCAACGGTTTATATTTAATGCATTGGCAGGAAAAGAATGGATTTTTGGAAAACAGAAACACAAGGTATTCAGTGCCAATATCCGGTTAACCTATCAGGGAGGCTTCAGATATACTCCGATAGATTACGATGCGTCGGAACATATACAAGGAATTGAAGAAATAGATTCAAGAGCATATAGCTTAAAACTGCCAAACTCATTTACAACTGACTTAACACTTCGCTACCGCATAAACAAAAAGAAAATAGCCCATGAATTTTCTTTTATGATTCTTAATGCCACCGGATTCAGGCAAACAGGCTATGCTTATAATCTTGAAACAAACTCCGTTGCAAAAAGAAGAAATGCACCGATAGTACCAAGCATTAGTTGGAAAATATACTTTTAAGCCCCTTCAGAACCGAAGTTTTAAGCTAAAGGAACATATCCCATACGATTTTCATCATGAGCAATACCAAAACCAGAATTAATATAGGGCGAATGATTTTCCGTCCATTCTTTATGGCAAGTCCGCTACCTATATAATGCCCGGCAATGGCACATAAAGCAGCAGGTATGCCTACGGCAAACAGTATTTTGCCCTCAATAAGAAACACAAACAGTGATGCGAAGTTAGAGGTCAGGTTTACAAGTTTTGCATTCCCCATGCTTGTTAGCAGGTCGAAACCTAAGACTGAAGAATAAGCCAAGATGAGGAAAGTGCCTGTTCCCGGTCCAAAAAAGCCATCATAGCCTCCAATCACGAAACCGATAATAGAGGATAAGACAATGAGCCTGGTTTTGGATAATTGTTTGGTGGTATTTTCCGATAACTTCTTCTTCTTTAAAACAACGACAGCAATTACCGGAACTCCTACAATAAGTACGTACTGCAATATTTTTGCATCCAAATAAATGGCAATCTCCGTGCCGATTGCCGACCCGATAAGGGCAAAGATAACTGAAGGTATGGCGCTCGTCAAGTTGTAGCTTTTATTTTTCACAAAGCGCATAGTGCTGAAGAAAGTACCAATACAACTGCTAAACTTGTTGGTACCTAAAGCAAAATGCGGCGATAAGCCGGCAATATTGTAGGATGGAAGTGTGATAAGCCCTCCGCCCCCAGCAATGCTGTCTATGAAACTGCCGATAAATATCAACGGGCAAATAACAATTAGTTGTTCAATATAATTCATATATGCATTTATAGACCTTTTTCGGGTGCAAATATAAGAATAAGGTATTGATATTTTGCAGGATTTTTGAGAGTATCAGAAAACAAACTACAAAGCCCATAACTAACAGAAATGAAGTAACTCAAGAAGTCATAAATATAATTTTGATGCTCTTTCCCTAAAATATCTCTCAAGCATTACTAACATCCCGCATTTTTGCTTATGTTTGTAGAAAAGTTAACTCTGCAAACTCACATGGAATTATTAGTATACAAAGCCTCAGCCGGTTCGGGAAAAACGTTCACACTTGCCGTAGAATACATCAAGCACCTGATACTGAACCCCAAAGCCTATCAACAGATACTCGCCGTAACCTTCACCAACAAAGCCACGGCCGAAATGAAGGAACGTATTCTGCAACAGCTATACGGCATCTGGATAGCCGACCCTGCCTCCGAACCGTACCTGAACCGTATCCGCGAAGACTTGCAACAGAGCAAGAACTTGCAGCAGAATAAAGACTTGCAACGAAATGGAGATTTGCAGCAAAACAGAGACCCACAACAAAACAAAAACTTTAAAGCCCTCTCCGAATCCGACATCCGTCGCGCAGCCGGAACCGCCCTTCAATACATGCTGCACGACTACAGCCGTTTCCGCGTAGAAACCATCGACTCCTTCTTCCAGTCCGTAATGCGCAACCTGGCCCGTGAACTGGAACTCAGTCCCAACCTCAACATAGAGCTAAACAACGCCGAAGTACTAAGCGACTCCGTAGACAGCCTCATTGAGAAGTTAACCCCCTCCTCCCCTGTCCTGACATGGTTGCTGGACTACATCAACGAGCGCATAGCCGACGATAAACGTTGGAACGTCTCCGACGAAATCAAACGTTTCGGCTGGAACATCTTCGACGAAGGCTACATAGAGCGCGGCAAAAGCCTCCGCCAACAACTGAAACAACCCGATACCATCAAGCAATACCGCAACCAACTGCGCGAAAAAGAAACCGAAGCCCTGGAGCAAATGAAAAGCTTCTACGACCAGTTTACCGGAGAATTGGAAGCTCACGCCCTTACTCCGGAAGACCTCAAAGGCGGCTCACGAGGCATCAGCAGTTACTTCCGCAAACTGAATGACGGACGCTTAACGGATAAAGACGTAGTAAACGCCACCCTGAAAAACAGTCTGGACGACGCCAGGAACTGGGCAACCAAGACATCCACGCGAAAGAACGACATCATCCACCTGGTAGAAACAAGCCTGCTCCCCCTGTTGCAGAATGCCGAAACATTCAGACCAAGGAACAACAAAACCGTAAACAGTTGCCGTCTGTCACTGCAACACCTGAACAAACTGCAACTACTCGCACACATCGACGAAGAAGTACGCGAACTGAACCGCGAACACAACCGCTTCCTGTTGTCCGATACCAATGCATTACTCCACAACCTGGTGGGCGACGGCGACTCCTCATTCGTATTCGAGAAAATCGGCGCCAGCATCCGCAACGTAATGATTGACGAATTCCAGGACACCAGCCGGATGCAATGGGACAACTTCAGAATCCTCTTGCAGGAAGGTCTTTCGCAAGGAGCCAACAGCCTGATTGTGGGCGACGTAAAGCAATCCATCTATCGCTGGCGAAACGGCGACTGGGGTATATTGAATGCGCTGGGAACGAAAGAAACACCCTTCCCTTTCCCGGTGCGGGTGGAAACTCTAAAAACAAACCGGCGAAGCGAAACAAACATCATCCGGTTCAACAACACCCTCTTCACCGCGGCAGTAGAATACCTCAATCTGCTCCACCTGAAAGAATTGCAGGAAGACTGCCGCCCATTGCAACGCGCCTACGCAGACGCCACCCAAGAATCTCCCAGGACAGAAGCCAAAGGCTACATCAAAGCCACCTTTCTGGAAGCGGACGAAGAACATAACTATACCGAACTTACCATTATCTCCCTGGGCGAAGAAGTACAGCGGTTACTGGAAGCCGGCGTAAAGCTGAATGATATCACCATTCTTGTACGCAAGAACAAGAACATTCCCCTTATCGCCGATTACTTTGATAAAACGATGCATCTGCCCATTGTTTCGGACGAAGCATTCCGGCTGGACGCCTCGCAGGCATTATGTATGCTGATAGATGCCTTGCGTTATCTTTCCAATCCGGAAGATAGGATAGCAAGAGCTTCATTAATTACGAACTACCGGTTACAAAGCACGGATTGGGACAAGCTATTCACCGCTTCCCCTGAGGCAATGCTTCCCGAATCGTTCGTCTCCCGCATGGAAACCCTCCGCCTGATGCCGCTATACGAACTGCTGGAAGAGTTATTCAGCCTGTTTGAAATGCACCGGATTGAAGAACAGGATGCCTATCTGTTCTCTTTCTTCGATGCGGTGACGGATTATTTGCAAAACAACTCTTCCGATCTCGACGCTTTTATCCGTCATTGGGATGAAACATTGTGCGGCAAGACCATCCCCAGCGGAGAAATGGACGGAATTCGCATTCTTTCCATTCATAAGTCAAAAGGATTGGAGTTCCACACAGTCCTAATCCCCTTCTGCGACTGGAAACTGGAGAACGAAACCAACAATCAGTTGATATGGTGCTCTCCCACCGAAGAACCGTACAATGCGCTCGATATTGTTCCGGTCAACTATTCGTCCACAATGGCAGAGTCCGTATACCGGCAGGACTATCTGGACGAACGCCTGCAACTCTGGGTGGATAATCTGAATCTGCTTTATGTAGCTTTCACCCGTGCCGGAAAGAATCTTATATTCTGGAGTAAGAAAGGACAGAAAGGAACCATATCCGAGCTACTTGCCAATGCCTTGGCACAAGTCTCCGCCCGTGAAGACAATGAGAATTGGAACGAAGAAGAACCTTACGAAAGCGGAAAGCTCTGCCCGTCAGACAAAGAATCCTGTCCGGCGGAAAGTCCGGGAGCAAGTTCGGCAGAAAGTCCGGGAGCAAGTAGTCAAACGGTAGCCTCTTCTCCACGAACTCCAGTCAATCGCCTTTCGCAGAAACCGGAGAAACTCCCCATTCACATAGAAAGCATGCGGCACGACATCGAATTCCGCCAATCGAATCGTTCGGCCGATTTCATCCGTGGAGTGGAGGAAGAAGAGTCAGACAGTCGCTTTATTCATCGGGGACAATTGTTGCATACCCTCTTCTCTGCCATCGAAACAGAAAAGGATATTGATAACGCCATCCAACAACTTGTTTTTGAAGGTATCATCGGCACGCCCGAAGCAGAAAAGGAAATACAGGAACTAACCCGCCATGCTTTCTCTTTGACTCAGGTACAGGATTGGTATTCCGGCGAATGGCTGCTTTTCAATGAATGTGATATCATCTGGCAAGAAAACGGTGAACTGCGCACACGCCGCCCCGACCGGGTGATGATGCGCGGTAACGAAATTGTTGTTATAGACCTCAAATTCGGAAAACAGAATAAGAAGCACAATAAACAGGTGCAGGAATATATGCTGTTACTTACCAACATGGGATATTCCAAAGAGAATATAAAGGGATTTCTGTGGTATGTGGAAGAAGATTTAATAATTAATATAAGTACCTCATAATAATTAGTTTGTAGTATAAATGATAATGCATCAGTTGAAAGCCCCAATCAGGTTACTTCGCAATACAAGTAATTTCTTAGACGCAGATAACTCGGATGACGCGGATCTCTTTTTACCTTCCGGATGAGTTAAGATAGCGCGGCATTTAAAATCCGCGGCATCCACATTATCTGCGTCTGAAAAATCGCTTGCATTGCGAAGCCATTCAAAATTTATAATTCAAAATTACGAAGCTCCGCTTCGCTTACTTGACCCCTCATAATATGCAAACATTCCTTCAATTAGTTGCCCAAGACCTACACCAAAAGATAGGAAACGACTTGTCACGAGTTGCAATCGTATTCCCAAACAAGCGTGCCGGTCTGTTCTTCAACGAACATCTGGCAGCGCAGAGTGACCGCCCATTGTGGTCGCCTGCATACATCAGCATCAGCGAACTATTCCGCCAACTCTCTCCCTGGAAGTTGGGCGACCCTATCCGTCTGGTATGCGAACTCTATAAAGTATTCCGTGAAGAAACCCGCAGCGAAGAAACATTGGACGATTTCTATTTCTGGGGCGAATTGCTTATCAGCGACTTTGATGATGTGGACAAGAATCTTGTAGATGCCAACCGGCTCTTCTCAAACCTGCAAGACCTGAAAAACATTATGGATGATTACAACTTCCTCAATGCAGAACAGGAAGAAGCCATCCGCCTGTTTTTTCAAAACTTCTCCATCGAACGGCGAACGGAACTCAAAGAGAAGTTCATCTCTCTATGGGATAAGCTGCGAGATATTTATCATCATTATCGTAGCAACCTTGCAGAACTCGGTATCGCTTACGAAGGCATGATGTACCGCCAGGTAATGGAAGAGCTTCAACCGGAAAAGCTGAAATACGACCGTTACGTATTTGTCGGCTTCAATGTGCTGAACAAGGTAGAAACCGAATTCTTCAAACGCTTGCACGACGCAGGCAAAGCGCTGTTTTACTGGGATTATGATATCTTCTATACCCGCCTGCCTCAGGAGAAAACGCCGCCTTACACCCACGAAGCCGGTAAGTTCATTATCCATAACCTGAAGACTTTTCCAAATGAACTACCCGAAACGGTATTCGATGTATTACGGACTCCCAAGACCGTGCGTTTCATTTCCGCACCAACCGAAAATGCGCAAGCACGCTATTTACCGGAATGGGTACGTTCAATCTTGCAGGATTCATCTTCTGAAGAAACTCCGTCTTTTCAAGAAAAAGAGAATGCAGTAGTACTTTGCAATGAAGCTCTTCTACTGCCTGTACTTCATTCAATTCCGGCGGAAATAAAGAATGTCAATATCACTATGGGATTTCCCTTAGCCCAGACACCCGTATATAGTTTTATCAGTGCGCTGATTGAATTACAAACAAACGGATATCAGGCAGGGACGGGGCGATACTTGTATGAGGCTGTCCTGTCCGTGCTTAAACATCCTTATACCCGCCGGCTATCCGCTTCCGCGGAAATATTAGAAAAACAACTAACGAAAGACAACCGCTTCTATCCATTACCTTCCGAATTAGGACAAGATACTTTTCTGGAACTGCTATTCACCCCGCAAACGGGCATTTCTTCTCTTTGCCAATACCTTACAACGATGCTGCGGGAAGTATCCGTACTCTACAGGCAGCAGGAAGAAACGAATGATATCTTTAACCAACTCTACCGGGAATCATTATTCAAAAGCTACACGCTTATCAACCGCCTGCTCAATCTTATAGACAGCGGCGAACTGACTTTGCAAGTCGATACCCTGAAACGTTTGCTATGTCGCCTGCTTGCCACTTCCAATATACCTTTCCATGGAGAACCCGCCATCGGTATGCAAGTAATGGGAGTACTGGAGACACGTAATCTCGACTTCCGTAACCTTATTATGCTTTCGCTCAACGAAGGACAGTTGCCCAAAGCAGGTGGAGAATCTTCTTTCATCCCCTACAATCTGCGGAGGGCTTTCGGCATGACCACCATCGAACATAAGAACGCTGTCTATGCTTACTATTTCTACCGCCTGATACAACGCGCCGAAAATGTCACCTTATTATATAATACCTCTTCGGACGGAATAAATCGTGGAGAGATGTCGCGCTTTATGCTGCAATTCCTTGTCGAATCACCTTACGACATTTCACGCGAATATCTGGAAGCCGGGCAATCACCGCAAAGTAACAGGGAAATATGTATTGAGAAAACGCCGGAAATCATTACGCGAATGTACAATCGCTATGATGTTACCCGGCATCCAAAGGCTATTTTTTCTCCTTCCGCACTCAATGCATACCTGGATTGCCGGCTGAAGTTCTACTACCGTTATGTGGCAGGCTTGAAAGCTCCCGATGAAATCAGCGCTGAAATAGACTCTGCACTGTTCGGGACTATTTTTCACCGTTCCGCCGAATTGGCATATGAAGCCCTGACCGTCCGTGGAAAAGAAGTACGGAAAGAGGACTTGGAACAACTGCTACGCAATGATATAAAGCTACAGGATTATGTAGATGCCGCTTTCAAAGAGATTTTCTTTCACATCGCCCCTGCCGAAAAATCGGAGTATAACGGTACTCAGCTTATCAATGCAAAAGTAATTGCATCATATCTCCGCCAATTGCTGCGTAATGATTTGCAATATGCCCCGTTTTGTATGGAGGGGATGGAAAAGGAAGTGACCGAAACTATGATTATCAATACGCCGGTGGGAAAACTTTCTTTAAACATCGGCGGTACCATCGACCGCATAGACAGCAAAGAAGATACTCTGCGCATTGTAGACTATAAAACCGGAGGTAGTCCCAAAAATCCGGAGAACATAGCGCAACTGTTCACCCCTGCCGAGGGACGTCCGAACTATATCTTCCAAACATTTCTGTATGCCGCCATTATGTGTCGTAAACAATCGCTGAAAGTAGCGCCTTCCCTGCTCTATATTCACCGGGCGGCTTCAGAGACTTATTCGCCCATCATCGAAATGGGTGAAGCCAGACAACCTAAAATACCGGTCGACAACTTTACATTCTATGAAGATGATTTCCGCGAACGGTTACTAAACCTGTTACAAGAGATTTACAGTTATGAAGAACCTTTCACTCAAACGGAAGATACGAAGAAGTGCGAATATTGTGATTTCAAAGAATTGTGTAAGCGATAGAAAAGGAAAGCTGTTTGCAGAGGTCATTCCAACCTCTCGCAAACAGCTTTCTAATATTATCGGATTAAAATCTTCCTACAGGAACCAACGAACGTAACAGAAATCCTGACGATGTGGCAAGTCTGCACTCTTCGGGAACATACGGTAAGCTACTTTAAAGCTACCTGCGTTCTCCAATTTATGCCTTACCTGGAAAGTATAGAGGTTACCGTCTTTCTTCACTACACTGAAAGGTTCAACAGAATAAACGTATTGTTTGCCGTCCGCAGCCGTGTAAACCGTTACCAGTTCAATACCGATAGCATCCGTCAGACCTTTCTCATCAATCACATAAGTAATGGTGTATTCCTTACCACTCTCTATAGAACCATGAGCCAGTTCTTCAGCCTTATCAAAAGATACTACTTCAATATCATCCCACTTAGACACAACTTCCTCTTTCCAGGCTGCTATTTCCTTAGCTTTGGCATTGTCGTTGGCCGCCAACGCATGGAAACGTTTAGCCAGCTTATTATAGTACTTGCTGAAATAGTCGTCAAGCTGACGTTTCATTGTATAGTGCGGAGCTATCTGTGCGATAGAATTCTTAATGGTTTTCACCCAACCTTCAGAGTATCCTTTTTTATTGCGTGCATAGTACAACGGCAGGATTTCTGTTTCAAGGATGCTATAAATTGTAGCGGCATCCAACTGGTCTTGGTGTTCTTGATTCTGATAAGTACGTTTTTCGGTCAACGCCCAGCCTGCACCTTCACGGTAGCCTTCCAACCACCAACCGTCGAGTACGGAGAAGTTTACCACACCGTTCATCAGAGCTTTTTCACCGGAAGTACCGGAAGCCTCAAGCGGACGAGTCGGAGTATTTAACCAGATATCCACACCGGACACCAGGCGGCGCGCCAATTGCATATCGTAGTTTTCCAGGAAGATAATCTTACCCAGGAATTCCGGACGGCGGGAGATTTCAATAATTCGCTTAATCAAGTCTTGTCCTGCGCCATCGTGAGGATGAGCCTTACCGGTAAACAGGAATTGTACCGGATAATCAGGATTATTCACAATCTTGGACAGGCGGTCAAGGTCAGTGAACAGCAAGTGCGCACGTTTGTATGTAGCAAAGCGACGACCGAAACCAATCAGCAAGGCGTTCGGGTTAATCTTATCCAATAAGGAAACAATGCGTGAGGGATCACCTTGATTCTTCAACCAAGTTTCACGGTACTGCTTGCGGACATAGTCTATCAGTTTATTCTTCAATGCCATACGAGTTTCCCAAATCTTTTCATCGGGTACATTATGAATGGCATTCCAAATCTTCGGATTAGACTGGTCATACAAGAAGTTCTCATTAAAGTTGTCTGCATAAAGGCTCTTCCATTCCGATGCACACCAAGTTGGGAAGTGTACGCCATTCGTTACATAACCTACATGCATTTCTTCAGGAAAATATCCTTTCCAGATAGTAGAGAACATTTCCTGAGAAACTTTTCCGTGCAACCAGCTTACACCGTTTACTTCCTGGGATGTATTGCAGGCAAAAACCGACATACAGAAACGTTCGTTCTTGTCACCCGGATTATTGCGTCCAAGGTCCATCAGATCGTCCCAACTGATACCCATCTTAGCAGGATAACCACCCATATATTTACCAAACAGTCCCTCGTCAAAGTAATCATGACCGGCAGGTACCGGAGTATGTACCGTATATAAGGAAGATGCGCGTACCAATTCAATAGCCTGATCATAGCTCAAACCTTCTGCTACATAATCACAGATACGTTCAACATTGATTAATGCCGCATGTCCTTCGTTACAGTGATAAACGTCTTTCTTGATACCCAGTTTCTTCAACGTCAGCATACCGCCGATGCCAAGCAAAATTTCTTGCTTAAAACGGTTTTCCCAATCGCCACCATAAAGTTGATGTGTAATAGGACGGTCAAATTCACTGTTCTTCTCATTGTCCGTATCCAACAGATAAAGAGAGATACGGCCCACATTCACGCGCCATACAGAAGCATAGACATAATAATCCAGATAAGGAACTTCGACAACGATCTGATTACCATTCTCGTCCAATACACGGTCGATAGGCAACTGTCCGAAGTTCTGAGCTTCGTAGTTAGCAACCTGCTGACCATCCATGGAAAGCGTCTGAGTAAAATAGCCATAACGATACAGGAAGCCTACCGCGCAAAGGTCAACATTACTGTCGGATGCTTCTTTCAAATAGTCTCCGGCAAGAACACCCAGACCACCGGAATATATCTTAAGGACTTGATTTAAACCGTACTCCATGCTAAAATAAGCAACAGAAGGACGTTTCTTATCAGGTTCCGCATCTACGTACGCTCTGAAGTTAGTGTATACGTCGTTCATTCTTTTCAGAATAACTTTATCTTTTGCAAGTGCTTCAAGTTTAGCATAACTCATTCGTTCCAGCAAAAGTACGGGATTGTGTCCGACTTCTTTCCAAAGAACAGGGTCAAGGTCTCTGAACAACTCGGTAGCTTCATTGTTCCAGGACCACCAAATGTTACGTGCTAATTCTGACAAATTCTCCAATTCGGTTGGGATATGAGATTTCACATTCACATCTTTCCAATTAGGAGTGTTTACATTGCTAACTTTAATCTTCATTCTATATATTTGATTGATTAATGATTCATACTCTTTAGCCTAACCGGCGCTCCATCGCATGACGAAGGGCATGGTCGTAGGCTTCGTAATAATACTTAATAAAATGTTTCCATAATGCCTGCTCAGCCACCTGGCCGGCACGCTTGCGTATTTCTTTCACTTCGGCTTCACTCTTTGCCGAAAATGCAGAAATAGTGTCCTTAATGCCGTCAGCCACTTCGGAATAATTATAATCCGAACGGTGAAGCACTTCTACACCATCATTAATACCGTGCTGATTCTTCAAACTGTTTACCCAACGTCCGAAACCGGCAAGATCTGTCGTAATGGTGGGAACGCGGAATGCCACGCTCTCCAACGGGGTATATCCCCACGGCTCGTAATACGACGGATAGACGCTAAGGTCTTCTCCCAATATCAGGTCGTAATACTCCTTATTAATAATGCCATCCTTACCATCGAGATAGCAAGGAACAAAAATAATTTTCACCTTATCCTCAGGACGGTTGCCCATACCCATGTATTTCAGCATATCGAGCACCTGGTCGTGTGTCATGTTATGCAACCAATGGGTTATAAAAGGTACTTCCAACGGAGTATTATATATTTCTCTACTCTTAAGGCGTTGCTGCAAGTCCTTACGGGCATCGCCTACCCAACCGGGTACGTTTATAAATGCCAGCACATTCTTCTCTAAATGTTTATCACGGTTCAGGCGGTTCAGCGCTTCAAGGAAAACATCAATTCCTTTGTTCCTGAATTCATAACGCCCGCTGGTACCTACAATCAGCGTATCATCATCCAAATCCGTCCCCAACAAACAATTTGCAACACGCAGCATTACAGACCGTGCACGTTTACGCTTTCCGGTAAATGTAGCACCTTTCGGTACGAAATCATCCTCAAAACCGTTCATCAATACTACATCGGCAGGCTTGTCGAGCAACTCTTTGCACTCATTGTTTGTGATTTCACTCACAGTTGTAAAGCAATCCACGTAGTGTGCAGTCTGTTTTTCAATAGAGTGTTTAGATTCCACGTTGAGTTCTTGCGCCATTTGGTCGCCGTTATAGGCAAAGAGATAGTCGTAAAGCGGCTTATTATTACCGGCAATAGAGCGCCCGATTGATGTGGCATGTGTAGTAAAGATGGTAGCTATTTCCGGTACGGCCGCTTGCAGGTAAAGGGCTCCCATGCCGGTCATCCATTCATTTGCCTGATAAATTACCTTATCCGTCTCAGTCAAATTATAACGGTAGAAACTCTCTACCACCTTTCCGGCAGCGTACGAAAACATGGACGCTTCATCATAGTCGCCATACGCATGCAGTGAATCCACTTGATAGTGGTTCCACATCTCCGTATATATCTCATTTTTTTGTGCGAAAAACGGTTGGAAGTCAACCAATATAACAATAGGATTACCGGGAATGTTCCAGCGTCCTACACGAACGAAGAGATTTTCTTTTTGAGCCGCATACTTTTTCCATTCTGCATACAGATTATCCGACTCGGCAAACAAAGGATTCTCTTTTCCTTGCCGGAAATCGGGTCCGATGAAAAACAATCTATCATGAAAATTAGTCTGCAAGATATTAGCCCGCGTGGACAAAACCGTATAGATACCTCCAACCTTATTACATACTTCCCAGCTTGACTCGAAGATGTAGTCGGGGGTTAACCGCTCATTAGTCATATTATTATCCAAATCCTTAATTACTTAATACCGGGCGCAAAATTACACATTTTTCTTTGATAATTAGCCTACTAATTGAAAAAACAATGAAATATGTATAAACAATCGTTTGCGAAATAGTTCTTTTAAACTTCTTTATATCTCACATAGAGTTAGTGTAAATGAACGGTAAACGTCGTAGTTCCTGTGTTTGCAAGAAAGCTCTTTGCCTGATGTAACAAGAGGTAAAATCTACAGTTCGCCAAGAAAAGCAAGGGAAAGGCTTCCTTTACCATGGCTTCAGTATCCCCGCGAAGAGAACGAGGCAGCAAAGGTGCTCCTCCTTGCTTTGTCGGAGAATGTGGCGAAAGTGATTCAGCGGAATCTTTAATTCCATTTATAATGTACGCGCGCGTATGCGTGCGTGCACGCATACCCAGAGTTTTCACATCCTACCCTCACGCCCTCACTCTTTCTCTTGTATCCTTTTGTTCATCGGCGTTTGGACAGGTGAGGGTAAGGGTGAGAGTAGAGTGAGGGTAAGGGTTACTCTCACTGTGCGCATATATGTGGTTGCAGAAGTTGCTCATTTAGTGGGGTGTATCCTTGAGTATTAATAAGGATATGAGTGCTTTTTAAGAAACACTTGTGTGGCTCGCGCAGAACACTTGTGTTCCGTAAATGTAATACTTGTGTTTCATAAATGCAATACTTGTGTTCCTCAACTGTAATACTTGTGCCCCTCGGATTCCTGATTTTGGGCTGCACGGGATATAGATGGTTCGCGAACGGGATATAGGCGGTGCGCGCACCATCTATATCCCGTGTTTTCACCATCTATATCCCGTTCGCGAACCACATATAGGCGGTGAAAGTACCATCTATATCCGGTGAAAACACATGATTTTGAGGGTATGACTATCCTGCATTATTCATAATGGCAAAGCTAAAGCCTCGGAATTCATCTCGTGAGACTATAAAATTCATCTCACGGGACGAAGAAATTCATCTCGTGAGATGAAAAAATCTGTCCCGTGGGACAAATTTTATAGTCTCATGAGACAGATTTCACAGCCTCACGAACTTATCACGGTCAACAGAATAGCCTTTATATGATATGCTTATCCCGTCTAAATAAGATTTTGGTGCGCTTGCCCCAATTATTTCACGCCAATTCGCCAATATAACTCGTTGTTATTGAGCAGGTTAATTAATCATTTGATGATGTGTTAAAAAACATAACTCATTATTCGCATTATTCAAAATTTATTTTTATATTTGCGACATCACAGTTTGGTGTCAGACATGTTAACAGAAAGTGGTTTGTTTATTCCACATTTATTAGAGTTGTAGAGTTTTGTTGCTCAATACAGTATGAATTGGGTACATACAAAACAATAGATACC
>NZ_DBDF01000049.1:30272-30441 GCF_002293435.1 Bacteroides sp. UBA939 | reverse complement strand
ACGGGATATAGATGGTTCGCGCACCGCCTATATCCCGTCCAAGCACCGCATATATCCCGTCCACGCACCATATATATCCCGTTTAAGTACTGTATATCAGCGTGTTACCACCAAATTGCCGGCAATAAACAGAGTGAGGGTAACTTCTACCCTCACTCTACCCTCACGC
>NZ_DBDF01000049.1:0-30154 GCF_002293435.1 Bacteroides sp. UBA939 | reverse complement strand
TGAATAAATCCGTCTCACGAGACGAAAAAATCTGTCCCGTGGGACGAAAGAGACCGTCCCACGGGATGAATGAATGTATTTGCCAATATGAATACTGCAGGAGAGACCTTAGCCTGCACTATTCATACCGCAGGAGTAATCCTCACGAACGCGACGCCGTGGTAAGGAACCTTCGTCTCAAAACTGCCGTTCACCTCGCCCAACTCCTTCTGCCGCCACAAGTCGCGAACCGTTGCCTTGCCTTCAATGCCAAGCTGCTTCAGGTCAAGATTGAAAGTATAATCCCTCATCTGCATAGCCTCAGCATCGTCCTGATCCCAAAGTATAAAATACGGGTCTACATGGAAGAAACCTACGGCATAGGAACCGTCGTGCAACTTCTTTGACCAAACCTGGCCATTTTCAACAATCATTTTCTTAGCCGGAGCCACCATAGGATCCTGGCTGACTGCTATTACTTCATTATTCGTCAAGAGGTTTAACGTAAAGTCATCTATATTTGCCATATCGCAACCTATCAGCAAAGGGGCCGAAAGAAGACACCATAAAGATATATGGGAATACTGTTCATCAGCCGTCAGGTAAGAATCATGCACCTTCGTTCCCCAGGCTTGTCCCAACCTACCTACAACCAACATATCAGGGTCACTATTCCTGCCCGGAGCCGTAACTTCCGCGCATACATCCTGGAACGTGCCGATAGCCGTCACAACATTCCATTCATCGGTAATATCACGGGTTGTACGCCACTGGTTGCCCCCTGCTTCCGCCGCCCAATTCCATACATTAGGCGCACCATAGCCCACACAATATACAATATCACGATTCACTTTGTCCAAAGCCTTGCGCATTACGATATAAGGTTCCTGAATAGTCTTCTCTTCCGAATCCTTTTCAACTTCACCATATCCGCAATAGTCATACTTCAGATAGTCAACACCCCAACCGGCCCAAGTCTTGGCATCAATTTCCTCGTACTGATAACTGGCTAAATGGCCTCCGCAAGTTGTTGGGCCGGGAGAAGAGTAAATACCGAACTTTAAGCCCAAGCCATGGATATAGTCGGTCAGTTCTCTGAAACTCGGGAACTTCTCGTTAGGAAACAAT
Source organism: Bacteroides sp. UBA939 (assembly GCF_002293435.1). Taxonomy (GTDB): domain Bacteria; phylum Bacteroidota; class Bacteroidia; order Bacteroidales; family Bacteroidaceae; genus Bacteroides. Next base: position 29,047 of record NZ_DBDF01000049.1, on the reverse strand, counting down.
TCACCTTGCTTAGTGCGTGTCGAAGCTTCCCATCCATCATCAATATTCACGTATTCCCATCCGTAAGCGTGCAGTTTGTCACTCATCATCCGTGCCGCATCCCTCACCTTTTCATCATCCACCGAAAGCCCCCAGCAGTTCCAACTGTTCCAGCCCATGGAAGGAGTCAACGCGATATTGTCTCCTATCTTAATTGTTACTTCTTTCTCTGCGGAACCTTTGTCATTAGTGGCTTTCAGCATCACTTTATAGTCGCCTCTCTTTACGGCTTTACCCGTAATGCGACCGGTAGTTGCATCCAGTTTCACGCCTTCCGGCAATCCGGTTGCCTCAAACGTCATCGGACGATTGCCCGTAGCCATCACAGACCACAGAAACGGATTCCCCGGACGAGCGCCAAACACGAAAGGATTATTGATTACCGGAACCTCAGGAGCCGGCGGTGTCAGGATGTATTTTTCTTTGGCTACCGGCTTTGCCCAGGCGGGAATAGGCTTCACATCACCGCGAGTAGTGATTTTCACGTTCAACCAGTCGGCATGATCGTACATGATACCGTCTCCGCATTCTTCTACCAAAAGCAATACTTTATCAATTCCCTTCAAACTTACATTGAATTCCTTGACGGGATCTCCTTTCTTCATGACACCGCTCTTCCACAGCTCTTTCCTGTCGCCAATAATCTTGAACTGGAGATTACATGCAAACTTATTATTGTCATCAGCGCCGGCAAGCCCGGTAATGGAGTCTGCCCTACCTCCCAAATCGTATAATAAACGACTGATGGAATGTGCGCCTATTCCACGTTCATAAACCACTCCATTAACAGTAAGCGGGGTAAGTACCACAGAACGGTTTATTTCAGCCCTTCCCCAATCCTGGACATAGCACGAATCTTGCCCGAACTCATCCAGCCACACCTCTTTTACAGTTCCGTTATCACAAGACTGCAAAGTCCAAAGACTCGTCAACATTGCAGCCAAAAGCATTACGCATTCTTTTATCTTCATATTTTTTAGAATATACTATAAATATTATGTTTCCCAAAAGTGACAAATCCCTCAATCGCCTCTTCTACAGATACGGATATTATCAAAAGAGAAATTACGGGCAATCGTTGGTTCAATCTCAAGACGGATATTAAATGAATTATAATATGAGTTTTGCGGATACGTGGCTGAACGATTGACAACAAAAGGTAATGTTATGGTTTCCCAACGGTTATAACTCTGAAGTACGAAATCAGAAGCATACCACTCCATAGGCGCCGCATCCCAGAACACATAATTGCAGAATCTTATCCTGTTTTCAATAAACTGGTTAGCGGTTCTGAACTCACACTTCACTACATAATTCTGGTAATTGTCGAGCATATCATCCGTATATTTGATTCCTCCTTTTTCTGCCAGATACCACCAACCACTCCAAACAGCAGTGTCATCAATGCGCAGGAAGTTTCCACTGAGACGCTGTGCATCTCCTACGTCAGTCACCACATACATAGGATTACTCGGAAGCAACTCATCAAAGTCCATAATCATAAGTTCACGGTCATAATAACGTCCCGGACAAACGGCTTCAACATCGTGCTTTATTCCTCTCACCTTCACTTTGATATTCTTGTCCACATCCACAGGAACCTTAGCCGTGAGATATGTATTCGACGAAGATATCACGCCAGAGGTTTTTCCGTTAAAATCCACCACGGCATTCAATGAATCTATTTCATATAAATCAAAGAAATCACCGTAAATCATAATAGTATCACCGGGCTTTGTGTACTCATTGAACATCCGGGTTAGCTTCAAGTTAGGAGCCAAAGCTCTAAAAGGTAACTCCGCAACACCCTTTGAATTATGAATATAGATTTTATTCGTTTCTACACCCGGAAGTTTCACAGGAACCTGCATATACAAGATATCCTTTTCAGAATAAGTTTCCAGCATATCGACCTTTACATCATTTACCAATATAGAGTCAATATTCTCATAAGCCAGCCCCGTACCATGAATCGCAATGAAATCGCCCAAAGCAGCCTCCGTTACCGGAGTATTCATATCCGACATAAGCGTAATACCCGTTGTCTCAATAAGAACCGGATTGTCATCATCCGAGCAACCCACCAATGACATGCCGAAAAGCAATGCCCCGGCCAAATATATATTTCTAAAACCAATTATATTTTTCATCTCTTTATCAATTAGATTAATCATTAATAAATAGAATTACCATCCCGGATTGTTTCTGTCAATATTGGGATTTGCATTTACTTCATCAACCGGCAACGGGAGTAACAAATGCTTTTCTTCACGTTCCTTGATATTGTCATTCTCATCATAGTAACCAATAGCGTTCATAACCTGAATGTAAATACCCCAACGAAGCAAGTCATTTCTGCGTATGCCTTCCGCCGCAAACTCTTTAGAGCGCTCTTCCAGTATATAAGACCTAAACGACTCTTGAGTAAACGGAGTTCTCTCATTGCGAGCAATGGCAGTGGTGCTGTTGTTGCGACGGTTAAGTTCAGACACCCTGGACAAAGCCTCGGCAGAAGGGCCATTATTCACTTCATTGTCCGCTTCGGCAAAAATCAGGTAAGTTTCGGCATACCGCATAAAGGGCCAATTATAGTCAAGACGTACATCACCTTGCAACTCGGCGGTACAACTAAACTTCATCAACTTTGAACCATAATATGCACCGCTCACCAATTTGTCAGTCGGTTCATAACCTCTTTCTCCCTTCCGCACATATACACTATCACGTTCCGGGTAGTAATTCCAGGTCATCACTTTGGTCTCATTGTTATAAGAACCCGGATAACGATGTACTACGCCCCACGTAATACGCTCATCTTCCCAGTCATCGAATATCTGCAACCAATGATCACGCTGAGTATACCATCCGGATGACCATACCGGCACATCATAACTGGCGGTATTCCAATAACCATAATAATATTGGGGGATAAAATTGCCGTATATACTTTCGGCAACCGGCAATGTCTGCAAACAGAACTGGAATTCCGTTCCATTCTTATTTGCATAACTCCACAATGCTTCCTGACTGGCAGACAATCTGAATTCACCTTCAGTAAGCACTTCCAATGCCTTGGCGCGGGCCAGCTGATAATACTCCTTCGAGTCAAATTCTTCATAACCGGCAACCTGGTTTTTCTGATGAGTAATCGGTTGGGGCATCAAGCGGGTCTTTTGGCCATCTTCGTTCGTTCTCATCGGAGGCCCGCCTTTTACGGTAATTGATCCGCTTGTCATTGAGGCTGAGCCAATTGTTGCATAAACTTTCGCCAATAAGGCTTTTGCTGTTCCCCTGCATACGTGACCTTTTGCATAATCGGCATCATTACGCGGCATTAACAATGTTTCCGCTTCCTGCAATGTTTCAATAATATGTTCGTAAACTTCTTTGACAGAAGAACGCGGCAAATTTACATCATTACCCTCTTCTATTGAATATTTGTACAATGGTATCGGGCCATACACCTGCACCATCTCGAACAAAGCCCATGCTTTCAGAAACCGAAGTTCACCCAAAGCGTTCTTTTTAAGTTTCTCAGGAGCACCGGCAACTTGGTTTACCAGGTAATAGTGATAGTTGGCGCGGTCAATAATCTGAGCATAAGTAAAATAGAAAGTGTCAAGACTGCTGTTATTATAGAAATTACCATTACCAATAGTAGTAAATGCCCAAGCCGGTCCTGATTGATAATCACAATCCAGATTTATAGCTTCATGATAGGCTCCCCACTCAAACAGATAACCTAATGCCGAATATGCACCAGCCACCAATGCTGAATAATTACCTTCCTGAGCCACTACCTCACCCGCCATTGAAGTATAAACTTCTTCATCCAACGAACAAGAACTCATCATGAGCACACTCGCCGTACAAGTTGCTAATATTTTAGTAAGTTTCATATTGTTATGTTTTTTAGAATGATAATTGAATACCCAAATTAAATGTACGCGCACTTGGATAGGATGCCAAATCTACACCTCGACGAGAAGAATCGCCACCAAAAGCATTCACATCCGGATCAAACCAATCATATCCCGTTATAGTAAACAGATTAGAGACACTGGCTACAAAGTTGATAGATTCTACATACTTCACAGGATGCATCAGACGATAGCTTAAGTTGATATTTTTACAGCGCAAATATGAGCCATCCTCCACATAACGGTCGGAAGCCTTCACGCTACGTGCGTTGGTAATAAGAGAACGCGGATATTTAGCTTCTCTTCTGTTTTCGGGCGTCCAACGATTGTTCCATACGAAATAGGGAATGTTATCACTATTGTTCATTGTGAAACGGTTCAAATTCACATTTAATATATCATTGCCTTGTGTGCCTTGTAAGAAGAAACTAAATGTCCAGTTTTTATAGGTCAGAGTACTGGTCAAACCATATTGATAGTCAGGATTGGTATTACCGATAATGTCACGGTCACGATCATCAACTACCGGGTCATCGTCCATGTTCTTATACTTAATTTCACCAACCATACTTTTGATTTTTGCATCCGTTGCATTCTTATAATATGGATCGGCGCGTACTTCAGCTTCATTATCGTAGAATCCATCTTCTACATAGCCGTACATAGTGCCAATAGGATGCCCGTTCCTCATCAGGAAGACATTGTTAAATCCCCACACTAAATCAGGGATAAAATGATCAGCTTCCAAACCACTGATTTCATTCTTATTGAAGGAAATGTTAGCGTCCAATGCCCACATAAAATCCCTTGTCTTTACAGGAATAACATTCAAGCTAACTTCAACACCCTTATTAGTCACATTACCAAAGTTTGATTTAATCTTTTTAAATCCGCTCATCCATGAAATCATTTTGTCCATCAACATACCCTCGGTCTTCTTATAATAGACATCCGCAACCAGATTCACACGGTTATTCAAGAACGAAGCATCCAAACCTATGTCATACTGGGTCGTCGTTTCCCAACCCAACAATGTAGGAGCAGCGGCACTAAATCTATCTTGCGCCATACCATTTTGCAGGCTTCCACCAAACGGATAATTATTTTCTCTCGCTGTCAGGACAGTTCGAGTAGCATAAGGGCTTACACTTTGGTTTCCTGTTTGTCCGGCACTGAAACGCAATTTCAAATTATCAAAGAAATCCAATGACTTAATAAACGGTTCGTCAGACAGACGCCATGCAAAAGCTCCCGAATAGAAGTTACTCCAACGATCCAACGGTGAAAGCCGGCTGGAACCATCACGGCGGAAAGAGAAAGTCAACATATAGCGATCCAACAGATTGTAATTTGCACGAACCAAATAAGACATCAATTGAGACATACCGCGATCACTCATCATTTCTCTACTTTCAACGCCGGCGCCAATATTGTTTTCTTCATTCCCGTCACTGGGATATTGTGTGCTTCTCAAAGCCTTGCTACGCCACATCACCTTTTCATACGTAAAACCGGCTACCGCATTAATCGCATGCACACCAAACTTCTTGTTAAATGTCAACATTGACTCCGAAGTCAAACTTTCATAGACCTGATCATTCTTAATACCCAATCCATTTGTGCCTCGTCCACTGGTTGTATAACGGTTATAATACTGGTTACGTTCATCATAACTATAACTATATCCTAAATTCTGACGAAACTGCAACCAATCCGTAAAAGACACTATTGCAAATCCGGAAGCAAATACATTCTTCGTTAACAATACATTCTTTTCATACATGGCCCCTAAATACGGGTTACCTAAACCGGTCGAGTTATCTTCCGAAAAACCGGAATCTTTTTCAGGGTCTCTTAATGGGTAAGTCGGGTTGAAAGAAATAGCAGATGTAATGAGACCGGATGTCTCCGTATTAGTACGCGCCAAACGATTTTCCGCATTCGTGAAACTAAAATTAGTCCCAAGTTCTATATAATCATTAATCTTACGTGTATTATTGGCACGAACATTATAACGTTTATAATATGTGTTTATAATAATACCCTGCTGATCCAGGTATCCTCCCGAATACATATAAGAACCATTCTTATCACCTCCTGAAACACTGATATTATAGTCCTGACTGAAAGCCGTACGGAAAATTTCATCCTGCCATCTGGACCCATAAAACATCTGACCATTAAGTTCATATCCATTACGGAAGTCTTGTGGAGACGGATTGTATTTTTGACCAACCACCACCATTCCACCAGTATCCGGATCCGGTACTTCTATATCCTCCCAAGTTCCTACCGACGGATATATAAAACTATCCGGTGCATACGCCAAACCGTCAAATAACCATCCGTTGGATCTTCTCTCATTCTGATAGATTGCATAATCACAAGCATCTAAAACATCAATAGTCTTCACGGATTTGGAAACATTAAAGTTTGCGCTGAACTGCACTTTTGCCTTGCCTTCCGCACCGGACTTGGTAGTAATAATAACTACACCATTAGCTGCGCGAGAACCATAAATCGCTGTAGCGGAAGCATCTTTCAAGACTTCAATAGATTGAATATCCTGAGGACTAATGGTGCTCAACGGATTATTTTTTGATTTAGTTCCATAATCTGTTGCAGGAGCTTCACCCACGGAATAAGGCATTCCATCTACAATATATAAAGGCTCGGTACTCGTGGTAAATGAGTTTGCTCCACGGATCTGAATATTAACGCCGGCACCCGGAGCGCCATCAGATTGCGAAACGTTTACTCCAGCCAATTTTCCTTGTAATCCTTGATTAATACTTACAGGATTTGTTTTCAGCAAGTCTTCACTCTTCAATGATGATACAGCACCGGTAAGGTCTCTCTTCTTTACACTACCATAGCCAATAACAACAGTTTCCTCCAGCATTTGGCTATCCTCCTTCAACGTCACATTAACAGTACTTTTACCCTTTACCGCTACTTCTTGTGTCTTATAACCAATATAAGAAAAAACCAAAGTAGCGTCTCCGGAAGCATTCACGGAATAACGTCCATTCACATCCGTTACAGCACCGTCTTGTGCATTCTTAACACGAACCGTAACACCAATTATCGGTTCACCGAAGTCATCTGTAACAACACCTACAATTTTAGTGACCTGAAACATCTCGGTCGTTTCAGCTTTCAAACTAACCGGAACTATTATAAGCGCTATTAAAAAGACTCCTATAATTCTATTCAACATTTTATGTGATATCTTCATGTCTCTTAGCATTAAAATAATAAAAATAAGTTTTTCAATGTATCAAATATTAATTATCGAATAATTACATGTTAAAATCCATAACATGTAATTATGTGTTAACTCCTTGTCATATTAGCCTAAAATCACATTTTCAGATTAAACAAACCCAATCAATACAATTGTACATGTTAACATTCGGGCGGCTTCACTTCCCTATATTACACCGTACAATATTTATCATATTATTCCTCATAATCACTATTATTGAGCAGCCGGATTAATGAATATTTCGTCCATATACACTTTCTCCGGAGCATCAAAAGCAACCTTCACATAATGAGCATTTTCATTCAGTTTTTCAAATAGTACACCATCAATCCAAGCATCATACTTGTTGTTAGGGAAGTAAGGAGCATCTTTTATAGATAACAAACTATAATTTCTACCATCCTCAGAAACATATATATATACTTTCAATGGAGGGGCTATTTTTTCCGGATTATAGTTCAGCGTACGTATCATTATATCTTGCAGAGAAGTCATTTTTTGCAAATCAATGAGTATTTCATGATGACCCTGCTCAAACTTCACCCATCGATTATCCTTACTGTTTTCTTCTGCGACCTGTCCATCCAATAATGCTTTATAACCAAATTCGGCTATCATTTCAGGAGAGGCTACATTTGACAATTTCTCAAGTAAAGTTGCTTCAAAAAGCTTCCAATAAGTATCGCCATTCTTCCATGCCATATAATTATTATACAAGTCATTGGACCATACCGGTTGTCCCAATTGATAAGAAGACTTGGGATTCTCAATAATACCGCCAAACATAAATGAAATAATTCGATCAACACCAGCTACGGAAGCCGCTGCCTGTTGTGAAAGCAGACGGGAATATGCGGCCGGTATTAATGCCGATTGACGGTCATTCGTCCCCTCTTCCCAAGTAAATGTTTCACAATTGGCCCACATTTCAATATTCAAGCGATTGTGAATATCGCGCATTCTTTGCCAATTTTTCTTCAAACGAGGAAGAGTGAACTTATCACGTAGACACCCGACTTCATCCTGATATGCAATAATATCGACTTTCAATTTGGACATTTGCTTCTCATAATCAGGATTATCAAACTCCGACAAACCAATACCATAAGGCGAAATCAACGTTTTTTTATCAGGAGTCAAGGCTTTAGCTTTTTCTGTCAATGCATTTACAGACTGTACGGCATGTTCTGCAAAAATAGGACAAAGGCAATCTTCCACCGGTAGATACCAGCCATAGAACGCTTTATGGTTTTTATAAATGGACGCCAGTTCTTCCATTATTTGAAGTTGACGTTCTTTAATTGCCGGATCAAGCAAATTATCATCTTGATCTTTTGCCCAACCGGTACTCATAAAAACTTTCACATCATGTTTGGCGGCTTCATCAAGAATAGCGTCTACCGGACTTTTCATATCTTTATTATATAACCATGGCATTATCTTCGAAGGATAAAAAGACTTTCCTTCATTTGCCACTTCCATAAATACCAGATACTCAATGCCCATATCAGCTAATTCACGTACTTTAGCTTCCCACAATTTTGGATCTGTATTATCAAAGTTTTGTGGATTCGTATATTTGTTACGTACATCTTTATACGCCAAATTAATCCAAGTACCCGTGATTGGCTGTACAGTAGAAGCCAATTTAAGAGTATTCACCTCTTTAACTTCATTAGAAGTATTACTTCCGGCACATGCGGAAATAATTAAAAATGTGACCAACACACCTAACACCCCTAACATTCTCACTCCCAAATTTCGTTTCATTGTATCTATATTATTAATAAAAAAAATAATTACCACCAAATATTATAATTAAAGCCAAACCGCCAATAAAAAGTATCAGCATTAGCCCAATCAATAGGTTAATTGATTAGGTTGACCGGCATAAACAAGCACTTCTCCCAAATAAATCTGTGCATCTTTACGGGGATTCAACCATTTCAAGACAATTTCATGTGTAGTATCAGGTAGTTGATATCTATGAAACAAATCCACTCTTCTATTATCAATAGAAGAAGCTTTCGCAACCGGAAGGTTCGAAGTTTCTACCAAATTACCATCAACATACATTTCAACACCGGCAACATACTCTTCATCAGCGCATTTTGCATATCCCTTCAACACAAACCCATTACCATCAAATACAAACTCAGAAGAATCCTGCAGAGGACGATTAACAGCTATCTTATCTATAGGATAATGACTTTCAAAAGACTTCTCATACTTTACAGCAACCGGCTGCTGTACTTTAATGACGACTTGATCATCCTGAATAATTCCCTTTTCTTGTTCAATAACACCTAATGCCTGTTTAAAACTTAACTCATAGAGTTTACTTAACGACACGTCGGTATAGGCAAAAGGTATATCTTCCACTTCATAAAGACTCTCTTTCCACAATTCCGGTATATTACTATACCCAAGCATAGTTCCTAAAACGCCTGCTACAGTAGCAGCATTGCAATCGGAATCTTGCCCACAACGTGCAGCAATATCAATAGTTCGATAAAAATCTTTCTTACCATACAATAAACCTATAGTTACATAAGCACTGTTCATTTTGGCATCAATATCAAATGGAGCGAAAACTCCATCAGGACAACCAACCTCTGACGCCCATTTTTTCTGGCATTCACACCACGTCTGTTTCCAATCATCAGGATACTGTCGATGCCAGTCAATCACGTCTCTTACACAATTATAAAAATCACTTTGTTCAGGAATTGTCTTCAAAGCTTCTTCTACAACCACCTGCATATCATCCGACACAAAAGCCATTGAATATAATGCTCCTACATACACTCCACCGTACCATCCGTCACCATAAGTGAAAATATGACCTACTTTATCCGATATTTCAGAGGCTGTATTGGGCATACCAGGTGACATCAAACCTGCAAAGTCGGCTTCTATCTGATAATCAATATCATCTGCATGAGGATTATTTAACCAATGGCCAGACATGGGAGGCATTATTCCCTGCTTTATGTTGTATTTAGCTACTTGATTGGCATGCCATAAAGGAAATCCGGCATTAGCAAATGAAACCGCAAAAGAATCTGCCGGAGCTTCTAACCCCAAACGATCGAATACATTCACAAATAGAATATTAACATATATATCATCATACAATCCCGGAAATGTATCAAAATAAAAAATTACCCTATCTTTTGACCACTTAATAGGGGTATAATCCTGAATCATTGTACCATTGTGCAGGAATTCAACAGGTCCTCCATAAGTACAGCCAATAGTTTTAGCAGCCCAGCCTCCCTTTATTTTATCCGCTAACTGTTTTCTGGTCATACAGATTTCATCCTGCACAGTCGAAGTGGAAGAACTACACCCTGTACACAGTACAACGAGAATACCAATGATGATTAAAACTATATTTTTCATATTCTTTTTTTAATCGTTTCTTATTCAGCCTTTACTTTAGCCGATTCTATTCCTATTACATTATATACGGCTACTTCATATACACTATCAGCTTTTCCTTCTGTATCTACAAAGGTTCCCGGAAGTTCTCCGCCACGTATTTGAAGCTTCTTTATCAACTTTCCATCGCGATATACACTATATCCGTCAGCCGCTTTCATACTATTGGGTGTCCATCTAATTTCTATTCCATCAGAAACCTTGTGCATACTGGCATTTATCACTCTTTCAGGTACCTCCATATCAGGAAGATGACCAGTCCGGCAGTATTGAAGATAAGCCTGATGATAATCCGGATTTACTACATACGGACTATTGTAATGACTATATGCAAAACATATTATGTTATCAACATATCCATTTATAATCTCCAACTGTTTCTGAGTCCTTTCTAAAGGAGCACTAATCCAAAAACGTTGATCAAATGTTTCCACATTTCCCCAAAAAATCAGTCCGGGTTTAGTATTCACCGCTTGTTTCAGTTCGGAGAACCATTCCGAAACATTATCCAGGTTCAATCCTCCTGCCCCTATGCAATCCTGAGGTGAAAAAATATCTCCCGAACGAAAACGAGTTTGTGCAAAAACATTCTCCCACATTCTCCCATATTCTTTAGCATTTCCACCCACTCTGTAATTCATAAACGGAGACATCATTAGCGGCATTCCCGGAGTTATTTCAGATAAATGATCCAGGTTTGTATTCAATGCTTCGGCAAGATTCTTTTGACATTCAGAGGTCATACAATTCAAATTATCCACTTCCCAAACCCAATACCAACCATACATGGCGTCCGGGAAATCTTTCTTGTATAAAGCCACAATTTCATCTGCCACCTTATTACCTACTTTCATTTGGTTCACCAACCAGTCGGCATCATAATCCACCTTCCACCAACGGTCGTTAAAATTCAACCCCACAAATACCCTGATACCATTCTTTTGAGCGCTACGCAAACATTTTTTCAGTGTTTCGCTTTGATACTTTTTATCTGTCAGAGATGATGGATAATTGGTAGTGACTTTCCCTTGCTCATTCGTCAATAGTGAAGGCGCATATATCAAATGTTTCATTCCAACTTCTTTCAACATCGCCATCTCCTGATCCCAACGTGCATTATCCCAATCAGCAACCAGAAACTCCTGGATAAAAGAACCGTCAAACCGGGGAATATTCCCGGATTTACAGGAGTCATTCTCTTCACAATCTACATCTGTTATCTGAGCATCTTTCAATTTTCCATCGCGAGACTCCGAACACGAAGCTTGCGAGAAAACCGGAATACAGATCAACCAGCAAATTATTCTAATCAAATACTTTTTCATCTTCATCTTTTTTTCAGACAGAACACAATCTCAAGAATTAGCTATCTCTTCCAAAGTTTTCCAGCACTGATATAATCCCCTCGGTACATGGAAACATCCTTTCCATTTTCCACCTTTCAACGGAAGCAAGACTTCACCTCTTCTGTTCAAATAACCATACCACTCAGGATATGCATCATCTTTAAAATGAGACCAAACGTAATCATGTACCTTTTCAAACCAGTCCAGACATTTCCGGTCACCAGTCCAATGATATCCTTTCAACAAAGAAATCAATGTTTCAATATGTACCCACCAAAGTTTCTGATCCCACTCCAATTGTTGAGGAGGACATCCTTTACGATCCATAAAATAATAAATACCACCATACTCTTTATCCCAACCATAATCAAGCATTGTCAAGGTGATATCTTTTGCCTTTTCAATCAAATCCCAACGTTCCAGGCGTTTCCCAAGATCCATAATAAACCACATTGCCTCAATAGCATGCCCCGGAGTCACTTGACGCCCTTCAAATGAATCGGATAATTCTCCGTCCGTTTTGATGTTTTCTACAATAATACCTCCCAATTCAGGGCGATAAAATTCCTCCATAACTTCATGGATACATATTTCCATGGTTTTTTCCAGATAATCCGCATCCAGCAAATGTTCTATCTCCAAAGCCAAATTGCACAGGATCATCGGTAGTGCGAAGTTCTTCAAATTGCGTGTACCCGGATGTAATTTATTCCAATGTCCTTTAGGATTATCTACCTTCGAAAGGATAATACCAAATGTTTTCTTGGCTATTCCGGCATATTCTTCATTACCTGTAGCCAGACTTAATTGCCCAAATGCCATTGCAGCAAAGGTGTACGAGAATATATTACAAGGCTCTACTAAAGGCTTTCCTTGTCTATCCAATGAAAAGTACCAGTTGCAATTGCCATCATGCCCGTATTTTTTCAGGAATTCACCTCCTTGTATAGCACAGTCCAACCATTCCTGACGTTTTTCAACTTTATTATAAAGCATCGAGAACATCCATACTTCACGGCCTTGTAACCAAATAAACTTATCCGTATCAAATACATTTCCCTCACGATCAAGACAAGTGAAATATCCACCATATTCATAATCCTGGGAATGTTCAATCCAAAAAGGAAGAATATTATTCATTAATTCATCCTTATACTGAGCAGCCAACTTCTTAAACTCCATAAATTCTTTTAATATTTATAATTAATAAGGTCGATTATTTTACACGGGTCCAATAACGCTCAATTTCTTCCAACGACTTACCTGTTGTCTCCGGAACAAGTTTCCAAACAATCAACATATAAGGTACACACATTGCAGCAAACAAAAAGAATGTTCCGGCGGGGGTAAGATGTTGGAGCATCCAAGGAGTTAACTGACCAATCAAATACGTTCCAATCCATAGAGAAAATCCGGCTATTGACATTGCCAGCCCACGGACTTTCATGGGATACATTTCGGAAAGCAGAACAAATACTACTGCACATATAGAAACTGCACAACAGAATACATAAAACAAGAAAAAGATTAATAAAAAAAGATTTGATATTCCCCATGCCTCTCCATATATAAAATAAAAACCGATTAACAGCAGAGACAGTACCATACCCGACACTCCATAATATACCAGTTTCTTACGACCTACCCGATCTATTATAACAAGCGCCAATACAGTCGTTAAGGTATTGACCAATCCTACCAATACCTGATAAAACAAAGAATCACCTCCGGAGAGTCCGGCATTTTCAAAAATAGAAGGGCCATAATAAAGAACTGCATTTACTCCCATAAACTGTCCTAACATGGCAATGCACACTCCTATTATTACAGCTTTCAGAATTCCCGGTCGCAACAACAGTTTCCATTCCGACTTGACTTCCGACAATATCACAGACTTTGTCTCATTCATCTGGCAGGCAGCATCTTCTACCGAATGATACACCTTCCTCAATATTTCAAATCCATCTGACTCCTTTCCTTTCAATATTAGCCAACGCGGACTTTCCGGTATAAAAAATATAATAATGAAGAACAGGACAGCCGGCAATGTTTCCATTCCCAACATTCCACGCCACACCTCTGTTACAAATATCTTATCCACCCATCCTGCACTTGCCCCAACATGGCTCTCAGCCCATGCCAACAATTGATAATTCACCAAATAAGCTCCCAAAAAACCTACCGTAACTGCAAGTTGATATAAAGAAACAAGTCTCCCCCTATATTGAGCAACAGAGACTTCAGATATATACAGCGGCGAAATAATAGAAACGACACCGATGCCTATACCACCTATGATACGATAAATCACTAATCCATTAAAGTCAACACACAAAGCACAGCCTATCGCAGAAGTAGAAAACAATACTGCCGAGAGTATCATTGTCAGTTTACGACCAAACTTATCACTCAAGATACCTGCAAACGAAACACCTATAATAGAACCTATCAGGGCACAGCCTACATACCATCCTTGCTGCAATGTATCCAATTGGAAAAGAGTCGTTACCTGAGCTATGGTTCCGGAAATGACGGCTGTATCATATCCAAATAGAAATCCTCCCAAAGCAGCAACAAAGGAAAGAAAGACCAAATATCCTATATTCACATTCGATTTCATAAACTAATCAATTTTAGCGGTTTATCATTCAACTGTCTGATTAAAGATTTCATCTCACCTTATATTAAAATATTCTTTATACCTATTATATAAATGTCCTGCCTGTAAATAAGCCGACTGCGGACTCATGAAATGAGAAAATTCAAAAGTTATAGCCTTATCATAACCGGCTCTTTTGGCAGCCTCCAATTTCATACGAAGTTTATCAAACTTAATGGGCAGAAAGTTAATGGGCATGTCACGATCAAAAGTCTCTGCGTTTGTCCAACATTTCATACCATATTTATCAGCCAACTTTTTATTCACTGTGAAAAAGGTATCCAACTCGTCATAATCAATATGTCCATCCTGAAAAGCACAAGCATCTACCACATCATGAATGCCATCAAATATTTCATTCCATTCTTTTTCGTGCTCCCGAACAGATACAGCATCCTCGTTTGTCAACTTCCCTGTGCCCATTACAGCCTTTTTCCCATCAATCCACGGAGATATAAATGTTGGTAACCCACCTGAAACATCCTTGCACTGCTTCCCCATAGCACGAAAAGCATCAATTGCACCTTTCGTTTTGCGGCTTATTTCACCACTGATATACCACCCTCCGAAACTTTTATACTTGTCACCGTAATTGCGCCAAACCTCATCAATCACGTATTTGTTATCTTCAACTTCCCACGACAAATCTCCCGTATCCCAATACTTACCGGAATCATATAAACCAAAGTAGAATCTCATATTATACTTTTCAGCCAAACGAAGATACATATCCACCAAATCAACGGATGGCATATAGCATCCTTTACTCAATAAATATGTAGAGGGATAAGTTATGAATTTACGATATCCGGAACGAATCATTATAACCGTATCAATTCCAATATCCCGCATGTGCCGGAAATCTAAGTCCCATTCTTTTTCACCCCAATTCTGATGAGGAATATCATGAGAGATTTCATCTAAAAACGTACCGGTGATTTCAAGTGCATTTCCAGCAGGAACCATTAGCTTGGAAATATTAGGTTCAGGAGAGAAAGAAGAGCCACCTTCTCTCTCCTGACCTAATAACGAAGGAGCCGTTAATGCAGACGCACCAAACAAAGCTGCTTTCTTAAGAAAATCCCTGCGAGTTCTCATTTTCATAATTAACAAAATTAAGATCAACTATTATATATTAAAACCGATTGAATACGTTTCTCGGATAATCATTTCCACTATCCATTTTTGTTTATTTTGGGTGTGTTTTTAGCATTCTCTTACCAAATACTCCGCTAATATAAACACATTTATTTATATCGCAATGATTACTAAATTATTTTATTAATATACACCCAATTATTAGCATTAATTAACTTTATATACTAAATATAATAGAAAATTAAAGGATAATATCCAAAATACAACACATACAATACTAAATATAATAGCATTATACGATAATAGCAGGGAAATACATTAAAAATACAGCCCGATTAAACGAAAATTATTAAAAATAGGAAATAAAACAATGATTCTCTTTTTTAAAAGTGAATCATTACACATTATATATAAGGACAGTTCTGTTCTACCATCACTGACCTATAAAGGTATTGGTTTTAAGCGTGACTACAGTTACTTTAGGTACAACCTTTTTTTCTCACCAAAAGTTTTGTTTCATTCTGTATCGTTTTTAAGCTAATTACTAACTGTTGATTCACTAAGATTTAGCTCTTTGTTCACTAAGAACTAATATTCGCTTTGCATAAATCTAATCGTTCGACGGTTGTCGAATTTGCGTTCGACAACCGTCGAATGATTATTCGACAGATATCGCATAATCATTCGACATGTGTCGAACGAAAAGATTTATGCAATCACAGAGATAGATTTATCATAAATAGACAGAAATGATAAGCTAAACAGAATCAGTTCATAGCGATACCGGCAGAAATAAACCTTTTGTTACAGTTGCCCTGATTTTAATCATAGTTGCCTGCACCTGAAGTAACGAAGAACATGAGGCAATAAAGAACATGAAGTCTTTTAGTTTTGAGTCATTTGAAGCGACTCATCCTGTATGAGGTACAAATGGAGCATAATAGAACTAATTTTGCGTATGTTTTCCCCGCCACACGGGCAACATCCACCGCCCGGTTTTCCGAATCTTGTTGCGTACGGTAAGTACATCCCATTGGGGAATTTGCTTCAAGATTGCATGTATTTGCTCTATATAAAGCTTTTTACGTTCTTCCGTGATATTGTTCGGGCGTAATATTTCAACATCTGCACTATCAAGACTACCATCTGCTTTGGGCAATACATTAACTGATATGACAAGTCTCGTGTTCGCCAATTCCGGAAAACGCTCCCCCTTGAACTGTGTCATAACGAACTTCATGGCATCTTCTATCGGCATTCCTTTCTTTATAGAGTTCCGGTAATCGGTTTTCGAGATGATTTTGCCTTGCTCTACTTGGTAGACCGTTTCATTTTCATATTCCCTATCAAAGCCCATGTGGACATAATAAATCCTTTCTCCGGATACAACTTTCAACTCTCCGCTAAACCAGGAGGCTACTATCCGACCTTGTTTGTCCTGATACCGATCGAAGATATCACTTAAATCAACAGTAACTTCCGGCACAGTGTCAGAGCTGGCGAAAAGACTTTTGCTGTCTTCATTTTTTTTCAGAATTAGCTGATTATCTTCTATTTGCCACGTGGCCTGATATCTTCTCCAGCAGGCTGTAGTGAAAGTTTTTTTAGCGAGGCGCTTGTTCACCTGTTTTCTAATGATTGGATCGTGCTCTATCGGACATGTTAGCAACATCAAAGTATCTTTTCCGATAATAATAAGCTCGGATATCTGCCCGGTTGCCTGAGCCGAAAGGAAGCAACAGAAACACAGGAGGTGGAAGAAAAAGAGTTTTCGTACCATAGTAGAAAGGGTTATGTCTACAAAAGTAATTGCTTTTTATTTAAGAATGAAGCCTTTCTGACGATTTTCTTGCTGCGGGATTAAACTGTTACGAAAGACAAGAGTCATAAATACATATTTTTGTGAATTCAATGAAAACACAACTCACTTTTAAATGCATTAGAATTATGAAGAAACAGATTTTATGTTTGGCCGTTGTCCTGTTTATAGGCTCGGTAGTATGTATGGCTCAGGATAACAGAGGTGAACGTCCTGACATGTCAAAACGTATCGAACAGATGGTGACGGAATTGGGGCTGAATGAAACCCAAGCTAAGGACTTCAAAACGGCCATGGAAGAGATGAGAGCCGGTTGGAATAATTCGGGTGAAAGACCTTCTCGGGAGGAAATGAGAAAGAGACGCGAAGAACTTGATACAAAAATCAAGAAGATTCTGACTGATGAGCAATATGAGAAGTATCAGAATATGAGGCAACAAAGACGCCAGAGAAGGGGAAATTAACATCCGGTACTCCTCTTAGTAAGCGTAAAAAAAATAAGTTGGGACAGTTTTTGATGAAAGAAAGAGACTGCATCTCATCAGTGCCGTCTTAATCTGTACCAAGTTATTTTTTAATCATTACTTAGTATATAGTAGGAGACTCTTACTATATTATATGCTTTGAATACCTTCAAATTATCATTTAGAGGTGCATAGTATAATATTAGCTTTATAGTGATTAAGGTTTGGTGATTAGTGGGCTGCGCTATCATGCTACCAGTACTAACCACTAATCACTAAACCCTAATCACTTAATAAAGCTAATACATTATTTGCTAAAATCTCTCGGAGCCGGCACAGGCGGTAGTGGTTTGCGGTTCTGCAATTCTTTCATTACCTCCTCAATAGCCTTGTCAAGTTGTTGGTCTTCCCCACGCTGTTCCTTAATTGGATCGTTATCAATTAATATATCCGGGTCAACACCATGATTCTCAATAATCCATTGCCCCGTCTTTGCATCATAGCTGGTAAAGAAAGGAACACGGATATCCGTACCATCCATATAAGATAACGGGCCGCTGATACCGACTATCCCACCCCACGTACGTGTTCCGATAAGTTTTCCAAGTCCAAGCGCACGGAAGCCCCATGGGAAGAGGTCGCCGTCGGAAGCCGAATATTTATTAATCAGACAAACTTTAGGACCTACCTGTACACCATCAGGTATCGTACCGGTTCTTTTGGTGCCACGTCCCATCGTCAAACGGTAAGGCTCACGCGACAGGCGTTCCAGAATCATAGGCGATACGTTACCGCCCCCATTGGCGCGGTCATCTATAATCAAGCCTTCCTTATCGAGCTGCGGATAGAAGTAACGGGCAAACTCATTCAAGCCTTCGGGACCCATATCAGGAATATAGATATAGCCAATGCGACCATTCGAAGCTTCATCTACTTTCTTCAGATTGTTCTGCACCCAATTATAGTGATATAAAGGATATTCATTTTCAATCGGACTAATCACAATCTTTCTTGCACCGTCCAGTTGAGGTTTACCATTCAACGAAATTTCCGTCGGTACTCCCGCCTTCCCTACCAGCAAAGCATAAATATTCTTCACTGAATTAGCAGGTATGCCGTCAATCGCAACAATATACTCTCCAACCCGTGCTTCGATACCCGGTTCCGTAAGCGGCGAACGTAAATTCTTGCTCCATGAAGCCCCCGTAAGAATCTTATCCAGACGGAAGAAACCACTCTTATCCGATGAAATCTCAGCGCCCAACAGTCCCATCTTTATACGTTCGGGCTGTTCCCGCTCTCCCGGATTAACATACGCATGTCCACAGTTAAGTTCGCCAATCATTTCACCTATTATATAGTTCAGATCGAGGCGTGTCTTTGCATAAGGCAACAGGACAGCATATTTCTGTTTGATTGCTTTCCAGTCTACTCCATGCATATTTTCCAAATAGAATCCATCGCGATATGCGCGCCATGCCTCATCGAATATCTGCGCCCACTCTTTCGGGTAATCAACTGTAATCGACACATTATCGAGGTTGACAGGAGTATTCAGCCCGGCACTTCCTCCGGGAATATCAGTCACATATACCTGATTCTCTTTAAAGAACAAAGCCTTTTTACTACCCGGAGTGACGAACATTAAAGCTCCATCGGCAACGTTTTCTTCTTCCTGCGATTCCAAATCAAATACTTTCACTCCGCCACGTCCCCTGTAATAGACTTTTTTGCCGTTTGAATAAAAATCACTGTAATAAGAGGCTGATAACGGGAGTCTGACAATACGGTCGGCAATACCTTCCGGATTGAAGTTTACAAGAGAAGCGGAAACGGCTCCTCCTTTCGATGCTTTCTTGCTATCCGTCTTCTTCTCTGCCTTTTCTGTCGAAACCTTCGATGTATCAGTTTCCTTGCTGCTGTTTACTACGGCATCTTTCTGTATGAAAGGCGACGGAGTATCTTTGGACAACAAAGCTATATAAACTCCAAACATATTGTTATACACATGATTCCATTCCAACATGCCATACGTAGGATTGAAATCACGGGCTGACGAAAAGATTATATACTTACCGTCCGTGCTGAACGCAGGCGAGAATGAATTATACCATTTGTCCGTTACCGGATATTCTTTCTTCTCGGAGATATTATACACATAGACAACGGTGATTTCATTCTCCGCATCGCGTGTGTAAGTCAGCCAATTGTTGTCCGGAGAGAAAGTCACACTCCGTGGTTCGCCCATCGGGTCTTGCAGTAACAAGGTTACCTGGCGAGATTCAACATCCAGCAGGTTTATGCGATTCTGACGGTCGGTATAAACAATCTTCTTACTATCCGGACTCCATTCAAAAGTACGGATATACGTATCGTTATCTTTAGTCAACTGTACCGGATTCCCTCCTACGGCATCCTGAAGGTAAAGTTCCGTTTCACCCGTAGCATCCGAAATATAGGCGATATACTTCCCGTCGGGCGACCATTGGGCGTCACGTTCATGTGCACCCGGCGTACGTGTAATATTCTTAGTTACTCCTTTATCGGTCGGAAGATTGAACACTTCGCCACGCGCCGTAATCACTACCCGCTCTCCATCCGGAGAAGCGCTGACTGCCCTCAGATAATTGGAACCTTTCTTAATGGCGTTACGGGCATAAATATTATCGGAAGTAAGTGTGATACTCACTTTCTCAAATTTCCGGGTCGAAGCATCCAACTTGTAGATGTATCCGCCATTCTCAAATACAATTGTACCGCCCGAAGCGCTTGGAAACTTAATATCATACTCGGTAAAGTCGGTCACCTTTGCCGTTTGTTTGGTCTTCGTGTTATAAACGAACATATTCATGGTACGGTCACGGTCGGAAAGGAAAAAGATATCATCGCCTATCCATAAAGGGAAGATATCCTGCGCCACATTATTCGTAATATTCTCCACTTCCTGCTTATCGGGATTGTATAGCCAGATGTCATCCGCCATGCCGCCTTTATAATACTTCCACGTACGGAACTCGCGCATGGTACGATTGTATGCCAATTGTTTACCGTCGGGAGAATAACTGCAAAAACCGCCTTCGGGCAAAGGTAGGGCTTCGGGCAGACCGCCGTCCCGGCTGACTGTGTATAGTTTGCCGGCAAAGCCGTCGCTGATACGGTTACGATATACAATTTGTTGTCCGTCGGGCGTCCATGTCATTACGATGTTGTTAGGTCCCATGCGGTCTCCCAAATCATCGCGCGCATTGGTTGCCGTATAGGTCAGCCGTTGCGGTTCACCGCCCACAGAAGGGATGGTGTAGACTTCCGTATTCCCATCATACTGGCCTGTGAAAGCAACGGTCTTGCCATCGGGCGAGAAACGAGGAAATATTTCATATCCTACGTACGAAGTCAGGCGTTGCGCCTCTCCTCCTGTAACAGGCACTTTATATAAATCGCCCGCATACGAGAAAACAATCTCACTTCCGTTCGTTGCCGGAAAACGCAATAAACGCGCCTCATCTGCTGCAGAAAGATACGCAGATGTACCGGTCAGAACGAATAAGGATAAAAGAATTTTCTTATTCATATCATTTAGTTTTAGTCAATTGACAAAAGTAAGAAAAGAATAAGAATAATAACGAAAATGCAGCAACTATTTTATGACACCTTATTTCTTTACCAAATACTGATTGAACATAATCCCCATTACAATCAATGCAAGTCCGATGTAAGTTGTAATCACAATCTGTTCACCCAATATGATTGCGATGAAGAATAACGACAGGAAGGGAGACAGGAAGCAAAGCTGGTTGACCAACGCCGGATTTGTAGTCTTCTGCATGGCAAGCCCGAAGAAGATGAAAGGAATACCTATCTCGAACCCACCGACATAGATACCCGATAGAATACCGGGCAATGTATCAAGATGCACACCTACCCCCACAGCTCCTATCAGCAAATAGCTTGTACCAAACAGGAAACTCATAAACAACACAATGCTGCCGTCCGTTTTATCTTTGAGCTTATTGTTCATTATCCAATACACAGCCCACAGCAGAGCACTCAATGCCGCTAACAACAGTCCATGCACAGGTATGTCCATACCTCCCAACTGCCCCGTGCCTACAGAGATAACCACTACTCCACCCAGAGAAATGAGCATACCGATATACTTCTTCGGCGGTATGGGCTGATGAGCAAACAAGGCTAACAGGACAAGCAGCAAAACAGGCCATGCATAATTAATGGGCTGAGCCACTTGCGCAGGCAACAAATCGTACGCTTTGAACAATATCAGATAATAAACCGTAGGATTCAGTAAGCCCAACAGTGCAAAGCACCCCCATTGACGACCGGACAGTTCCGATACCAATTTCCACTTCTTCTGGAAAGTCAGCAGGAGGGCAAATATGATTAACGAAGTACAACTGGCTACCAATAACATCTCAAAATGAGTAAGATGCGTTAAAGCTATCTTAAAGGCAGTGGCTACAGTAGACCAACTGAGTACTGCGATGCAGGCGTAAATGATAGCACTTGTATTGTTCTTCATCAAGTAGAATAAGAGGTCTATATCAGAGTCAGTCTGTGCCTCTCCCCGAGCCTCTGAACCATAAAGAATGGTCTTCGCATCGGGAGCAATGCTATGTATCACTTCTGCAATCCGGCGGACAATATCAGGTCGTCTCATTAGCTTTCCTCCTATTCGTTTATAGTATAGTCTCTTAAAGCAATACAAATGTACATGAAATTTTCCGCATTTCATACCGGCTGAATAAAGAAAGTACGGACTCAGAAGAAGTTATTGCGTATTTCTTTCGCAATATAACGCCCCATCAGCTCCTGCCCTTCTTTACCGGGATGCAATCCATCGCGAAGATATCGCCCCTTACCCGAAGGCTGTTCAAACTTCTCGGTAATACCGCTGTTGGAGTAACAGTCAATCATCTGCACGGAAAGCGCCCGGCAAATTTCGCGCAGGATAGCTATCTTTTCCAGATTACGCTCATTATGCCCCACATTGCCCGTCTGAATAGGAGTACAGACAAAGACACGACACCGGGGATATAGCTCAAGAATGGTTTGGATTGCCCACCGGGCGCCGCCTGCCATTGTGGTAACATCCACTTCTTCCAATGTCTTCCCCTTCAACGCCTCTTCGGCAGAACCCAGATTCCTATCATTTGTACCCATTGAAAAGACAAAAACGTCGGGAGCAGGATATTGCCCGCTTTCAACTTCCGCTATGAATTGTTGAATGTGGACTTTGGAGACATTGTTATGTCTCATTTGCAGTTCAAGCTTATCTTCGGTAGGCTGCCAACCACCGGATATTCCGGCAAAGTCCGGACTTCCATAGTCCTGAGTGTCCGGATAACAAGCCCAGGTAGCAGAACCTACAGCCACATTGTGATGCGTAGCGAACCCCAGCACATCCACTACAGTCTTAGACCATTGCTCTCCCGCCGTGATACTATTACCGTCACATCCGAAATTCATTTTACTGAAATCCGGATAAAGGGATTGCGCAGACAGCACAACCCCTACCCAAAGCAGAACACAAAAACCAGTTAACCTTCTCATTCTATCCCTTTAAAATATTTAGAAACTGTTTTGAGTTTCCTTTTTATGAAAAACGTTCCATTATCTCCATACACATACGCCCGCTGTGATACGGACATTTCCAGAACCCGGCTTTATCATCTTTGGTATTCACCGTTCCATCGGCACGTACACTCCAGTACCATTCGCCGTTTTCATGGTCAATCAGGTTTTCCCGGATAAAGTTCCAGCAACGAAAAGCCTTTTGCAATGCTACTTCATCTTCAAAATGCTGGTATAAATTAACATGCCCTACCACATTTTCAGCCTGCACCCACCAGTGACGGTCCGTATCCGTCTTCTGCTTTTTCAGGAAGTGTTCATAAATCATAGCGCCGTCAGGCATCAGCCCCTCATCAGCGGCAGCGGCAATAAATTCTACCAGCGGTTCCACCTTTTTAAGCACATCTTCATCGTCCAACACCAATGCGGCTTCATGTATCAGCCACGAAGCTTCGATGTCATGACCATAAGAAACAATACGGTTCCTGCTGTGCCAGTCATCATCGAAAAAGAGTTCCAAATGACCGGTTTCAGCGTTCAATATCTTATCCGTGAATATCTCTATCAAGTTACGGAGTTGCTCTTTCAGCCGGTTGTCTTTCCATACGCGGTAAAGATTGGTGTACGACTCCAGAATATGCAAGTGTGTATTCATCGTCTTCCGCTCGTTTTCATCTTTATCGCTCAGGCGCATGTCGGCTATTTCACCCCATTCGCGGGTGAGAGCTTCGCAATAGCCGTTCTTTACGGAGTCGAAACTATGTTTCTCAATGTCTTCAAACAAACGGACAGCATATTCCAACGCTTCCGTATCGCCCGTGGCGCGATGATACTCGCTCAATCCGTAAATGGCAAAGCCTATGGCATATATTTGTTTCTTCGTATCCGATGGACGGCCTTTATAGTCAAGCGCCCAGTAAACGCCACCGAATTCCTTATCATAGAAACTGTCGACAACAGTCCGCTTGGCACGTGTGGCCGCAACCAGGTATTCTTCTTTCTTCAACAAACGGTAGGCCGACGAAAAAGTCCAGAGAATACGGGCGTTCAATATTGCGCCTTTCACAGCTTCCGGCACTAACACTCCATTCCCGGTGATGCGACCATAGAAACCGCCGTTCACTTCGTCTGTCATCTTATTCATCCAAAACGGAAGAATATTGGTTACCAACACTTCTTCCATCTCTTGTCTCATGCAGCCGATGTTCATAAGATTTTGTTTTTAGTTTGTTTTATTAGTTTCCTTTCCTGTGTATAAGCAATTTTTTAGACGCGGATAACGCGGATGACGCGGATTTTTTAAATGCTGCGCTATGTTTCGTTCATTCGAAAGAGAAAAAGAAATCCGCGTCATCTGCGTCTAAAAAATTATTCTCATATAGAACTTTATATCTTGGCGCGTATCGGCTTCAGCTTCTCGTTAATTTCAACCACGCGCGCTTTTGTCAAAGGATAGAAGTACACCACCACCATTGCCAGCACAGCTACAGCAGCAGGTATCCAGCTCATCAACAAGTTCAACCCCGTCAGGGCTTCTTCCGTCTGCACCGCACCATCGGCAGTATTATAACCGAATGCCGCAAGTATCCACATCACTGCCGCACCACCGAATGCACCGCCGAACTTTTGCGCCATAGACGAAGAAGAGAAAATAAGTCCTGTTGATGCCGTACCGTCCTTCAGTTCGGTATAGTCGGACACATCAGCATACATACTCCATACCAACGGAGATACAATACCTGTGCAAATGGAGATAACAATCTGCATAATCAGCATCATCCAGAAACCAACCGGCGTACAAGGCAGATAGAAGAACAGTATGCTCAGTACCGCCAATGCAGCCATAGTCAGTATGTAAGTAGACTTCTTGCCTAACGTACGCGAAAGAGGTACCGCCAGCACTACGCCAACCATATTTGCAACTTCGCCCACGCCCAGGAATAATCCGGCATAGAACAGAATGGAAAGGTCTCCCATATTCAGGAACACACTGTCGCCGATATAATCTTTGAAGAAGTAAGCAGCCGTAGCGCCACGCACCGTATTAAAGAGATTGGAGCATAACGCCGCGCCGATAAGCAACCACCAGGGCACGTTAGCCAGCAGCGACTTGAGGTCTTTCCCAATAGAAACGGTAGATACGCTCTTGACATATTCACGGGTCATGCGGAAGCAAATCAGGAAGCAAAAGAAACATACAATTGCAATGACTATCATGGAATATTGCCAACTGGTAGTCACCGAACCGCTCATCTCCTTAAACCATGTACATAAAGGCTCCCAGGCAAACAAGGCTATGAAACTACCTCCATAGGCAAAAAACATACGGTAAGAAGAAAATACGGTCTTCGTATCCGAGTCGTCCGTCATAACGCCGAGCATGGCGCCATAAGGAACATTGATAGCCGTATAAACCGTCATCATCATGATGTAAGTGACATACGCCCATACCAGTTTACCCGTTGCCCCGTAATCAGGCGTTGTAAACATCAGCACGCCGCACACGGCAAACGGAAGAGAAACCCACAGCAAATAAGGGCGATACTTCCCCCAACGCGTATGCGTCCGGTCGGCAATCACCCCCATCATCGGGTCGGACACCGCATCCCAAATACGCGTAACCAGCAACAGAACGCCGGTATCAGCAAGACTTAAACCATATATATTGGAATAGAATATGGGCAGATAATAGGAGAATATCTTCCAGAACATGGAAGAAGACATATCTCCAAAGCCATAACCGATTTTCTCTTTCAGGGTTGCCATAGGATGAATTTTGAATTTTGAATTATGAATTATGAATTTTGAATTAGGGATTACAAAATTACGGATTAATATTGAAGCGCGTTACATGGCAGGGCGTTACAATTCGTAATCTGTAATTCATAATCAGTAATTCTATCAGTGATTTGCGATAAGCTTCAGGTTTTTGTCGATAAGCTTCTTCAAAGTCTCTACGGAAGCGGAAGAAGAAAAACCGTCTGCAGGGGTATTCATGCAGTAATCCACCAATTTGTCTACTGTAGAAGTAGCCACATGCATGCGTGTATCCGAGGATGCGTAATAGATGAACACTTTACCGTCTTCATCGGCAATCCAGCCATTGGTAAAGAGCACGTTACTCACATCACCGATGCGTTCTTCTCCTTCGGGAGCCATGAAATAACCGCCCGGAGTAGCAATCAGGCGTGTAGGATCATCCAGGGCGGTCATATACATATAAAGTACGTAGCGCAATCCCGCAGCACAGGCACGTACGCCGTGAGCCAGATGAAGCCAGCCTTTCGATGTTTTTATCGGATGCGGTCCTTCACCATTCTTCACCTCTTTGATAGTATGATAGTAACGTAAATCTATAATCTTTTCCTCCGTCACCTGCGCATGCGTCATGTCGTCCACCAACGCCCAGCCGATTCCGCCACCGCTTCCGGCATCAATAAACCCATCCTGCGGACGGGTATAGAGAGCATACTTACCATCCACAAACTCGGGATGAAGCACAACATTGCGCTGCTGGCTCTTGGCTTTCAGGTCCGGCAGACGTTCCCATGTCTTCAAGTCTTTCGTGCGGGCAATGCCTGCCGTGGCTGTAGCCGAGGACAAATCGCCGGCGGAAGCTCTGTCATCATGGCGTTCGGCACAGAAGATACCGTATATCCAGCCATCTTCGTGAGCCGTGAGACGCATATCATATATATTTGTAGCCGGAATCACATCCTCGGGCATAGTAACCGGATAATCCCAGAAACGGAAGTTATCTATTCCATTGGGGCTTTCAGCCACTGCGAAGAAAGATTTGCGGTCGACACCTTCCATACGCAATACCAGCAGATAGTTGCCATTCCATTTGATTGCGCCCGAGTTAAGCGCCGCATTCATGCCGATGCGTTCCATCAGGTAAGGATTGGAACTTTCGTTCAAATCATAACGCCAGAACACGGGAGTATGCGCAGCCGTCACTGCCGGATATTTATAACGCGTAAAGATACCGTTACCTCCTTCTACAGGCTCATTCTTTCTCGTAATCAGTTCTTCGTGTTCCTGAAGAAGTTTTGTTGCCTTATCTTCAAAAGCTTTCATATTGATTGTTTTTCTTATTGAAATAAAGAGTTTACGTCTGCCGCAAACAGTGTTTTAGGATGGTTGTAGAACTCCACAAAGTCCTCTGCCGAAACCTGTCCGGGATAAGGAGCGTAGAAGTGGGTAACACGTTCACGGGCATTACGCCATACCAAAACATAAGCTATCGGATAGTTTTCAACAGCAGGCAACAGGGTTTCAGTCCACCATTTCGGATCGGGGATGCCTTCGTATCCGGTTTCGGTAATGGCAATCACCTTATCGTGTGCTCTGCCTATACTGTCTACAATAGCCAGCGATTTCTCAAGATTGGCAACATAGGCATCGCGCTTGAACTGATAAGTATCAAAACCAATAACGTCGATTAAATCGTCGCCGGGATAACGTTTCAGGTATTGCGCCGTATCATTAGGCTCACTACCCGGTGAATAGGCGTAAAGGGCATTGTCCACACCGTCACTGCGGAGGGCGTCTACCGTCATGCGCCAAAGCGCCTTGTACTCTTCGGGCGTACAGAGTTTCTCGCCCCACCAGAACCAACTGCCCGTATGTTCGTGCCACGGACGGAAAAGAACCGGAACTTTCACTCCTTCTTCCGTCTGCAAAGAATTGATAAAGGCCGACATCCTGCCCAACCAGCCGGTAAACTTCCCGTGATTGGCTCCTCCCGGAAGCACAGACTTCACGACCGTTGTGTCCGACACATCCCACGAGTCGCCACCCGTCAGCGGATTGCGCAAATGCCAACTGAGGGAAGATATGCCGCCCCGCTTATATTGGTTTATTATCTCTTTTCTGATTTTGCCGAACGGGACTTTGTCCAGACTCATGGTATCACCCAGCTCAAGGTGTCCCAGGTCGAAACTGATAACCGCAGGATAATCTCCACAGACACTCTTCACATCAGAGCGTCCTTCATCACCATCCCAACCGATACCATAATTGGTGTCATCATGGTGTCCGAACATAAAGCCCCTGGAAGGAACTTTTTTCAGGTTAGCCAACAATTTTTCCGTTTCAGGAGTACGCGCAGGAGCAGTTCCGTCATCTGTCGTTTTTTCTTTTTTAGCAGAACCGCAAGCAACCAAGACGCTCGTCATTAAAGCTACCGCCATAAATTTGAATTTCATTATCGTCCTATTTTTCATAAACATTATTCAAGTTCATGGCACAAAGATAACGGATGGGCACAGGAGATAATGATACGATTTTATCCCTTTACTATATTATTTCGCATTCCGCCAACACCTCCATAAAGTTGAAAATCGATTTTTATCTGCCATCTGCCACCTTTTTGATTGTATCTATCTGATAATAAACA